>JACQKL010000022.1 GCA_016204535.1 Candidatus Levyibacteriota bacterium | reverse complement strand
GGATATAGTTTTCAGGCTGTAAAAACCGACAGCGGGACTTTTAATGTCGCAATGATTGCAGCAGATTTGAATTCAACGCGGGTAATTGTTGATACGGCATCCGATTCCGATTGTAGCAATAATTGTCCCGTAATGAGTCTTGGTGATTATGCCTCAAGAAGTGGAGCTTATGCGGGGATCAACGGTCCGTTTTTCTGTCCTGCCGAGTATCCAAGCTGTGCGGGCAAAACTAATTCTTTTGATACTTTACTTATGAATAAAAATAAATATTATTTCAATTCCGATAATAATAAATATAGTACTGTGCCCTTGGTTTATTTTAGCGGCAATACCATGGGAGTACGGGGACAGTCTTTGGACTGGGGACGAGATACTGGGGTTGATAGTGTTTTAGCAAATTACCCACTTTATATTTCGGGCGGCAACAATAATTTTGGGGGAAGTTCAGACCCTAAGATTAATAGCGCTGGTGCCCGAACCTTTGTCGCCAACAAAGGAAACTTTGCCTATATTGGCATTGTCTATAATGCTTCAGCAGCCCAGGCAGCAGGCGTTCTTAAGGCATTGGGTTTTGAGAATGCTTTGGGACTTGATCAGGGAGGATCAACCGCACTTTGGTTTAACGGCTACAAAGCCGGCCCCGGCAGAAATCTCCCCAGCGCTCTCCTCTTCGTCAGAAAATAAATTAAATTGCTATAATTAGTTCATGATTGATGCGCATTGTCATTTGAATTTCCATGCTTTTGAGAAAGATTATGATGCTGTTATTAAAGATGCTCTTAAGGCTGGTGTAACTAAGATAATAAATGTTGGCACAAAAATAGATTCCAGTGCAAAAGCGGTAGAGCTTGCGCAAAAACACGATAACCTTTATGCGATTGTCGGAGTTCATCCCCATCACGCAGATAAACTTGAAGAGGGTTGGATTAAGCAGCTAGAAAAGCTTGCGAAAAATGCGAAAGTGGTCGGTATTGGAGAGATTGGAATGGATTTCTATTCCTATAAATCAAATGCTATAGTTGACCCCCAACTTCAGAAAGACGTGTTTATCAAACAAATCGAACTAGCTTTTAAGCTCAAACTCCCTCTACAAATCCATAACCGTCACGCTGCCAAAGAAATTTTAGATA
Organism: Candidatus Levyibacteriota bacterium; assembly: GCA_016204535.1. GTDB lineage: Bacteria > Patescibacteriota > Microgenomatia > Levybacterales > UBA12049 > GWB1-37-8. The sequence continues at coordinate 21,050 of JACQKL010000022.1, read as the reverse complement.
TTCTCATAAATCATAAATCTTATCTCTTAAATCCCCCAGGCATGTTCCACTGCTTCGCAGGCAGTATTGAAATTTTAAGAAAAGTATTAGATTTAGGCTTCTACGTGGGCTTTGATGGAAATATCACTTATAAAGGTATTGCACCAGGAGAAACCACTTCTCTTCTAGATCTAGTCAAGCATACTCCCCTTGACCGAATTGTTACCGAAACGGACAGTCCTTTTTTAACACCGGAGCCAAAGCGTGGTAGCAGAAATGTTCCTTCTTATGTTATAATTACAGGCAAGGCGCTCGCCAAAATCAAAGGTGTAGACCTTGAGGTTTTTGAGGCAAAAACAACCGAAAACGCAAGAACCATTTTCAAGCTAGACACCAAATAAACTATGACTAATTTCTTTCAAAAAATATTTACTCGTTATCCGATTAAAACAAAACGGTTTTTAGAAGCGCTTCCAGGAACAGTGTCCTGGACTTTAATTCTTTTTCCAATCTGGGGTTCGCTTCTTATACCCTATATTGTTGCCTATTTTATTTTATTTTTTGACGTCTACTGGTTTTATAAATCATTCTCACTGGCTATTTCTGCTTTCATTGCTTCTAAAAAAATAAAAGCTTCTGAGGCAGAAAATTGGTTTGCCAAAGCCAAAAAACTTAAAAATTATCAAAAAGTTAATCATGTAGTTATAATTCCCAACTACACGGAAAGCGTTAATAAATTAAGAACAACTCTTGCCTCAATTGCCGCTCAAACACTTCCTACTAAAAGAATCTTTGTAGTTTTGGGCATGGAAGAAAGAGAGGAAAAAGCTAAAGAAAAGGCCAATATATTAGTAACTGAGTTTGAAAATATATTTGGGGGAATATTTGCAACCTTCCATCCTGATATTTTAGGTGAGATCAAAGGTAAATCCTCAAACCAATCCTTTGCGGCAAAAGAAATTTACCAAAAATTGGTTCTGCAAAAAATCATTGACATAAATTATGCAACTGTCTCTTCTGTTGATGCTGATTCAATTTTTGATAAACAGTATTTTTCTTATTTGACCTTTGAGTTTCTAAGCGATCCCAAACCGTATAATAAATTCTGGCAGTCAGCAAATGTAAACCATAATAATTTTTGGAACGTGCCGGCTCCTATTAGAATTATTGCCTTTTTTGGCTCTCTTTGGAGAACGGCGGTCTTAGTCCAAGGAGATAGACTGATCTCTAACTCAACCTATTCCTTATCGTTTTCCCTTCTTAAAAAAATAGATTTCTGGGATACAGATGTCATTCCAGAGGACTATAGAATCTTTTTTAAAGCATTTTACAAACTCAATGGCGACATATGGGCCAAACCGATATTTTTAAAAACTTCGATGGATTCTCCACGGTCTTCAAACTTTTTCAAAAGTTTAAAAAGCAAATATCAGCAGGAACAAAGGTGGTCTTGGGGAGTATCAGATGATCCTCTTTTTATCAAATGGTGGTTTACAGTTCCTAATGTTCCCTTCTTAAGAAAAACAATTATGCTTTTTAATGTACTCTTAGACCACTTCCTCTGGCCGGTCAATTGGTTTATTATCACAATTGCAGCCAATATAATTACATTCATAAATCCTGTTTTCTCCCGAACCACACTTGGATATAAATTGCCAAGTCTGGCAGGAATTATTCTAACCTCCTGTTTAATTGCTCTCCTAGTAATGGTTATTATTGATTTTCGAAGCAGACCAAAAAATCCATCTTTATCTAAAATTCGAGAACTTTTATTTCCTCTTGAATTTGTCCTACTCCCAATTGTTGGATTCTTTCTTTCCACCCTTCCTGCTCTAGTCGCCCATACTTTACTTATGCTTGGGAAAAGACTAGAGTACAAAGTCACGGAAAAGCTATGAAGACTCTAGGGAAACTTGAGAAAAGTAAAGAAGTTTGGTTTATTATATTTACCTCGTTTTTATTTTTTATTCTAAGATTTCCTTCACTTTTTGAACCACTTTGGTATGGAGATGAAGGAATATACCAAGTAGTTGGGACTTCTTTAAACAATGGAAAATTGCTATATAAAGAAATATTTGACAATAAACCACCTCTTCTATATTGGACATATGCAATCCTTCAATCGGATCAGTTTTTAACAAGATTGGCTTCTCTTATCGTAGGCGTCTTGACGGTCGCATTATTCTTCTTTCTTTCAAAAAAGCTTTTTAAAAATAAAAACAATATTCACTATATTTCGACTTTTATTTTCGCCGTTCTATTCAGTACGCCAATACTTGAAGGAAATATTGCCAATGCCGAAAACTTTATGCTTTTACCTATTGTTGCATCTTCCTTTTTTATTGTCAGCCAAAAAAAGTTTTTCGTTGCCGGACTTCTCTTAGGAATAGCTTTTCTTTTTAAAATCGTTGCTGTTTTCGATCTGGCTGCTTTTTTTATCTTTTGCCTCATTATAAATTTTAATTCAATAAAAAAAGAAACTAAGCTTTCGTTAATTCTTGTAGGTTTTTTGTTGCCAATATTGACAGTTATTCTATTTTTTCTCTCAAATGGCACACTAATAGATTTTTTAAAGGCAACACTTATTAGTAATGTTTCTTATGTAAGCTATGGAAATAAAATTGGTGGTTTTCCTCTTCTTCTTTTTCTAAAACTTCTTCTTTTAGGAATGTTTATTCTTTATATCTTCACAAAAAGAAAAGAAATTAATAAAACTTCACTTTTTGTTCTTATCTGGTTTGCTTTTTCTCTATTTAATACCTTTTTCTCTCAACGGCCCTACACGCATTATGTCTTGGTTTTAATACCTAGCTTATCTCTAATGATAGGATTAATGCTCTTTGATAAAAAATACCAAAAGACAATCGCTATCTTCATAATAATTTCGACAATAATACTAATTAAAAGCTTTGGGACTCCAAGATTTAATAAGGGCGTTAACTATTACCAAAATTTTATTTCCTATATTCTGGGTAAAAAAACAACAACTTCTTATCAAAATTTCTTTGATCGTAATACTCCACTTGATTATGAGATAGCCCGGTTTATTAAACCAAAGATTAATAAAAATGACACAATTTTTATTTGGGGAAATAATGCTCAATTGTATGAATTGGTTGGGGTAATTCCACCCGCAAAATACATCGTTACCTACCATATGACAAACTACAAAGATGGTATCGCAACCACAAAGATTGCGCTAGACAAAACAAAGCCAAAATTTATTGTGGTAATGCTAAATCAGAAAGAAATTCCATTTCCTCTTATAAATTATTCTAAAAAAATAAATATCGGTAAAGCCGTAATCTATGAAAGAATTTTTTAAAGATGTAAAAAGCGATAAGACTATAACATTCGCTTATCTTATTAATGTATTTTTTATAATTTCAATTATTGTTTTTATTCTGTTTTCCTATGCATCCCTTCCTCCATTTGTGCCAATTTTCAACCAGTTACCATGGGGAGAGCAAAGACTTGGAACAACTCTTACTATATTTATCCCCGTATTAACTGCGATATTAATTTTTATAATAAACCTGATTATTTCTGCAGTAACTTATGGAAAAACTCCTCTTGTTTCCCGGATGCTTGCCGCAACCAGTCTTCTTACCAGCATTCTTACTTGTCTTTTTATTGTTAAAACTGTTGTATTAATAATTTAAAAGATGGTAATTTTTCCTTTCATAACAGCATTTATCTTAACCACTCTTGTGACTCCTATTTCTTTACTTATCATAAGAAAGATAGGTCTTCTTGATGATCCAAAAACCCATAAGCATCCCGGAATAATTCATAAAAAAGTAACTCCGCGGGGAGGAGGTATTCCTCTTTTTATTGGTATTATAGTGGCCGGAATATTTTTCCTACCTTTAACAAAAACTGTTATTGCTCTTTTTATAGCAGCAGCAATTGCGCTTATAGTAGGCGTCATTGATGATAAATATGATATTTCTCCTTACTTGCGTTTCCTCGCAAATATTGCAGTTGCGGCAATTGTTGTTACAAATGGAATAACTATTTCTTTCATAACCAATCCAATTGGCGGAATATTTCACTTAAGTTCAATTAGCATTCCTCTTAACTTATTAGGATTCCATTTGACAATTATGCTTTCCGATATCGCCGCTATGCTTTGGATTATTTGGGTAATGAATATGTTAAATTGGAGTAAAGGGGTTGATGGTCAAATGCCCGGAATCGTAACAATATCTGCAATTGTTATCGGACTGTTAAGTTTTAGATTTGCAGGCATTGATTCGTTTAGCAAAACTGCTGCAACGCTTTCATTTATTATAGCTGGTAGCTCGCTTGGTTTTTTAATCTTTAATTTTCATCCGGCAAGAATATTTCCAGGATATGGCGCAACTGCAATTTATCTTTTATTAAGCGCTGTATCAATTTTGTCGGGCGCAAAATTAGCAACAGCAATACTCGTAATGGGAGTACCAATGATAGACGGAATATTTACGATCCTGCGTCGCTTATTAACAGGACGCTCTCCCTTCTGGCATGACAAAAAACATCTCCATCATTTACTTTTGAGTTTCGGAATGGGACAGCGAAGTATTGCATTGTTTTATTGGATAATCTCTGCTATATTAGGATCGCTTGCCTTAGTTTTGTCAAGTCAAGCTAAGGCTTTTGCAATCATCATGCTTTTAATTATACTAGGCGGAACTCTACTTTTCCTGCATCGCTTACAAAAATACATATGATAAAAATCGCCTATAACACCTTGAGATTGCTTCGTCCCAGACAATGGATAAAAAACACTGCGATCTTTGCCGCAATTACATTTTCTGGAGATCTATTCGATTTAACCGCTTTACAAAAAGCATCACTGGCATTTTTTGCTTTTTGCGCCTTATCTTCTGCAAGCTACATAATTAACGATATTTTTGATATAAAAAAAGACAGACTCCATCCATTTAAAAGATTCAGACCTCTTGCTAACAAAGATTTATCCATAACTTATGTTTTAGTCTTGGCGTTTTTTTTGATCAGTATTTCGTTTGTTCTAGGTCTTATGGTTAATCCGGCATTTTTAATATTGGAAATTTTTTATTTCCTAATCCAATTTTTTTACTCAACAGTTTTAAAGCTACTGGCTGTCATCGATATTTTAGCTATTGCTTTAGGATACATTTTAAGAGTTTATGCGGGAGAACTGGCCGGAGGATTTCATATCTCTGTTTGGCTTTTGCTAACAACGATTTCTTTATCTTTGTTCTTGGCAATTGGCAAGAGAAGATCTGAACTAACTCTTGTTTCTCAAAATAAATCCGTAAATATAGCCAGTGTCAGAAAAACTTTATCCCATTATTCGGAAAGACTCTTAGATGTCTATGCTTCAATTTTTGCCACTTCAACATTTGTGTCCTACGCGCTTTTTACTTTTCTGGAAAATCCGAGCGGATTCAAACTTGGACTGAGCATCTTTTTACCAGATTTTTTACCTGCTTTTTTCCAAAGAAAATGGCTAATGATAACGATCGTTCCTGTTGTTTACGGACTGATGCGTTATTTACAGGATATTTATGAAAAACAGGAAGGAGAAAGTCCGGACAGAGTTTTACTATCCGATAAGCCTTTGTTAATAACAGTCGTTATTTGGATTGCTTTGGTCATTACTATTATCTACGTAATAGGTCCATAAATTTTAATATTTGGCAAAACAAATTTATTGCTTGGTGGCATAAGATGAACTTATCCATCCCATTTTGTCATCCGCAAGTTTTATTTTAAACCATCCTTCTTTTTCAAGAATCAGTTCATAAGTTTCTCCGGGCTTGACTTGAGAAATTTCTGGTGATGAAATAGAGCTGTCTTCTCTAACTCTCAAAAATCCGGTTGGGGTATTTAAAATTAAAACTTTGGGAATTATCGTATCTTCAGAAAGCGAAGATGTGGGCGACGCAGAAGGAGGACTGGAAAGATCAACATTTATTCCCAAAAAAACAAGCGAACTGAGCCTATAACCTAAAGCTGTTTTAATTTTTACAGACTTATCTCTGTAGCCTGAGAGGGTAATCCTTAAATCATGATCAGATTCACTAATTTGTTTTAGAAGTAAAGGCGTAATTCCAACCGGATTATTATCTAAAAAAACATTTGCCTTATCCGGCAGAGAAATTATCAAAACCTCTGCATCTTTTTTATTATCTATTGGAATCAAACCTATTACGCTTCCTTCACTTTCTCCGTTATCCGAAAATGTTCTGTCAACAGCCGTAAGGGTAGACTTATTGATCGTAATTTTTTCTTCAAATGGTCTGAAATTTCCCTCAATCGGAACCAGTTTAATCGTATAATCTCCGCTGGCAAGCATTTGCGGCGCCTCACAGGCACAAAAAGGAGTAGAGCCTAATAATTTATTATCTAGATAAACTTTACTTTGCGGAACCGAGGTTACCTGAAGCGCTCCCTTACCATCTTTTCTATCCAAAAAAAATAAAATTCCGGAAAAAATAATGATGACTATAAAAAGTGGCGCAATAAACAAAAAAACCTTTTTCATAAAAATAATTATACCATTACAAATATTTTCTATCTATACTTCCTTTGCGAGCGCTGAAACAAAGGCCGTTAAGTTTTACTGAGCGAATGCATCAGGGAGATTCCTCACCCCGCTCAGCGGGGTTGAGGAGGGGGTGAAATCACCCGATAAATGAGCGAAGTAAAATAGGCCGACTTTCATAGCTCGCGAGTTTTTGGTACTTTTTGTCGGCACAAAAGTACAGAAAAAAAATGAAGAAGGAAAAGTCGTCCTCGTCCGCCCGGACAAACCCGCCAAAATCGGCTCCAAACTTTTCTAACTGAAGATATACCAGTATATTTGCAGTTACTATAAATCCTATGTTTTCCAATTTTTAATTTGTTTTTGTGCTTCTTTTTCATTCCCAAAGTAATGTTCTTTCACTACCTTAAATCTCGGCAGACCTCTTTCTCCCACGATAAGCTCTGCACTGACACATAGATATTTATCTTTTTCTTTACGGATTATAATTAGAAAATAACCTTGAGGAATTTTACTTGCCCACTCCTTATATTCCGGCCTGTTCCATGTCTTAAACCACTTCATAGTTTAATTATATCAAAATCCAACAAAAAACCGCCTTTCAGCGGTTATCAAAAATTAAGAATTAGAAATTAGAAATTAGAAATTTCGTTAATAATCCATTCCGCCCATGCCGCCCGGAGGCATACCCGGCATACTTGCCTCTTTTTTCTCCGGAAGATCAGTAACGAGAGCTTCTGTTGTAAGGATCATAATTGCCACAGAAATTGCATTTTGAACTGCAGTTCTGACAACCTTCAGTGGATCAATAATCCCCTCTTTCAACATATCTACAGGTTTTGCATTTTCAACCGAATCTAAAGTCATAATATTAAATCCTTGTCCTGATGCGCTTATTTCTCTGGCCTTGGCAATTAACTGACCAGCATCTACTCCTGCATTTTCCATAAGCTTAACAAAAGGAGCCTCCATCGACCTTTTCACAATTTCAAAACCGAATATCTCGTCCCTTGAAGCCTTAATGTTTTCCAGATCTTTTGCAACCATTCTTCCTGAAATATCCAAAAGTGCGACCGCTCCTCCCGGCACAATTCCTTCCTCAAGTGCTGCTTTTGTTGCGGAAACCGCATCGTTAACTCTTTCTTTTTTATCTTTCATTTCAACTTCTGTTGCTGCTCCAACATTGATAACCGCAACCCCACCGGAAAGCTTGGCTAAACGCTCCTGCAATTTTTCTTTATCAAAGTCTGATGTCGACTCATTAATTGCTCTTCTTATTTGAGCAATTCTAGCAGCAATTTTAGTTTTGTTTCCTTTTCCACCGATAATCCTGGTATTGTCTTTATCCGCCCAAACCTTATCTGCTCTTCCACAATCTTCAATTGTTACGCTGTCAAATTTACGTCCGGTATCCTCCGAAATAACAGTTCCGCCGGTTAGGATAGCAATGTCTTCAAGCATTTCTTTTCTTCGATCCCCAAAGCCAGGAGCTTTAATTGCTAAAGCATTAAATGTTCCCCTTAACTTGTTGACCACCAAAGTCGCCAACGCTTCTCCTTCTATCTCATCGGCGATAATCACCAGATTTTTGGAAACTTTAACTAGACTTTCAAGAAAAGGAAGAAGCTCATTTAGAGCGGAGACTTTCTTGTCTGTAATTAAGATATAAGGATCTTCGATTTCCGCTTCCATTTTGTCAGGATTGGTGACTAAATAAGAAGATGCGTACCCCTTATCAAACTCCATTCCTTCTTTATATTCAATCTCTGTTGACAAGCCTTTTCCTTCTTCAACCGTTACCACCCCATCTTTTCCAACTTTTTTTAAAGCTTCCGCAATAAGACCTCCAAGCTGTGGATCGCCTGCGGAGATGGTAGCTACATTGGCAATATCAGTTTGCTTGATGGCTTTGCTCATTTTCTTAAGCTCGGTTACTACGACTTCTCCTGCTTTTTCAAGACCTCTTCTCATTACCATTGGATTCGCCCCCGCAGTTATCATTTTTATTCCCTCAAGCGCTATTGCATGAGCTAAAACTGTGGAAGTTGTAGTGCCATCTCCTGCTACATCGGCAGTTTTACTTGCGGCTTCTTTAACAAGCTGAGCGCCCATATTTTCAAATGGGTTTTCTAGCTCTATTTCTTTTGCAACCGTTACTCCGTCATGAACAACAGTTGGTCCACCCCATTTTTTATCTAATGCCACATTTCGCCCTTTAGGACCAAGTGTAGTTGCAACAGCTTTTGCGAGCTGATCTACGCCTTTTTTTAATAATTCCCGTGCTTCTGGTCCGTATTTGATTTGTTTCGCCATATTTTAATTTACTATCGCCAGTATATCCTCCTGACTAACTATTGTCCACTCTTCATTACCTACTTTCACCTCAGATCCGCCCCATTTTTTATACATCACTTTCTCTCCAACTTTTACAACTATTGGCTGTTTCTTTCCGTCTTTGTCTAATTTTCCGAATCCGACAGCCATAATTACACCTATTTGGGGTTTTTCTTTTGCGCTGTCCGGTAAAATAATGCCGCTTGCAGTTTTGGTTTCTGCTTCCAGAGGTTTAACAAGAACATTGTCAAAAAGAGGCTTGATATTTAATTTTTTAATCATATTAAATTAATACAAAGAAATAGTATCATTCCTTATAAATGATTATCTGTGATTTATACAACAAAAATAAATTAGTGTCAAGAACCTATAGTTTAACGTCAAGTTGACAGACTTCTTATTTTCCAATACGATAAATTATAGGGATTGTTATGTCTGTTTTTTCGTCGTACAAGAAAATATTCTTATTAGGCTTTATAATTGTAATTCTTCTGGCAATTCCTTTCTCGGTGTATGTTGCTCAAAAACGTCAACAGACTACCACTAAGGCCACCGCATCAACAACACTCTCTCTTAATCCATCTGTTCTTACAACAGAGGTAAATAAGACTTTGGATCTAGATGTTATGCTAGATCCGGGAAGCGGTGCAACCAGCAACCAAGTCTCATTTGTAAAATTGTCTATTAGTTTTGATCCAGCAAAATTTACGACAGTAACGGATAGTCTGGCGCCAAACCCCGATCCTTCCAATACGCTGATCTCTGTTTTGGAAGATCCAAGTTATGCATACGGAGCCGCGTCTATTTCCTTATCGATCGGAGCGGATCCAACAAAAGTTGTAACCACCAAAACCAAAATTGCAGTACTAAGGCTTAAAGCAATTGCCATAACAAACGACGGTAATCCAAGTAGCATTACCTTTGGCACCAACACGCAAGTTTTATCAATCGCAGCCTCTGACCAAACCAGCGAAAATGTTTTGTCAACCACCACTCCTGCAACTGTAACCATTAACCAGGCTTTGGCTCCGACTTCTACTCCAACTCCTATTTCAACTTCATCCGCGACTCCGACCAATACTCCTTCTCCTACACCGCAAGATCTTGGAATTGCTCCTACCTGCGTCAGTTTAAGCACTGACCGTTCTATATCGGGTGACGCTCCTTATTCTATTTCTTTTACTGCCATGGGAAATGATCCCGACAGCTCAATTAGTAATGTTTCTTTTAATTTTGGAGATGGCCAATCGGAAGCTGTAACTGCCGGAGGCGGAATAGGAACAAATTCTGTAAACAGTCAGTTATCGCATACTTATAATAATCCAGGGACTTATACGGCCTTCGCCATTTTAACTGACGATAAAAACAATGCAAGTACAGAGGTACAAAGCTGCACAAAAATTATTACAGTTAATTCTCCCATTGCAATAGTATCTCTTCCGCCCCCGGGCCCCGGAGAAACAATAATAGGTATTGGAATTTTAGGTACAGTATTAATGCTTATTGGCGGACTCTTGTTTATAGCTCTCTAATATTCCCTTCCAGCAACTCAAGAAGAGATTCTTGCGGAATAGATATTTTTGCCTTCGAAATAAGGCGTGACTTTCCTTTTTTCTGCGCTTCCAACAGTTTATCTTTCCGTCTTCTATCTCCGCCGGACATTTTAGCAAGAACGTCTTTCCTAAAGGGAGGTATTTCTTCTCTACCAACAATATTTCCGTTCACAACTCCTTGGATAATTTGCCTAAATTGTTGTCTTGGTAAAGATTTTTTTAATCTTTCCACTTTTTTTTGAGCCTTATTAATTGCGTTTTCTCGATATTCAAGCTCCGATAAAACATCAATCGTGACATCATTCACTTTTATTTCGATTTTTACCAAATCTGCCTCTTTATAAGAGGTGAGCTTATAATCTAAGCTTGCAAATCCATTTGACACGGATTTTAATTCCGAAGAAATTCCTCTAATAAACATGCTAAAGGGCATATCATAAGACAAAACCGCGTAACTTTCATGATAATTAAGATCTATCAGACTGCCTTTTCTACTCTGACAAATATTCATAATTGGCCCTACATAATTTTTTGGACAATAGACTGTTAATCTCATGTAGGGCTCCAACATTATTTGCTTTGAACCATCTGCCGGATCCTCCTCTTTTTTATATAGAACTTGTGGCATAGTCAGCAAAATTTCCAAATTGAATTCTTGTTTTATTCTTTCTTTAATAATCTGCGCGTGCAAAAGTCCCAAAAACCCCACTCTAAATCCGCTGCCCAAATAAGAGGAATACTCTTCAGTATAAGTTAGAGCTGTATCGTTAAGAGTAAGTTTTGCCAAAGACTCCTTGAGGTAAGCATAATCCGAAGTTGCCTTTGGATACATTCCAAAGAATATCATTGGTTTAGGAATTTTATATCCCGGCAACGGCTTAAATGTTTCTTCGTAGTTTTGAGTTCCGGTTATGGTGTCTCCCACCCGCACTTTTCTGATGTCTTTAATACCTGTAATTACATATCCAATTTCACCCGTTGACAGTTCGTCTGCAGGCAGGAGGTGAGGAGAAAAATATCCAAGCTCTGTCACTTCCGACTCAATATTGTTCTGATAAAAGCGGACCCTGTCTCCTTTTTCTATTTGCCCATCAACGATTCTGACATAGGCAACTACTCCACGAAATTCATCGTAAACCGCATCAAAAATTAAACCGCGCAAAGCCTTATCTGTTTCCCCCTTCGGAGTAGGTAACCTTCTAATAATCGCCTCTAAAAGAAGGTCTACATTTTTACCAGTTTTTGCCGAAATATAAATTATTTCTTCTTTTTTAAATCCAAAGGCTTCGACCAATTCTTTACTTACTATTTCCGTACGTGCGCTTTCCAAATCTATCTTGTTAATAACGGGAATTATGTATAGTTTTTCTTTTTGTGCTTCCCTAAAATGAGCAACTGTTTGCGCCTGAATTCCCTGTGTGGCATCGACCAGTAAAATAGCTTCTTCACAAGCAGCGAGCGTTCGCGAAACTTCATAGGAAAAATCAACATGACCGGGAGTATCGATTAAATTTAGAATGTATAATTCAGAATTCAGAATGTATTTCATTCTTACTGGTGCCAATTTGATAGTTATACCTCTTCTCCTACTGATTGGGTTTTGGTCTAGAAACTGTTCTGCCATTTTTTCTTTGGGCACAGTTTTTGTAATCTCCAAAAATCTGTCCGCAAGAGTGGATTTCCCATGGTCAACATGGGCAATAATTGCAAAATTTCTGATATTAGACTGCATAACCACACGATTATATCAAAGGGTGGGAGATTTATGTGAGGGTTTTAAGTCATTATTAACCATTCGCTCCTGAAAATATAAGTTTTTCCGCCTCATGCCTTGGGATAGCTCTAATTACCTCTCCTTCATCACCGCTTAAACCTTTATGTCTTTTGGCAACCTCAAATAAAGACATGTCTTCGCTATTTTGTGGCCTAAAGAATTCCCTAACTACAACAACTCCATTTGTTGCCCCAACACATAATCTTCCTAATAAATCTCTTTCAACGCATTGTTGCGTACGATCAACTCCTGCTGTTGCTTTGCCAACCGGGAATTTCTCAACAATTTTTGGAGTGAAATCAGAAGATTCAGGTTCTCCTAAGCCCATATTCGATTCGTATCTTAATCTTATCACCTCGTGTGCTAATCCCATTCCGAATAATTCAATTGTCGCTCCTACGTGTTCTCGCTCTACCTTAGCTCGATGATCAGGATCTCTAAAATTTTGACTGTTGATTACCAAAAGAGTTCTCTTGACTGTTTGCAAAAGCTGCTCTTTCATAATGCCATTATCTTCCCTATTTGCTTAAGCTTCTTGACAATATCCTGACACTATGGCCTTAAATTAGGCCCTTCGATAATTTCCTCACTTTTATCAAGCACTTCTTTCCAATTTCCAATTTTCCTAAAGATTAATAAAAATGTAGTTGCTTCTTTAACATTGAAAAGCCAGGTTAGAAAAAGATAAAAAGAAAGTCCGATAAAACTCGATATGCCGGTTAGAAAGATTAAGTTTATTGTGCGGGTTGTATCAAAAACTAATTGATCTAATAATTTTATCGGCACATATAAAGCAATGCCTGTAAAAAAGCTTGCTAAAAAAATCTTAGATGTTGGAAAGAACAATAACTTCGTGCCCAAACCGCCAATTTTTTTATAAAAAATAATTAGGGAAATTGAAAGATTAAGTATCGATCCTAAAGAGTAGGACATAGCAATACTTTCAATGCCCATCCTTAAAACCAAAACGGAGAAATATCCTGCAAAAATTAGAAATAATGTGCTAATCGTGCCAATTATAAGAGGAGTTTTCGTGTCGTATAAAGCATAAAACCCACGCGAGATAAGAGCAATGAGAGATTGAGCAAAAATAGAGACGCTAAAAAGCGCCAGAGTCTTACCGGTCAGAACAGTTGCCGCCCAGTCGAACTGCCCTGCTCCATAAATAAGTCTTACAATTGGAATTCTTAGAACTAGAAATAAAACCGAGATGGGTAAAACTAAATAAAGCATCTGGTTAAAGCTGGTAATAAAAGTTGATTTGAATTCCTGCATTTTCTCTCTTTCTCTTGACAAAATCGGAAAAGCAGCTTGAGCAATTGCCTGACCAAATAATGCAACCGGTGCAAATGCAAGAGTCTGGGCATAATCAAATATAACGTAATTTCTTCCCGCATTAGGTAAAAAAGACACCAGCGTAACTGTTGCAAGTGTTCCTAATTGAAAAACCGCAAGAGAAAGAGTTTTGGGCCACATAAGATGAAATACGTCCAAAACTCCGGGTACTTTAAAAGAAAAAGACGGTTTAAAAATAAATCCAACTTTTTTTATCATTGGCACCTGGGCAAAAATAAAAAATAAAGCTCCTATAATCATTCCAAGAGCTGGGGCAAAAATACCAAAACTTGAAGATAGAAAAATAATTCCGATAATTATTCCTAAATTATAAAGTGCAGCCGCGATGCCTGGAATAAAAAAGTGATTATATGATTGAAGTAAAACCGAGAAAAAAGTTCCAACGATAAAAAGCAGTTGGCCAAAGACAATAATTCTCATTAAGTCCACCATCAGATTCATTTGGGAAGGAGAAAAACCCGCTCCAAGATTAAGTATTTTTAAAAAAAGGGGGGCAAGAATAAAAAGAATTAAAGAAAGAATAAAAAAAATCACAAAACCAATCGCTAAAAGGCTGGATGCCATTCTGTAAGCCTCCTGATTCTTATTTTTCGATAGAAAATTGGAAAAAACAGGAATAAAAGAGGAAATAAGTGCGCCTGCAATGATAAGTTGAAACAAAAGATCAGGGAGTCTTGAAGACGCAAGATATACGCCTAAAGTATTGGATGCGCCAAAAATTCCAACGAGCAATCTTTGCCTAACCAAGCCTAAAACTTGCGACAGAATAATTGTCGACATTATAATGAAAGCTGCTGAGAGGATATTGGTCTGGCGGGCAAGCAAAATATTTAAGCCTCTTTTAATAAAATTTTGAGCCATGTTATTGTAATTTACAGTATAGCATGCTAAAATAACACAATGCCACTAATAAAATCGGCAAAGAAAAAATTAAGGATTGACAGAAGAAAAGAATCGTCCAATAAAAAAATAGAGAACCTAGTTAGACTATCTATAAAAAAAGCTGGAAAAAAACCAACCCCAAAAAGCATACAAGAAGCTTTTAAGATTATAGATAAAGGCGCTAAGAAAAATATAATTCATAAGAACAAAGCTTCTAGAATAAAATCTAGATTATCAAAACTGTTGAATAAAAATAAAAAAACGCTCAGTCCAACCAAGGTCAAATCCGGCTTATCAAAAACAAAAAGAGCTAAAAAAAAGACCTCTTAAATCTTTGACAAAGACTCCAAATTACTCTAGACTAAATTTGTTATGTCAGAAAGTTTCCCCTCAATAAATTTAGTCAAAAATCAACAAGTTCCCCTCCTTGATAGATTTATGAGTTGGGCCTTAACAGTAGGCCGTTTGATTGTGATCCTTACCGAAATAGTAGCAGTTATCGCTTTTATTTACAGATTCTCTCTAGACGAAAAGCTTGTTGACCTTCATTCTAAAATCAAACAGAAACAAACCTTAATCTCACTTTTAAAAAGCGATGAAAACAAGTATAGAAATCTGCAGGATCGAATTGCGCTAGCTGCAACTTTTTCTGAAAAAGGCTCAAAAGCCAATAAAACTGTTAAGGGTATTATAGATTTGATGCCCCCGGGAATAAAGATTGATAATTTCACGCTAAATAAAGATCGCATAAATATAGACATGAATATAGCTTCCATACCACAACTAACCGCCTTCATAAATTCTCTTAAAAGTTATCCCGAAATAAAATCGATAAGTATAGACAATATTGAAAATAAACCATCTCTTGGCCTTTTAGTTAAGATTACGACCATACTTAAGTAAGAATATGCAAGCTAACGACCCTAAAGACATATTAAAAAATAAATATTCTCTAACCTTACCATATTTTAATAAAGAAAGGACGCAAAAGTTTCTAGGCATTGTGCTGACTCTCATTGCCTTATCCTTTTTTGGATTTTTTGCTATAAATCCAACCATCTCAACTATTTTAAAATTAAGAAAAGAACTTTCCGATAATCAATTTGTTTACGAGCAATTAGAAACTAAAATAAGAAATTTGAGCGAACTTAGAAAGCAGTACGCCAATCTACAAATCGATCTACCCATCCTAACAAATGCTATACCGACCCAACCGGACGTCCATCTTCTTTTTGCTCAAATACAAACAATCGCTCAGCAATCAAACGTTAAGGTAAGAAAACTGCAAAACTTCGAAGTAGAGGTATTAAACAATAATAAGGCTCCGGGAAAACAATATTATTCTTATTCGTTTTCTATTACTGGAGTTGGCGCTTTGGAAAATATTTATAATTTTGCTTCAACCCTAACAAACATGCAAAGAATTAATAATATTGAGGTATTTGGTATTAATAGCATTGCTACTCAAGATATTCAGTCTTTGGAATTTAATATTCGAGGCATAGCATTTTTTAAGGAATAAGTTCATGAAACAAAAAGACATTTTAATAATTTTAACTCTATTATTTGTTTTTGTGGTAGCTTGGATAGGATCTAGCATCTATCATAGTATAGTAAATTCAACTATATCAGAAGCTATAAATCAAGATATAGCTCCCATTAAACCTTCTTTTGACACCCAAACGCTTAATATGCTGAAAAGAAGACCAAAAATAAATCCAACTTTTGAATTAGGGATCATCACTCCTACCCCTACTCCAATTTTACCAACAGAAATTATATCTCCAGAACCAGCATCCCCAGAAGGAAAACTTGAACCATGAAAAATCAATTATTTAACAAACGAATTCCAACAATCTTGGGCATCTGCCTTGTAATGGTGGGCGTAGTGTTAACTACCATCCTTGTTAACAACCAAACAAATTTTAGAGGTAAAGCTTCAAATTCGGAAGAACCGAAAAACATAAAATTCACCAATTTATCAGAAAGTTCATTTACTATAACTTATCAAACAGACATTGCAACTACTGGCTCTATCAATTATGGATTAACTAAAGAATTAGGGAATACGGAATTAGATGATGCGGATAGAAAAATAGGAAATTTTTCTCCTAAAAATATTCATAGTATAACCGTAGAGAATCTTTCTCCCGATACGAAATACTTCCTTACTATAATTTCGGGTCGGAATACGTATTTAAATAATGGAGTCTTATTTGAAGTTTCAACTGCTCCAACTATTGCTTCTTCCTCCACTTCACAAGCAACAATCAAGGGAAAAATTGTCTTGTCCTCCGGAAATCCTCCTAATGAATCGCTTGTCTACCTAAATACAGATAATTCGCAATTATTATCTAGTATTATCGCAGAGAACGGCGAATTTGATTTCTCCTTAAAATCTTTACGCACCAGTAACCTTTCTTCCTACCTCATGCTTGATGAAAATACAATTTTAAAACTTTTGGCCATTAATGATTCTTTAAAATCCAGTGCGATAATATCTCTGAATCAAGCAAATTCCATACCAACGATAACATTATCTAATGACTATGATTTTACAAATCAGAGCGCTCCAGTTTCTTCAAGGTCGGGAGAATCATTCAGTTTTCCAAATATTGAGAGTCAGTCGGAGGAATTAAAGCCTCAAATAATAGTTCCTAAAAAAGATCAGTCTTTTATGGATCAGAAACCTCAATTTAGAGGAACGAGCTTACCTAATGAAAAAGTGCAAATTATAATTCATTCTCCACAAGATTTGCAAGCCCAAATAATATCAGACAGTAACGGCAATTGGACATATAGACCAACCGATTCTCTTTCTCCAGGCCCTCATACTATAACAGTTTTAACCCGCAACTCCTCAGGAATATTAATAACATTAATGCAATCATTTACTGTCCTTGCGGCGGAAACGCAAGTAGCTACCCCTACTTCAACCCCGTCCCCTACCCCTACTCTAGTTCCAACAGTTATTGTTTTAACTCCCACATCTACCCCTATCCCTACTTCTACCTCTGTTGCAATAACCTCAAAAAATCTCCCGCCACCAGGGAATTCTTCTTTGCTACCTTTAATCATTGGAAGTATCGTAGTAACTATAACCGGAATAGCATTATTCCTGTTAACCAATGCCATTCTGTAATCGCTTGAGCAAAAACTACCCAATGCACATTTTTATTAAAAACAAAAAGCTATTTTTATATATTTCTCTATTAACTCTAGTTGGCGGTTTTTTTCGTTTTTACAATTTAAATTGGGATAGCGGAAATTTTTTTCATCCAGACGAACGCAATATAGCTAATTCCGTATCTTATATAAAGTTTTTCTCCCAAATGAATCCCAATTTTTTTGCTTATGGAGGATTTTTAATCTACCTATATCACGCAACCGGAGAAATCATTTCAAGATTAACCAATAATCCGGCCTGGATTTATGATTGGGGGCATATCAATACAATTGGAAGATTTTATTCTGCCTTATTTTCCACTTTAACCATTCCCTTAATTTTTATTTTAACTCAAAAAGTTTTTAATAAATATACCGGGGCAATAGCCTCTTTATTAACAACTTTTACCGTTACTTTTATCCAAACATCTCATTACTCTATTACGGAAAATTTTTTAGTGTTGATTTCTCTTTTAATTTGCTTCTTCTCAATCAAATTATTAAAAACAAGAAAACTGAAAGATTACATCTTGTGTGGGGTTTTTATCGGCATTGCTACTGCTACCAAAACAACAGCTTTATCTTTTATTATATTTCCGTTCATTGCCCATTTACTAACCGTAATAAAATATCCTTATAATTTTATAAAAAGAGTTCTACTATTAATTATTTTTTTAACTATTAGTTTTTTCACTTTTACACTTTTTTCTCCCTACACTTTTTTAAAATGGGATAAATTTATTGAGTCAATGCGATACGAATCCGGTGTTGCTTTGGGAACACTTCCTGTGCCATATACGCTTCAGTTTACCCATACTATTTCTTATCTTTTTCAGCTAAAAAATTTTATTTGGCAAATTGGCCCAATTTCTCTTCTTATAATTCCTACCATTATCTTGTTTATAGCTATAATCTTGACAACAAAAAAACCTAAATATATTTTATTAATCTCATTTCCTTTTATTTATTTTTTATATGTAGGCTTATGGCATACTAAATTTATTCGGTTTATGCTCCCAGCAATACCTTTCCTTATCATATTAATCAGTTATTTACTATACGTGATTCTTAAAAAGACAAAAGTTTTCGGAAAAATATTAATGATTATTTCTATTTTTTTGACCATTCTGTGGTCTTTAGCATTCTTTTCCATTTACACTAAAGAGCAAACTAGGATTACTGCCTCGAAATGGATCTACGAAAATATTCCGACTCAGAGTAAACTATTAGGAGAGCACTGGGATGACGGGTTACCTATTACGATAAAATCTTCCAGCCCGAGTTTATACAGCATAGAACAACTCACAATCTATGAACCGGATAACACTCAAAAAGCCTATTATTATGCAGATAAATTATCTAAGGCTGATTATCTAATAATCAATAGTAGGAGACTATATGGCACATTAATAAATCTACCGGCTAAATATCCTCTTACATCCAGATATTATAAGCTATTATTCGAAAGTAAATTGGGATACGAAAAAGTGGCAGAATTCGCTTCTTATCCCTCTTTTCTTGGAATCGAAATTAATGACGATCAAAGCGAAGAAACTTTTCAGGTATACGACCATCCAAAAGTATTAATTTTCAAAAATGAAAAAAAATTAAGCTTTGATAATATATTTAGCTTAATCAGTCAAAACAAACTTTGATTTGTTTGAAAAAACAATCTTAGGTTATAATATCTCTTTATAAGAATAATATTTAAATAATATGTTTTTTGCGGACTTAGTCAACATTTTGCAATGGTGGACAACAATTCTTGTTATTGGTTTAATCTTTACTCCAATAACCAGTTTTATTTTCTCCAATTTTTTTGACAAAGGTTATATTTTCACAAAAATTATATCTATAGCTTTCATAAGCTACACGGTTTTTGTCCTTGGGTTTTTAAAAATACTTCCTTTTACAAACCTTACCATCATTTCTTCTGCTCTTGGTTTTTTAATTCTTAATATTGTCCTAATATTTAAATATCCTAATCTCTTAATCTCCTTAAGACGATCATGGAAAATATTCTTCTTTGAGGAAATTCTTTTTCTGGGAATTTTGTTTTTTTGGTCATATATCCATGCGCACCAACCGGACATTCACGGACTTGAGAAATATATGGACTATGGTTTTATAAATTCGATTTTAAGAGCCAAATATTTTCCGCCTGCCGACATGTGGTTCACACCCTCCCCAATTAATTATTATTATTTCGGACACTTAACTACCGCCGTACTGACAAAATTATCATTTCTTTCCTCATCTATAACTTTTAATCTTATGCTTGCAACAATTTCCGCTCTTTCTTTTACCTCTGCATTCTCAATCGGAGCCAATTTACTTTTCAAACTAAACGTTACACGCTATATGCTATACGCTGGTGGACTAATATCCGCATTCATATTAAACTTTGCGGGTAATTTACATACCATTTATTTATTCTTTAAACCTTATGCTAATGAAAACCCTCTACCTTTCTGGCAGTTAATCTTTTCTCCTATCACTTTTCCAAATAACTATTGGTATCCTAACGCAACGCGTTTTATCCACAATACAATTCATGAATTCCCTATCTATTCTTATGTTGTCTCCGATCTTCACGGCCACGTGTTAGATATTCCCTTTGTTTTACTTACTATTGCTGTACTGCTATCTATATTTTTAAAAATTGAAAATTTAAAATTAAAAATTCCGCTAATAAGCTTCTTATTAGCGGTGATGTATATGACCAATGCCTGGGACGGCATAATTTATTTTATTCTTGCTATCTTTATTGTTTTATACCTTAATGCTAAATCTAAAGCTTTAGTGATCGATAAAAAAAGTATTAAGTATTATGTATTAAGTATTGTGCGAAATAAAGTCTACATACTACATACTACATACTACATACTACTTTTGGGTATTGGCTTTTTCCTTTTTTCTCTCCCTTTTAATCTTAATTTTAAACCTTTTGCTTCCGGAATAGGGATACTGTGTGCACCAAAATTCTTGCTAGATTTGGGCAAATTTGGCCCTTTCCTATTTGAGCCGAATCATTGTCAACATTCACCCCTATGGCAGCTTTTTATTCTTTACGGCTTCTTCTACTTTTGGATAGTTTCGTTCATTATATTTCTTTTTAAAAATTTAAAATTAAAAATTAAAAATTTGTCGATATCTGATGTTTTTGTATTAATTTTAATCATTTTATCTACTCTGCTTATAATTCTTCCTGAAATTATCTACGTCAAGGATATTTATCCTGCTCACTATCGAGCTAATACAATGTTTAAACTTGTCTATCAAGCATTTATACTACTTTCGATTTCGTCAGGATATATAATTGTTCGTTTATTTTTAAATCTTAAATCCTTAATCTTAAATCCCTATTTGAAATTGGGTTATTGGGTTATTGGGTTATTGATGTTATTCTTAGTTTTGCTTTATTCTTACTTTGCGATTAATTCATATTTTGGCAATTTAAAAGTTTATTCTGGTCTGAACGGAATGAATT
>JACQKL010000024.1 GCA_016204535.1 Candidatus Levyibacteriota bacterium | reverse complement strand
TTGGCTTTAAATAAAAAGCGCGTCTTTTTGCTTCAGGAATAATCCCTTCGTTTAAGACTTTTCTCTGAAATTTTCTGATTAGCGCATCATCGCTATCTCCTGGCATTCTTCTAACTACTACCATAAATAAAACACCCCCTTTATCCCGCTCAGCGGGATTGAATCCGCCGCTTTCCTCTTTCTTATTCTACTCCAAACCCACTCGAGAGTAAATACCTGACCTTGGTTAAGCGGGCTACATTTTCGCAGTTTTGCCTAAAGGACCTAGAAGATGAATGTGTAAATGGTCAATTATCTGCGCTCCGCCGCCATTGATCGTTAAACGATACCCTTTATTCGATAGCCCGGATTTTTTTATCATCCTCTGGATTATTTTTTTCAATTTTCCCAAAAGAGTACCCTCCTCAAACTCCAAAAAATCTTTAATATGTTTTTTGGGAATAATTAAAAGATGAACAGGCTTAAGAGGATAAATGTCCGGAAAAACCATAATATCCTCATCCTCGTAAGTAAACTCCTTGGGAATTTCTCGATCCCTAATTTTACAAAAAACACACCCCTTCATATTTGTTCAAGTACTTTTATTATTTCTTCTAAAGAAAGTCTCGTTGGTCTCATTTTTGGATTTTTTATTGATCCGTTGAGAAGCATTTTTTTGGAAATATGCAGAAACCATGTTGCTTCAGGATCCATTTTTTTAAGCTTCTCCGAGGCCAATGTTAAATCTATCTTTATCTTGTCTGTTGAAGGTAGAGCTTTTATGCGGACATATCCTTTTCTTGGATCTTTCCTAAGTGCCATTACATACCCCATTTTCTGAGCCAGTTTAATAACCGAATCATTAATCGTTTCAAATCCTATTCCTTTTCCAAATCGTGTAGTAAACTTTTGTCCACTCTCCGAAATTTCCTTTTCGGCCCAAATCCGGTTCTCAAATTGATGAAGAATTGCATCCAGGCAGCTATAAACAAAATCTAAATAATATTCATCTTGGTCCGGTTTTTGTACTTTCAAACCATCCAATATCGAAATTAAAGAAAATTCATGGTAATCCTCAGTTGCATCTTTCCAAAAAACTTCTTTAAAATGGTCCATGTCTACCACAACTCTTACCATTCTGGAAACAGCTTCGATTTTACTTTTGGTCTTTTCATTCTGAATTTTAAATTCTAAATTCTTAATTCGTACATAGTCCCAGGTAAGAGATGCTCCGCATACTTTGTCCGAGGCGGTCTGATGATGATCCAAAGGCCCAAGTCCAGTATCCACATGTATCACTTCATCATCTCCAATTCTCTCGATTGGATCCTCAAATTCTGGATTCTGAATTCTGGATTCTGAATTTACAATTCTCTCTCCCGCGGGCACAAATTTTACGATTGCATTCTCCCACCCCGGCAAATATTTCTTTATAAGCCAGACAGAAGTAATTGCGTCCATGTCAGGGGACGTATGTGTAACAACAATTTTCATCCCGTTAAAGATAGCGAGCGTTTTAATCTATTTTTTTAGAAATCTCTTCCCCATTCCGCTTTTCAGATATTTTTCTTTCGCTCTAGCATCCTCCTCTCTTAATGACGCTTCATAGTATATCAGTTTAAAAGGTCCTCGCCCTTTTGTATATGTAGAATTATTTTGCTGATGCTGATTAAAACGCTTGCGTAAATCATTAGTATAGCCCGTGTACCATTTACTATTCTTTAAGCTTTGCAAAATGTAAACGTAATAAAATCGATCTTTAACGGGATTCATGAGTTTAAGTATACATTAGTACTCTCTACTTGACAAATCTCCCAAAATAAAAGACTATATTATATATGGATCCCGTTAGAAAATTCGCATTAAAGGAGAAAATTAATATTCATAAAATTAATCCTGAAAGGAGGATTTTCTAACGGGATGGACCCACAAAAACTTTCTCAACTCGACCCTAAATTAAGAGAGGCTTACCAGCGTGTAATGGGAGCTTCTGTATCCCAACCGCAAGCCCAGCCTCCAACAACTATTCCTACTACTCCGGCTCAACCTCCTAACCTTACCTCTACTTCGCCAGTCAAACCCCAATCTATATCAACTTCGATTCCGATTGAGGATAAGACACCCTTCAACCCAATCAAGCCACCTGAACCTCCCGTGCAACCCAAACCCGCACCGCAGTCTATACCTCAAAACCCTTCGCCTCAGACAATAAGTTTTGATCAAATGAATTCGGAAGTTTCCTCTCCATCATCTCCAAACTTTACACAACCGGAACCTCAAGCTAAAATTATTCCCGTTAAAAAGAAGAATAAATTTATGCCAATTTTAATAGGAATTGTAGGTTTGGTTTTAATTGCAGCTTACACTTTTCTCTGGACAAAAATCTTCAACCTTAAGCTTCCTTTTCTCCCGTAACTTTCCTACGCAGCCTATCAAATGGTAATTTTCTTTCAATAATTGGTATTAGTTCTTCTAAGGTGACATTAGTGTACTCCGGTTGCTCAATTAACCATTCTAAAGTTTTTGCCAATCGTCGTCTATTAATTTTTATTCCAGGGATATCATCTGAAGATAAAGGCCACGATATAGTCTTTAGTTGTTTAATAATCCTTCGCTGTAGTTGAGGAAAATAAATCTTAATATGATCACCTACTATTTTAGCTTTTGCTTTGGGATCTGACATGTCTGCAATTTTCTTGCCGTAGATTGCCATTACCAGACTCTCTACCCTAGTATATTGAAACCCATCTCTTTTGTCGTTCAATTCAAAAAGGGCATGCATGCCTTTTACTTCTTGTTCCCCAAAATCTTTTAAACCCGTAGTTTTCTCTCTTAAGACAGGTTTATTTAGCCGAGGTAATCTTTGCTGTTCTAGTCTTACCATATCTTTTTAAAATCTGTCGTGGTATTATAGCATGAGGCAGTTTTTTATAGCAATTTTTTTATAATTTCATCTATTGTTAAAAGCTCGGTGGCTTTCTTCGATCTTTCTTTCCATTCAATCTTATCGCCTGTTTTTGCGCTTACTACTAATCTGACAGGAATTCCGATCAGGTCTGCGTCCGCAAATTTCGCTCCTACCGACACATCGTCTCTGTCATCAAGCAAAACCTCAACTCTCGCCTTTTTTAACTGTTCGTAAACACCGTCTCCAAAACTTTTGAATTTTGAATTTTGAATTTCTATCAAGTGGCAATCATACGGTGCGACTTCCTTCGGCCAAATTATTCCTTTGTCATCATGATGAATTTCAACTATTGCACCAACGGCTCGCGTCAAGCCTATTCCATAACTTGCAAGCCAGATGGGCTTTTTCTTTCCATCCTGATCCGTAAACATAGCATTCATTTTTTCAGAATAGTAAGTTCCAAGAGGAAAAATATTTCCGACCTCAATGGTTTTTGCTTTTTTCAGAGGCCCGTGACCCAAATCGCATTGTTTCCCCTCCTTAACAGGGCTTATTTCGGCATTTGCGCTAAAGTCTCCACCAGGACAGTAAATAATTTCATCCTCTCCACTATCCGCAATTACCTGAAACTCGTGAGTGGTATTTTTTGTAAATACTCCTCCCCCCGCCTCCGTAAGAATAGCATCTAAACCCATTCTCTTAAAAGCTTTTTTATACGCCTCTATAATTTGCGAATAGTATTTCATCATGTCTTCTTTCGAAACATGTGCGCTATACAAATCTTTCATTAAAAATTCCCGTCCACGAAGTATACCTGACTTTGCGCGCTTTTCGTCTCTAAATTTGGTTGAAAAATGATAGATTTTTACAGGAAAATCTTTGTAGCTTGAGACATGTTTTCTGATAAGATCCATTACTATTTCTTCATGAGTAAACGATAAGGCATATTCTTTGTCGTTTTTTTTAAACTGATACATAACCTCTCTAGCCGAATCCCATCTTCCTGTTTCATTCCAAATTTCTTTAGAGTGTAAAAGCGGCATTAAAATTTCCTGTGCACCTGTTGAGTTCATTTCTTCTCTAATAATTCGTTCTATTTTCTGCTCAACTTTTCTGCCTAAATGGAGAAGCGTATAGGATCCTGCCATTAACTTATCTATAAATCCTCCTCTAAGAAGCAGTTTGGCATTGACGGCAACCTCATCGCTCGGAGCTTCTTTTATAGTTTTCCCGAACAATTTCGAATAACGCATACGAAAAGTATAGCATATTCCCCGCATTTGTTATATAATCCTAAAATTATGCCAAGATTTGAACAAGAACCATTGCTGACATGTCCGGTAATAATTAAAAGACCTACTGCGCTTGACTTAGAAAGACTATTTAGAATACAAGCAAAAAGACCCGAAGTATCAATAACCTGTTTTCATAAAACCCGTCGTGCTACTATATACGACGTAATTGATCCTAATCGAGCAAGTACCCTTCTTAAAACACTAAAGAAAGTAGATCCATTTACAGTGTTTCAAGGAAATATTGTTGTTCACCAATATCCAAAAAAATAATTTTATTTTCTTTTTTTGACCTCTTTCATTTAAAAAATCTGCCTATATCTTTAAATGTAATAAGAGCCATTAAACCCAATAAGACTATCATGCCAATTGTATGGATTAAAGATTCTATCCTTTGATTAACTTTTTTGCCGATAACAGCTTCTATTAGAATAAAAAATAATCTTCCCCCATCAAGAGCGGGAATTGGCAAAATATTGAAAAATGCCAATGAGATAGATAAAATACCGGCTAAATTAAGAAGATTTAAGATCTTTTCTTTTAAGTTTTGTATTTCGAGAATACTTCCTGTTAAAGATGCAATACCAACCGGCCCGGCTATTCCCTGACTTAAAGGTTCTGTGGTTTTTTTCTCAACCGAAACCTTAACTAGTTGGGCCATAACATTGAGGTTGTACCCCATCAGATTTACAGGATGGATTATTCCAGAAAAAACTTTTTGAATCGGAGTTTGGTAATTAAGGACTGCTGAAGAAAGCGAAAAAAGCCCAACCCCTAAAGCACCCTCGTCTTTAGGAGGAGAAACTCGGGGGGTAACTTTTGTTGTGCGAGTTTCGTTGGTCTGCAAGAGGCTATAGACTATCTCGATTTCTTTTCCCTTATTTTGACTTACAATGTCTATAAATCTTTTTGAATCTTTTATTTGTTCTCCATTTACCGCGATTATTTTGGTTAACGGTTTTAGCCCCTTTTTTTCCGCAGGTGAATTTTTGGAAACAGCAGATATCACCACTTCATTTATATTTGTTTGATTTACGCCGAAAAATTTATAATCCGACAGAAGGGGTAAGGTTGTTTTGAAGCCGGAAATTCCTAAAAATGCGTAATAAATAATGGCGGCTAAAAACACGTTCATTACTACACCGGCAATAATCACTGTTGCCCGCTGCCAAGCGCTCTTGGCAAAAAACGCTCGTTTCTTATCTCTACTTGTTACCTGTAACTTGTTACTTGTTACAAGTTTCCCACCACCGGCTTCATCTTCTCCGTAAAGCTTGACAAAACCCCCAATCGGCAGCCAGTTAACCGAATAAATCGTCTCGCCGATCTTTTTACTAAACATGCGAGGCGGAAAACCAAACCCAAATTCCTCGACTTTGATACCGAATTTCTTGGCCATAAAAAAATGACCCAATTCGTGAATTAACACTAGTAAACTCAAAATTAACAGAAAAACGATTATTGTTATAATCATAATTTAGAATTAGGGGTGGCAGAAGAGGAAGGGCTCCCGACCCCACTTCGCTTCGCTTCGAGGGGCAAAGCAGCGCTAAAATTAGCGGGCTTGCCGGCCGAAGTCTTGACGAAGGCTGGAGGGAAACTTCTGACAGGACCCCGATCAAACTAAATCTGCATTAATTCTTCTTCTTTTTTCTTTCCCATTTCCGAAACTAAGAGCGTAATCTCGTCTGTTATTTTTTGGATATCTTTTTCCAGTCGCTTTAACTCATCTTCTGACATCGCCTTATCCGTTCGTAATTTCTCCACTGTTTTCATCGCCTCATGCCTTACTTGTCGAATTAAGATTTTGCCATTCTCCAATTTTTGGTGCATCAATTTGATAAGCTCTTGCCTTCGTTCTTCGGATAATGGCGGTATTGAAATTCTAATGACATTTCCGTCCGTCGAAGGCGTTAGGCCAACATTTGCCATCATAATTCCTTTTTGAATCTCATCAATAATAGATTTATCAAAAGGGGTAACGGTCAGAAGCTGTGCTTCAGACGCTGCGATCGTAGCCAATTCTTTTAAAGTCAGCCGTTGTGCTCCCCCATACGCATTGATTGTAATATTTTCAACTAAAGCAGGGGTTGCGCGGCCGGTTCGAACTGTTGCCAGGTCTGCTTGTAAAACCCCCAGGACTTTCTGCATCTTTACCCTTATATCGTTAATTAAATCTGGATTCATAACTAACAAGCTTACCTTTTAAGACTGCCAATCGCTTCTAGGATCTGATCTATTTGTTCGCTTAGTTCCTCAACTCTCTGTTCTGCTGTTAGTGCATCATTCACTGAGCCTTCTATTTCCGCTAGCAGTTTTTGTATTTGCCATCCTCCCTTTCGACTTGCCAGGTCGTTCATTCTTACTGTCTGAACCCTAAGCGGATCGTGAACTATGTTACTACCCAATTCTTTTTCATTTAACATATTTTTTTCTGCCTACTTAATTAAAAATTAATCTCCAATCTCAAATCTTTGAAATCTTTTGATAACAATATTCTCCCCAAGTTTTGCAATCGTGCTTTTGATTAAGTTTCCAATCGTCATTGAACTGTCTCGAATATACTCTTCTTTAAGTAATTCGTCAATATCTTTAGGGTTTATTGCCGCAACCTGCATACAAATTTCGTGAACAAGATTTTTAAATTCATCCGTTCTGGCAACAAAATCTGTCTCACATAAAATTTCTACCAAAGCCCCAACTCTACCATTTTGGTGAATATATGATTCTATCAACCCTTGAGGAGTTTTTCGCTCTGCTTTTTTGGCTGCTTTTTCCAGTCCTTGTTTTCGAAGCCAAACTAACGCTTCTTTATAATTATTGTTTGTTTCTTCCAATGCTTTTCTGCAATCAGCAAGTGAAATTGAAGTCTCGAGTCGAAGTTTTTTTAATAGTTCCAAATCTGCCATAACAATTTAACAATAAAACAATTTAACAATTATTTCTTTTTCTTGGTAGCAGTTTTTGCCTTTTTCAAAGCCTTTTTCTCTTCTTTTGTAACTTTTTCCACTTCCTTCTTTTCGCTTATCTCTTTTTGCTTTATCGCTTCTCCTCGTCCTTCGATCCAAGCATCGATGATGAAATTTATAATCAACTTTATACTTCCGACAGCATCGTCGTTTGCCGGAATTGGATAATCAATAACGCTTGGATCTGCATTGGTATCAACCAAAGCAACTGTTGGAACACCGGTTGCCAATGCTTCCCTAACTGCCAGATTTTCCAAATGAGAATCAATTATAAAAAGGGCATCGGGTTTTTTGGTAATTTTCGCAACTCCGCCATATAGATTTTCCAATTTTTGGCTTTCTTTCTGCCATCCCCCTATTTCTTTTTTGGTGTATCTTGCCTTTACCTCATCGTCTTGCAGATCGGTCAATAAATCATGTAATTTTTTAAAGTTTTTTGATACTTCCCCGAAATTTGTTAAAAGTCCTCCTACCCAACGGTTGGTGATGTAAAAAATATTTTCTTCGGAGGGATTTGCTAAACGGGCTCTTTTTACCTCTTCCTCAACTATTGTTCTTGCTTGTCTTTTTGTTCCCACAACTACAAGCGTTCCATTTTTGGCGGCTACATCTTTAATAAATGCGGCGGCCTCTTCCAAACCTTCTTTGGTTTTGGCAAGATCAATAATGTGGATATTGTCGCGGGCTTCGAAAATAAAATCGCGGGCTTTAGGATTAGATCTCGTAACTTGATGGCCAAAGTGGCACCCTGCCTCCAATAATTCCTCTAATGTAATTAATCTCATAATTTCCCTTAAACATCCATCTGATTATGTAGCTCAGGGAAAAAATCAGATGTGTTAGTATATTCTTAAGTTTAGCAAATAAGTATGATAAAAGCAAGAAAAAGCTATATAGAGTGATTTACCAAAGGTGAACCACTTCCTTGTATTTCTCTTCTTAACTCTTTTAATCTTGGTGACATATTTTTTATTTAACAAAAATTAAATACTCCAAGTGCCAACCTTGCCTTTATATCGTATTGTACAATAAATCCTGTAATATTTCAAAGTCTTGCACTGGCACCCTAGATAAGGAACGGTTGTCCTCCTTTCTTTTCCTGTAAGATACTAACATATTCCTGCGGTGTTTTGTAGCCCAAGGCCTGATGGAAACGCTTTTTGTTGTAGAGATCATTGAATTCCCAACATATCTTTCTGACCTCTTCAATCTCCGGTATTAAGGTTCTGTAATGCAGGAATTCATATTCTAAGGTTTTAATCAATCTTTCAGCCCTCGCATTCATCTTTGGGGTATGGGGATGGGTAAAGTAATGAGGAATATTAAGTTCTTCTGTTAATTTGTGGAAATTCAAGAGAAACTCCGGCCCATTATCCGTATTGATGGCAAGAATTTTAAATGGAAAATATGGAATAACTTTTAAAAGAAAATCTGCGGCATTTTTAGAGGATGCGCTTTTGTAGGCATAAACAAATCCCAATCTTGATCTACAATCAATGGCAACAAATACATAGAATCTTTGACCTAAAATATATAAATGTTTAGTGTCAATTTGGACTAAGGAGCCTAAATCTTTTTCTCTTAGTTCACGGCTGGCTTTAATTCTGGCGATCTTGTAATTTCTTGATTTTTGAAGGCGAATCTTGCGTTCATCATTCCTTAATTCAAAATGCCTGTTAATAACTTTCTGGATTACCTTGCGGGATATCTTAATGCCGGCTCTTTTGAGTTCTTCCTCAATTTCATATTTACTTTTTGATAAATCCAAAAGTCTAATCTCATAAATTAATTTAAGGATACTAGGGGAAGTTGTCATCTCACGCAGTCTATGAGGACGTCTTAATTTAGTATCAAATTCCAAAGATTTAAGGTTATTTAGATCGAAGCGGTTTTTCCACCGGTAAAATACGCTTTTTGATATTCCAAAGTGCCTGCAGGTTAGCTCCGCATTCTTTCCATTAAAAGAATACCAATCAATCCAAGTCAATCTTTTTAATGCATCTTTTGACAAAGATGCATCTCTAATCTGAGCTGTTGGTAAAATATTGTAGTGACGCATAACTGCGTCAGTATATCCGTATGACAATTAACTCTCAACCGTTCCGTATGTATCGGGGCCTAGACAAGTCTAACCGGTAGCATGTATGGCGGCAGGTTTAACGCAATACCCTGTATTGTTTTCTTTGCAACTTCTTCTGCCTTTCCGTTTGGATCAATTGCTTTCCCAAATGCCACAATATATCTTCCACCCCCAAATGATATGCCTATAGGAAGTATTTGAAAATCAATACCTGATTCTTGTAAGCGTTTTATAAGCCCCTTGAAATTCGGGTTTGGTTCACTTAAGACACTTCCTGTTTTTCCTTCCGGGTATATTCCGATATTTCGTCCTTCTTTAAAAGCACCTGTCAGCCGTTCTCTAAAACCTCTCATTCCGCTTGGCGTCTTCAGAACAGGAATTTCATCATAACAGCTGATAATTGCACTTTGTACCGACGGATCAAATAGTCTAAAAGATAAAGCTTGATCTCTGATTCCATCTTCGATGAGCCACGCTATCCGACGTTTTGTTAGTTCAACTGCTTCCGTTGAGATTAATGCCGTTGTAATAGTTGATTCACGAGTATTTAAAATCGTATTCATTGAGACAAAAGGCTTCCTGTCCAGTCGCTTTCTTCGGAAATGGTTGGCCGCAAGCAATGTCGGTTTGTCCGGAATGGTTGGCTGCGTAAAGAATACTTCCCATTTTATTCTTTCCAACCTCAAGAATTCTTCACCGTCTAAAAGATAATCTCTTTTTTCTCCCCTCTTACCCGATTCCTGAATTGCGCACAAAAGGTCTTTGGTTGAGGCAAATGCGCCAGTAGCTAATAGTTTTTCAACTGACATAAAAACATTATATATTACTCCTACCATCAAGAGCAAAGTAAATCTTGACAACCTAAAAAAATCTTGCTATAACAAATTGCATAATGAGTATAAGAGAAGCGCCGCGATTTAAGGAGCCGCAGCAGTTTCCCCAAAATGAATTTACTTACGAATGGTTTGCTAAACAACTAGCATACATAAAGGTAAATAGAGAGTTGCTAAGAAAATCTTCTCGCCATCTTCCTTCACAATTTGTTTTTGTTGATATTGCTACCGGCACAGGTCTTGTTCCTAAACTTATTATTGAAGAGGCTCAAAGAACCAACAAGAAGGGGCTAATAATCGGTATCGATCCCAATACAACTTCGCTCGACATTGCTCGCAGAAATATTCATAGTACACCGAATGTTTCAGTAAAATTTATTCCAGGATTAGGACAAAATCTCAAACAATTACTTAAAGACGAAATTCCAGATGAAGGCGTGAACGGCGTTAGCATCCTTGATGCTCTTCATGAAATTAGAGATGATAAAGATAAACAGACAGTTCTTCAAAGTATGGCAGATATTTTAAAACCAGGAGGGGTATTTACTTGCAATAGTGCTTTTACTACCGAAGCAATCTGTAAATCTCCACGAGTCTGGTCATCATGGAAGCTTACCGCAATTGAAATATTGGGAAAAGAAAGAGACAGAAAGGCTCCAAAGATGGCAATACATTCGTCTGACACATATAGAAAAATGGTTAAGGCAACAGGACTTGAGATTGATCGCGGGACAACTAAAACAGTTATGCTTTCAAGAAAGGCTTTAAAAGCAATATCAAAATATCCTACCTTTATTATGGGTATTTTTGAAGATATGATAGGACAAGAGCAGGTCTCATTAAGAGATAAAAGCAACGCTTTAATAGAAGCATTAAGGAAACAAAAAATTATAGCTATTCCTCGCGTTTGGTCTGAAATAATTGCTCTCAAACCTTCTAATTCCGTAGTAAAATTCGGTTAAGTTATGGGGTTCGGAATTTGGAGCAAAGAGTTTTGACTTCTTTGGCAATACTCGAAAGTTTTTTGTTGGCCCAAACTTTCTTTTTAAAATTCTTCCAAAACTCTTTTCTTACTTCTTTATCTTCTGGCAAACTTTCTCCACTGACTTCTGAAATTGCTTCATTCATCCACTTGGCAATTTTTAGCATTTCTTTTTCTTTCATTCCGCGGGTTGTAATTGCAGGCGTTCCCAGACGGATTCCGGAGGGATAAAAAGGAGGCATTTTGTCGTTAGGAACAGCGTTTTTATTAACCACAATTCCCGCCACCTCCAAAGCCAAAGCAACAATTGCGCCATTCACTTTTTTGTTAGTTAAGTCGATAAGGATTAAATGGTTATCCGTTCCACCGCTAACTAAATTAAAATTATGTTTAATAAGTGCGCTGGCTAAAGCTTTTGCATTCTTAATTATTTGTTTGCCATATTCTTTAAAAAGTTTACCTTGAGCTTCGCGAAGGGCAACTGCAATGGCAGCAGTTTGATTATCATGCGGTCCTCCCTGAAGTCCCGGAAAAACTGCTTTGTCAATTTTATTTCCTAATTCCGGATCTTTTTTCAAACCTTTTTCTGTCACCATCAACATCGCTCCCCTAGGACCTCGCAAAGTCTTATGAGTTGTGGTCATAATAATATGAACATAGGGAACAGGTGACGGATGAGCGCCCGAAACGACCAGACCGGTAATATGCGAAATATCTGCTAATAAATATGCTCCAATCTTGTCCGCAATTTTGCCAAATCTTTTAAAATCAATAATTCGAGGATACGCAGTAAACCCACAGACAATAATTTTTGGTTTTTCTTTGAGGGCAAGTCTTTCAATCTCATCGTAATCGAGCATTCCATTTTTGTCCAAAGTATAGGAAACTACAGGAAAATATTTGCCTGAAAAAGAAACAGGAGATCCGTGGGTTAGATGTCCTCCATATGCCAAAGACAAACCCATGATTTTATCTTTGAAGGGTTCCAAAAGCGCAAAATAAACCGCGGTATTTGCCGGACTGCCGGAATACGGCTGGACATTAACATGGGCAACGCCGAATAATTTTTTCGCTCTCTCCTCTGCCAAGATTTCTACCTCATCTATCACTGCATTACCTTGATAATATCTCTTTTTGGCGTATCCTTCTGAATACTTGTTGGTCAAAACCGATCCTAGAGCCTCCATAACTGCAAGGGATGCATAATTTTCCGAGGGAATCATTTCCAAAACATCCTTCTGACGACCTTCTTCCTTCTTTATCAAGCTGTAGATTGCAGAATCAACCTTTTTCAAACTCTTCATTAACTTATCTTATCAAATTTAGAATTCAGAATCTATAATTCAAAATTAAATTTAAAATTTAGAATTATTTAGCCTGACACCCTGTTTAGCCTGACACCCTCCAGGTGAACAGAACGGACACCTTATTTCTCAAGTTCTAAAAACTTATACTTATATCCTTCCGACTCGCCCGCTTGTTCGAAAACTTTCTTTTTAAAATCCGAATAATCGGGGAAAAACGTATCTGCATCAAAAGTTCCCTCAACAATAGTTAAGTAAAGTTTATCGGCAATTCCAATTGCCTGTTGATAAATCTGTCCCCCACCGATAACGAATACTTCGTTATCGCCCTGAGCGGACTTGGTGAGACGAAGGGCTTCTTCCAAAGAATTTGCAACAGTAAAATCTTTGCCTTTTCTTAAATCATTAATCTTAAATCCTACATCCCTCGTTATAACAATGTTATAACGTCCCGGGAGAGGCTTTATCGGGAGAGATTCCCAAGTTTTTCTCCCCATTATCACAGGATGCCCACTGGTTAAAGCTTTAAATCTTTTGAAATCTTCGGGAATGTGCCAGGGAATCTTTCCATTTTTTCCCAACTCCCTATTTTTCCCAATCGCAGCTATTATGCTAATTTTCATTCTGCCATCCTTCCTGTTCGCGGATTATAAAGTCCGCCGGCAACTGTTAGTTCTGCTTTTATAATTGGGTATGGATCATAACCTTCCAATGTGACATGCTCCGGTCGGAAATCTGAAAGTTTTTTAACTTTTTTATCTATCGTAATTTTCGGAAATGGTCGTGGCGTTCTTTTTAATTGCTCTTTAAATTGCTCAATGTGGTTTTCATAAATATGCACATCGCCAAAAGTATGGATAAATTCTCCGGGCTCCAAACCCGTAACCCGCGCTAAAACCATTGTCAAAAGCGCGTAACTGGCGATATTAAATGGAACGCCCAAGAACAAATCCGCGCTGCGGTGATAGAGTTGTAAAGATAATTTTCCATTGCGGTTACTGATCTGATACATGTTATGGCAAATCGGAAAACGTGAAGCGTCCTCATGAGTTGCCATGGTGTAAAGATATTCCGGATTCCAAGAGTTAACTATCAAATTTTTTGCATCCGGATCATCTTTCATTTCCTGCAAAGCCCATTTCAGCTGGTCAATTGTCCTTCCTTTTGTGCGTGTGGGCCAGTGTCTCCACATTTCCCCATAAATTCTGGGTAAATTTCCAAACTTTTCCGCAAATTTCGAATCCATCCTAATCTTCTCTACAAACTCTTCCTTGGTTAGCATACTTTTCGCTTTTCGCTTTTCGCTTTTCGCTTTAAATTTACCGCGGTAAATTTTATATGGATAGTCGTCCCAAATATGAACATTATTGTCAACCAAATATTTAATATTTGTCTGTCCGGACATAAACCAATAAAGTTCATGCAAAACTCCCTTCCAATAAACTTTTTTTGTAGTTAAAAGAGGAAAACCCTGCGAGAGATCAAAGCGTAACTGGCGACCAAACAAACTTCTTAAGCCAATGTTTGTTCCTCGATCCACTTTCCTAATTCCTTTATCCAAAATCTCTTTGGCCAACTCCGAATACTGATATTCCGGATGTTTATTAGTCTTCATATTGATCTACCAAACCACCAGCGTACTTCGCATTATAAACTATTTTCCTGTTTTTGCTAATTGATTCTTCGCCGGAAAATTTCTCTATGCTTCCAATCCAGTTATTTTTATAAGTAAACTCTCCGTCTTTGAAGATTTTTGGTCCTCTTGCGGGAAAATCATCGAGCATTTGCGAAAGAGCTTTTCTCAAAGTTGGAATTGCTTTCTCGTCATGAGCAAACTCTTCGCCATAATAAACCATCATCCAAAAAGGCTTATTTTTAAACCAAACTACTTCCCTTCCACCAAAAGGCTCACCGCCAAACCAATTGTCATGAAATTTAAAATCTTCCTCTTCGAATCTGGTCGAATAAGAGTCATCTGATTCTTTTATCTGATTTCCTGCCGCATATCCACCCTTCTTCGCTTTAATTAAAAACTGTTTTAACGCTTTTATATCCATAAACTCTCCTCTACAATAATAAAGTTTTTTCTAAGCCCCAGAATATCTCCCACGGAACATCTTGCGAAGACCAGTCGCTTCATCTAGTTTTCTCTGAAGTGCATCTGCCTTTTCACCTGCGTTTAAAGCTCTTAAAAGATACAGATCTTCTTGGGCCCTAACAAAATGACCTGACCCCTCTTCTATTATCCAACCTGCTTCACCAACAAGAAAATCTACTACTGTACGGTCAAATTCTCTTCCTTGGCTAATCGCTTCCATTACCGCAATCCTACAGTTAATCTCTACCATACTTCTTTCATGTTTTGGGCCATAGCCACTTATGCCTTCTCTTCTAATATGCTCAATAGCCCCAGGAAGCCTCGCTTGCAATGCTTTCAATCCAATACGTCTAACAACATCAGGAGGAGCATCAGTTGGCAAGCCGAAAATCTCGTTTCTATTAGCTACGACAAAACCATCTTCTCTTTCCACAATGCTGCTATATATTAATGCAGTAGATTGAAAATGTAAAGTACGTTATAACATGTTATAACGTCACAAGCAAAAATATACATTGTTATTCTTTCTTACAATATTTCTATAGTCTGTTACTACGTAGTGACATACTTTAGGTACGACTAGAATTAGGCGGCACAAATACAAACACCTTATACATAGATTCTAGACTCGTTTTTCTTTTTTGCGATTTAATTTGATCCACAGATTTTTAAAATAAGGAAGAGTTAAGGTAGACAGAAGGAAACCCAAGGATGGAACGATTGCATTAAGCCAAGGATTTTCGACTTTTATTGCGTTCAAATAAAAACCAATCGCAAGATAGGTAAAAATAATTAAAAGAATTCTTCTGGTATAGCTTGTCTCCCAAGCCTTATCCGTCTCCACCCTCTTATTCCTCTCTTTAAGCTTCTCTATTTCCTTCTCCAAATTTTCTATTGTGGCCATCTTATTAAAACCAATGATATTTAAACAGGGCGATAATCAATCCAACAAGGATGCCTATTACAAAATACGTTAAGGCCTTCAACGGATTATTTGATTTTTTAATTATTCTATGTGCCCACCAAAAATTAAAAATCATACCTGTCTTTCTTTTTTGCGGGCTGTTACTCTCCCGCCTTGCCATTGGCCCCGGTACATGTTGCCTCCACCGGCAACTTCACTAAACTGGATATGGACAAAGCGGGCGCCCATTTCGATTTCAACTGTTACAGGGCCTTCGTTTTTGAGGCCAAAAGTGAGTCCTCCGCAATATCCGGGCGGCACATTGCCGGTTCTGACAAACAAACCTGAACGATATGTTGTTGAACGAGGAGTGATTGATGCGGTTAAATTTTGGGGCATATTAACAGATTCTATTGTTTTTACAAGAAAAAAATCTCCCGGTTTAATAACAATAGCATTAGCCTTCCGCTGTCGATCACGATCGTGAACGCCTGCGGGAAGCTGATTTTTACTATTGTAACTTGCAACAAGTTCCACCTCTGCGGTTTTTCGGTGGGTTTCTCCCAAAAAAGCTTCACCCTTTATGCGGTAAACCTCTCCGAGGCGCAAATCAAAACCAGCACCCTCCGGATTGGTCAGCTCTCTTTCCGACAAGCCTTCCACGAGCTTTTGAGTTTTGACTAGTTTTAATAATAATTTTGGTCCTAAAACCATAAACGTATTACGTATTATGTGGTATGTAGTAAGTGTTTCGGAAAATTTCTATACATAATACATACTATTTGATACTTACTGCAATCGTCTTCGTCACTTCTTCCACGCTTTTTTCTCCATCAACTACAATTATCTCTCTAGCAAATTTCTCGCTTAGCCAATTGTAGCCTTCGATAACTTTTTTGAGTTTTTCGTGGTCTTCATAAATTTCTTTGACATCATCCTTTTTCTTAATTCTGGAAAGTGCAGTTTCTAGAGAAATTTTAAGATAAAACGTGTAATTGGGCACAATAAATTGGTGATACATAGAAAGAATTGAATGGACAACGAGCATAAAATCAGTCTCTTTATAATCATAAGCAGCACCGGTTTTATCCAAAATCCCATACACAATTGCCGACCAAAAACAGCGGTCCGAAATAACCACGTGTCCTTTGCGAAGAGCCGGAATAACCACTTCTTCCTGGTTAAGCACCCGATCGGTTGAGAAAAGGTATTGAAGGGCACGTGAAGGCATTTTTAATTTCCCAGTCAAAACTTTTTGCACAATATCGCCAATTACTCCTTCTTTTCGAGGTTCTCTAACCTGAACAACTTTTTTTCCTTGCGATTTAAAGTAATCAGTAATTTTTTTAACCTGCGTAGTTTTCCCGCTTCCGTCTATCCCTTCAATAGCAACATATAGTCCCTTATAAGGATTTCTTTTGAGGTCTATATTTAAAGAAACATTATATTTCATTTTTCTTGATGAATTTTTGATTCGTCCGGGCCTTTTTGCCCGACATATTTCGCTCCCCTTTTTTTGTAATAAGGAACCTCTGCCGGACTGCTCAACTGCTCAAAAGAAATTGAGCAGATACGCATCTGAGGATACAGCGCAACAGGCATTTTGCCCATATTGGCTAACTCCAAAGTGATGTGCCCTTTAAATCCGCATTCGATATTTGCAGCTGTAGAATGGATTACTACTCCCAGTCGTCCTATGCTAGAGCGTCCTTCAAGCCTACCGGTTAAACTATCCGGAACCTCAATATATTCAATTGTAGTTGCCAAAACAAAATCTCCAGGCTGGATTATAAAGGGTTCTTTATCTTTAATTTCTATTTCTCTTGTTACTTCTTCTGAAATATCTTTACTGAAAGGATCTATATAGGCATAGCGGCTGTGTTCAAAGACTCGAAAAGAATTACCAAGCCGAAGATCAATGGAGCAGGAGCCAAGTTGGGTATTTAAATCAGGTTTTGGAGCTATAACAATTTTTCCGCTTTTGAGCGCCTTTTTTATATCCTTATCCGACAAAACCATAAAAGAATTATAACATATTCCTGATCTCGCCTACCAAATATAAAGAGCCGGTGACGACAACAATACTTGGGATATTTGAATATTGGGATATCAAGATATTAAGGGCTTTTTGAAGGGCTTTTTTTGAATTCTTTTCAACAAAAATTTCCTTATTATATTTTATATTTAATATTTCATT
>JACQKL010000020.1 GCA_016204535.1 Candidatus Levyibacteriota bacterium | reverse complement strand
CCGCCTGAACTTGGGTTTTTTATGTCTCTCCAATTAAGAATTAGGATGTTAAGATGCTTTCGTGGCATTGCGATAGTATATCAGAAGGCTAAATAGAAGTAAAAATGATACAACTATAAGTCCTATTATGACTTGATTTATATTTTCATGGAAAAATACAATAGACAATGACTCTAAAATTACACCAACTATTGTAAAAATGAAGACTTTTGTTTTCCCTATTGATAGGTAAAAACTATTTAAAAGATAGCACATAGAGTAGATCAATATGAATACAGAAAATGGTCCCAGATAGGGAGTAAGAGACAAATAAATGCTATTTGGGAAGAAGATACCTAGAATCATTTTGGGAAAAAAGAAATACATAAAACTTAGTACAATAGATGGCAACATTATAAGCGCAATAGACAGTAGCAGCGTGCCCGTTAGTCTCTCTTGTCTTTCCTTTTTCTGAACAATTATGGGAAAGAGGACTGACGCAATAGGAGATACCACATAGAAAATAGCTCTCCCCATAAGGGAGAGCGCAGCGTATTGTCCCGCAAGAGTAGGATTAAAATAATGCTTTACCAAAATTATATCTAAAGATACTAGGGAAATGATTCCTATATTGGATAAAAAGACAGGCATTGCATACGAATATGCCCTACTGTGTAAAGAGCCAAGCGTGAATTTATCCCCAAGCGCCTTTACTTTCAGATGCTTTAAAAGAGGCAAAAATGAAAACAAATAACCTGCTATGTTAGCCAAAAGAAAGGCGTAAATTGCACCTAATGCTTTTAGTCCGATTGCTACTAGAAGTATTCCAAATGTTAATTTTATGAAAGAGGCAAGAATACTGACAAAAGAAAAATATCCAAACTGTAGTAACCCTTGCAAAACTCCCTGAGGAACACTTGTTAAAAAGGAAAAAAATAAAGAGACGACAGTAAGTACTATAAAACTTTGAGAGTTAATATGTAAAAA
The DNA here is from genome assembly GCA_016204535.1 of Candidatus Levyibacteriota bacterium. Classification (GTDB taxonomy): domain Bacteria; phylum Patescibacteriota; class Microgenomatia; order Levybacterales; family UBA12049; genus GWB1-37-8. The sequence goes on along the minus strand of JACQKL010000020.1, from coordinate 2,121 downwards.
GTCGGATATTTGGTATGAAAAAACTACAAGTAGTCCACATATAAAAAGAGATATCAACCCTACCCATATGTTTCCTGCTATAACAAGAGAGCCAATGAGTTTCTCTTTTTTTTGCCCAACCAGTGACGCTGAGAATTTTGCAAAAACCATCATTATTGCAACTGCAAAAACCGAGAATATATTAAATAGAGAAATTAAAGAAGCAAAGATTCCATAATCGCCAACGGATAATGTCCTACCCATAATTAAGTTGAAAACGTAGTTTAGGAGGCTTGAGGCAAGCGAGCCAAAAAAAATGACGCTGCTACCCAAGATGAGAGGGTGTCTTATCAACTGATATATGCTTTTCTTCACAAATTATTTAGCGTAGGATTTTGTTATTTTTAGCCTATAGAAAACAGCAAAAGTATCCCAGAGCATCAAAAAAATTATTTTCCAAAAACTTCTTGAGGTAATGCTGCTATCATTGTTAAAATTGAGTCTTATTGGTCCTTCATATATTCTAGTAAAGCCCAAGGAACTGGCAACCGCTAAAACCTCTACATCAAAGGCAAAGGCTTTGACAATTATTTTGGGAAAGACTGCCCTAACAACTTCTCTTCTAAAGAATTTAATTCCAGCTTGGGTATCTTTTACATTAAAACCAAATAAAAGGTGGGTAAGATGTCTGTACCCCCATGTTAAGATTTTTCTAATCATTGGATAATTCACTTTAGATTCTTTATGCAATTTGCTTCCTACAATAACGTCTGCGTTTTTCCATACCAGAAGATCAAGTAAAATAGCTATACCTGTAGCGTCAATATCCATCCCCGCATCTATAAAGCCCACAACGTCGCCCTTTGCTTTTAACATTCCCAACTTAACCGCGTGTCCCTTTCCTTGATTTGCCTCATATCCTAAAACTTTAATTTTTCTGCTTTTTATTTTTTTTACGTTCTCATATGTTTTGTCAACAAATCCATCTACCACTATAACAATCTCATAATTAAAAGGTAGGTTGGATAAAACACTCTCAAGATTATTTAGATCTTTGGCAATTGTATTCTCTTGTTTGTAGGCAGGGACAACAAGGGATAAGAGTTTAATGTTGAGCATCTTGAGAAGGCGAGTTTTCAAAATTTTTTCTCACTGCGTTCCAGGAAAATAACGCTCCATCCTCAGTCTTAACTTGAGCCTGCGCGTAAGGAATTCTACCCTCTTCCTTAGGGCTATAAAGGGCTGTTGGAAAATTAACAAGTGTTGCGGGAGTCTTGGAAGCTACCATGAATCCGTGAAGTGTATTTTTGGGAACAAGAAGGATATATGGGTCATTATCGGATCTCATGTGGAATAAGTTTAATAGTCCTTTTGTAGCCGAGCCTTCTCTAGTATCCGCAATTGCCATAACTATTTCTCCACTGATTACTAAGAATCTATCTTCCTGAACTGTTGGATGAAAATGCCAAACATCCTCATCTCTTGCAAGACCAGGTGGAGTAACAGAATAATACTGCATCGTAAATTCGCGCCCTGGTCCACAGATATCTGGCCAATCTTTTCTTAGTGTCTCAACTAAAACGCCCGATTCGTCTTTATTAATTTTTAAAGGACGCATAACTACATCCTTTACGAGGGTCGCCTTATCCTTATTTTTTAGAGTTATAAGTTCCACCTATCAAGTATAGCAAATAATTCCACCCTATTAAATAGACTTCTCTACTCTCGTTTCACCTCTTCGTACACTTTCATGGTCTTCTCAGCAGTCTTTTCCCATGAAAATTTGTTTGATTGAGCTATGCCTTCTTCAGACATTTTTTTTTGCAGCTTGGTATCTTTAAAAACTTTACTAAGACCTTCTGCGATACTCTCTACACTATATGCATCTACGTATAGCGCGGCTTCTTGGGCAATTTCCGGAATTGACCCCTCCCTTGAAGTCACCACCGGAGCACCACAGCTCATTGCCTCAAGAATTGGCAGTCCAAAGCCCTCATAAAGCGAGGGCATGGCAAAAACAGTTGCCATGTTATAAAGTGCTACCAAATCTTTATTCTCCACAAAACCAAGAACAAAAACGCTCTTGTTATTTTTAACTAAGTCTTTAACTTTTACCAAATCCTGATTCCACGGATTTTCCTT
>JACQKL010000018.1 GCA_016204535.1 Candidatus Levyibacteriota bacterium | reverse complement strand
GAGAAAAGTAAAAAATAATAAAAAGAAAACAGGCAGAATTGGTAATTTGTAATTAGAAATTTGCAATTGGGAGCTTGGGGAATAAAAATTAATTAAGAAAATAAGGCCGGCTAAAGACAAAAGGCTGGTAACCAAAAGCCAAAGGGGTCGCTTTCTGCGCATAGTTTAAGTTTAACACATATCTAATTTACTTCTTGATCCCGCTACAAATTTGCCCCTTGACCCTCCCAATCTTAGCATTCGCCTTACCCCCGCCATGGCGGGGCGCGGCTCATGCTGCGATTTCGGTAGGGTCTGCGCCCCAAAGTGAACTTCGTTCTCCTTTTGGGGCTTGACAACTTTTAGCAGTCGTGATATATTAGTGCTAATGACGCACCATTCGGTGCATCATTTTACTACTATGCATGATTTAACGCAAAGACAAGTAGAAATACTTAAAAGTTTGATTGAAGAATACATTGTTACAGCTGAGCCTGTTGGCTCAGAAACATTAGAAAAAAAGTATAGCCTTAGCGCTTCCCCTGCGACCATTCGAAACGAAATGGTAAGTCTTACAAAGTTAGGATATCTTAAGAAAAATCATACCTCCGCCGGCCGAATGCCTACCCCAAACGGCATGAAATTTTATGTAAAACAATTGATGAAAGAAAAAGACCTATCTGTTACAGAGGAAACAGCAGTTAAGGAAAGTCTTTGGGATTACCGCGAAAAAGAAGATAAATTTTTGCGAAAATTGACCAAATCTTTGGCCAACAAAACCAAAGCTTTGGCTATTGCTACTACATCTGACGGAAATATTTATTGTGCGGGATATGCGAATATTTTGGAAATGCCGGAATTTTTTGATATTGACGTGACAAAGAGTTTGCTTGCAACTATGGATGAATTTGAAGCCTGCCGGAAGTTCTTTGCAGGCATTATCGGAGAAGACGTACAAATACTCTTGGGCGATGAATTGGGTCCGGATTTGCAAGGTCCCTACGGATTTGTCTTTACTCATTACAAAACGCCAATGCAACTAACCGGTGAGGTTGGAGTTTTAGGCCCTGCCAGACTTAACTATACACAAATCGTTCCGACAGTTAGATATTTTGGTGATTTAATTGAAGAAATTGCGAAAGGGTGGTAGACGGCGGAAGATTGAATATGGAAAACAGAAGTTAGATGGTTTATAATTAAGAATTAAAATGCAAAATGACCCGCTTCGCCGCGAGGCGAGCAACACAAAATTTAAAAATGAAAAAGAGAATGAAGAAAAAGGCAAGAGCAAAAATGAGATTGCACATTTAAAACAAAGAATTGAGGAGCTTGAAAATCAGATAAAGCGCATTTCGGCGGATTACCAAAATTTGGAGAAACGAACAGCTCTTGAAAAAAGAGAATGGTTGATAAAAGCCAACAAAGACTTAATTTTGAGACTATTACCAGCTTTGGATTTTCTCTTACTTTCCAGTAAGCACCTTGAAGATGAAGGTTTGAAATTGAGTATCCAGAAATTCTTTGCTATATTAAAAACAGAGGGTGTTGAGAAAATAGAGACAACGGGAAAAGAGTTCGATCCAAGCTTGATGGAGGGAATTAAGTCAGTAGCCGGAGAAGAAAATAAGGTAGTTGAAGAGTTAAGATCGGGATTTAAGATGGGAGACCAAGTTTTACGGCCGGCACAAGTTGCGGTTGGCTCTTCGGAGCAGAATGAAAAGGAGATAAATTAATATGGGAAAAATAATTGGAATAGATTTAGGTACAACAAATTCATGCGTTGCGGTAATGGAGGGAGGAGCTCCCAAGGTTATCTATTCGCTAGAGGGACGCAATGTCATTCCATCGGTTGTTGATCCGATTTCTCATGTTGTGGGAGATGTGGCAAAAAGGCAATTAGTTCTAAAACCCAAGAGAACAATATTTTCCATAAAAAGGTTGATGGGCCGTAAATTCACCGACAAATCAGTGCAGTTTGATATGAAATGGTTGCCTTATACCATTAAAGCCGGTAGGGATGGAATGGCAGTTGTAGAAGTTGAAGGCCGCACATTTACTCCACAGGAAATATCTGCACAAATTCTACAAAAAATAAAAGCTGATGCAGAAAATTATTTGGGCGGAAAAGTTACACAGGCTGTTATTACAGTTCCCGCATACTTTGATGATTCACAAAGACAGGCTACCAAGCAGGCCGGAGAGATTGCAGGCCTGGAAGTTTTAAGGATTATCAATGAGCCAACTGCTTCAGCTTTGGCTTACGGACTTGATAAGAAAAATGCACATACGGTTGCGATTTATGATTTGGGAGGCGGAACTTTTGACATCTCGGTTTTGGAATTAGGAGACGGAGTATACGAAGTTAAATCAACCAATGGAGACACACATCTTGGGGGAGATGATTTTGATCAGGTAATTCTTGATTATATAGCAGAGGAATTTAAGAAACAAAACAATGTTGATTTGAGAAAAGATTCTCAAGCTCTGCAAAGATTAAGAGAATCTGCCGAAAAAGCAAAAATTGAATTATCAAGCTCGCAAACCGCTGAAATTAATCAACCTTTTATTACTCAAGGAAAAGAAGGTCCATTACATTTAACCATGACTTTAACCCGTGCAAAAATGGAACAATTGGTTGATCATCTTATTCAAAAAACCTTAAAACCGGTTGAACAGGCTTTGAAAGATGCGGAAATTAAAGTGTCCGATGTTGATGAGGTAGTTTTGGTCGGAGGAATGACCAGAATGCCCAAGGTTATCGAAGTGGCTTCTAAATTCTTTGGGAAAGAACCGAATAAATCGGTTAATCCTGATGAGGTTGTTGCAGTCGGAGCAGCAATTCAGGGTGGGGTTTTGGGCGGAGAAGTAAAAGACGTATTGTTATTGGATGTAACCCCCCTAACCTTGGGAATTGAGACATTGGGTGGAGTGTCTACGCCTTTAATATCCAAAAATACAACCATACCAACTTCTAAATCACAGGTGTTTTCAACAGCTGCGGATAATCAGACTCAGGTTGAGATAAATGTCTTGCAAGGAGAGCGACCAATGGCGATGGATAACAAAAGTTTGGGGCGCTTTATTTTGGATGGGATTCCTCCTGCGCCCCGAGGAGTTCCTCAAGTCGAAGTTACCTTTGATATTGACGCCAGCGGAATCCTGAATGTAAAAGCTAAAGATAAAGCAACAGGCAAAGAGCAAAGCATCAAAATTACGGGCTCAACAGGTTTGTCTAAAGATGAAATTGAGAGGATGCAGAAAGAAGCGGAAATACATGCGAAAGAAGATGAAGAGAAAAAAGAAAAGATAGAAGCAAGAAATGCAGCAGATTCTCTTATTTTTACAGCTGAAAAAACACTTAAGGACGCAGGAGATAAAGTAAATGCGGACACTAAAAAAGAAGTTGAGGGCAAAATTTCAGCGCTAAAGTCAATTTTGGATACGGGTACGAAAGAAGATTTGGAAGCAAAAACAAAAGATCTTTCGGATAGTTTGCAAAAAGTGGGACAGGCTATGTATAGTCAAGGACAACAAGCAACTCCTAACTCACAGCAAACAACTGGGAGCAACGAGGAAAAAAAGGAAGAGAAGAAATCGGACAAAGAAACACCAGTTGAAGGAGAAGTGGTTAACTAAACTGGATTTAAGATTTATGAATTACGATTTATGAATACAAACGCATAGGGAAATTTTTCTTAAATCCTAAATCTTAATTCCTAAATCAATCTACATGCGCTTTTATGGCGCATTTTTAGTATAATTACCTTTGTAATATAGTTTAAGGTAGAGATAAAAAATATGGCAGATACAAAAGACTATTATCAAACCTTGGGAGTTTCGAAAAACGCTACAGCGGATGAGATAAAGAGGGCTTATCGAAAACTGGCTTTGCAATACCATCCGGATCGTAATAAATCAAAAAATGCGGAGGCAAAGTTTAAAGAAGTGACGAAAGCTTACGAAGTCTTGTCAAATGCTCAAAAAAGGCAGACTTATGACCAATTTGGTCATGCCGCTTTTGAGCAGGCGGGAGGACAGGATCCATTTGGAGGCGCAGGCGGACCGTTTGGCGGCGCTCAGGGCGGGCCATTCTCTTATACTTATACAACCGGTGGGGATGCGGGGGGATTTGATTTTGGGGGATTTACCGATCCTTTTGAAATTTTCGAGCAATTCTTTGGCGGAGCCAGCCCTTTTGGGAGACGCCAGAGGCGGCCAGCTTATTCTTTAACCCTAGATTTTACAGAAGCAGTTCATGGAGTTACCAAGAAAGTAACAATTGACGGAGAATCGCAAACAATAAAAATTCCGGCAGGTGTTGATGAAGGATCGAGAATCCGTTTCGGAGATTATGATGTAATTATTTCGGTTAATCCCGACAGCCGATTTCAAAGAGAAGGATTCGATATTATTGGCACTGCAGAAATTTCTTTTGCGCAAGCTGCTTTAGGTGGAGAAGTAAGTATTCCAACTATTGGTGGAGATTTAAAAATTCGAATTCCTTCAGGAACACAACCGGGCACTGCAATTAGACTGCGGGGAAAAGGCGTGCCTCATTTGCACGGTTTTGGGCGGGGAGATCATTATGTGAGAATAAAAGTTATTATCCCAAAAAATCTAACCAACCGCCAGAAAGAACTACTCCGGGAGCTGGAAGGCGAAAAAAACAAATCCACCTGGTTCTAATTCTTCTTTGTACTTTTGTGCCGACAAAAGTTAGCTTCCGACCCCTGGGGTTGCAACACGAGAAATTCATTTGTGTTTTTTGAGTAGAGTTTCTATATCAAAATTTGAATTGCACATTGAGAGAGGCGTTGAGAACTTCGGCTACTCTTTTAAGAAAAGAAATAGAAGGAGTCGTTCGTGCATTTTCCACACGGGAAATAACAGACTGTTTTGTTTTAAGTTTTTCCGCTAATTCTTTTTGCGTATACCCTTTTTCTAGCCGTGCTTTAATAAGCGCTCTGGCAATCTGATATTCAACTTCAGATTCTTCATAAGCTTTTTTGAAAGCTGGATTTTTTAATAATTGTTTTTTGTGAATTTGGTAATTCATATGTTTATATAATATCACAATTTTGCTATATTGCAAGAGTCAATTTATTTTTTTCGTGATCCGCATTCGCGTAGCCTCTCAAGAGCGATTTTAATTTCTTTTTTATCAGTTTTTTGGGTTTTCTTTTTAAATGCGTGTAGTAGGAGAAATTGTTTTTGCTTTTGAGCTACATAGAAGATACGGATATTATTAGAACCGAGCATGCGAAGTTCCCATAATGGCGTGCTGGTAAGCTTTTTAACATGAGGAAGTCCCATTCTGGTTCCAAACTCTTCCAATAGCTCTAATGTTCTGAAAATCTTTACCTGTACTTTTTCTTCTAATGAGTTAATAAATTCCTCAACGGGTTTATTCCCAGAAGATGATTCATAATATTCAATTTTCCAAGCATCCATATGCAGATAATTTAAATTATAACATTTGTAATTTATGCTTGAACTTTCTATACTAGACTTAAGATGTATTTAGGACTGCCATTAATCTTCCTAAAATTCTGGTTTGTTGAGACGCCGCGTGGCTTAATTCTATTTTTTGCTTCTTTAAATAGCGCATTCTTACAATTATTTTCCTTACCTCTTTTAACCAAGACTTATTTTCGTCCTTGGAAAAATGAATATAGAAAAGGACTGGTTGGTTTCTCTGTGGCTATGGGAATTATTATAAAGACAGCCGTAATTATTGTTGATGCTCTCTTATTTTTCATTCTGTTAATAGGAGAAATAGTTTTTACGGTTAGTTTTGTGTTGTGGCCAATTGGAGCATTACTTTTACTTTTTCTGCGCTAAATATGCTTGAGTTTGCAAAATTTTATTGTTCTTACAGAGAAAAGTTGGTTAAGGCATTTAGAATTTTGATTCTATGGTTATTGTTGTGGTTTCTATTTGCCAGTATTATAAATGGGTTTTCTTTTTCACTTCAGTCGCGTTTATTAATATTCTTATTATCACTTTTCTTCATCTTTGAAATATTTTTTCTTTTTAAAATTTCCAGGATTCACCCCTTCTTAGAAATAAAAGATAATGATGGAAGAGATGTTCATAATTCATTTACGCTTGAGGCCTTGAGTATTTTTATATCTGCAAAAAGCTCGGGAGATCTAGTAAAAGTTCTTCTTAAAAAGCCTCAGATTAAGTTTATTCTACAAAAGGGAGACTTTTTAGCTACAGAGGTATCATTAACGCAAATTCCCAAAGAGTCAATTAGTAATTTAGCCTTTGAAACGGCAAAAAACATGGGGGGAAAATTTGTTACAACCATGGATATTTTTGCCGCATATTTGCTTCTTACAGAAGATTCAACAAAACTCTTATTTAACAAAAAACTGAAAAAAGAAGAATTAATAAATATTCTTTATTGGGCAAGACAAACCATGCCAGAGGAAGAAAATGCTAAACCAATCAGAGTAAAGTTATGGGGGCGGGGAGTAGCTGAGACTTGGGTGACCGGATGGACTTTGGAAACTTCTAAATATATGGTTGATATTACTTCAGATGCGCTTTCTCAGAAACCAATGATTTTGGGCCGCGAAGAAGCCTTTAAGGAGACCGTCATGTCTCTTAACAAAAACAAAAGCGTTTTATTGGTAGGAGAGCCGGGGAGCGGTAAGTCAGCATTGGTCGATGCAATAGCTTATGAAAGTTTTTTGGGTGAGACAGGAGGCGAACTTTATCATCAAAGGTTTTATCAATTGTTGGCAGATACACTTTTGGCTGGTACGCAAAATCAGGGGGAATTAGAAAATCGTTTGGATAGCGTGATAGGGGAAGTAGCGCATTCTGGGAATGTAATTATTTATATTCCCAAATTTGAAAATATTTTGGGATCTTCGACTTTTAATATTGATCTTTCCGGAGCACTCATTCCTTATCTTTCCAAAGGCACTATTCGAATGGTTGCTTCAATTACTCCAGGATCGTTTCAAAGATTTGTCGAGTCAAGACACACCTTGTTGGATGTTTTTGATGTTGTGAAATTAGATAATCCTGATTCGCAGATAGCTTTAAACATGCTTTTGCAAAAGACTTCCGAAATTGAGAGAAAAAATAAAATTGCAATTTCTTACAAAGCGGTTGTTACAGCGGTAGATTTTGCTGTCAAGTATTTGCCTGACCGGGTAATGCCCGGAGCAGGGGTAAATCTTTTGGAAGACACAGTCAATATGGTTTCTATGTCTTCCAAAAAAATTGTTGAGGAGCAGGATGTGATTGACAAGGTTGAATCTAAGACTAAAATTGCGGTTGGCACTCCACAAGCGCAAGAAACAAATTTATTGTTAAATCTGGAAAATGAATTATCAAAATATATTATTGGCCAAAAAGAAGCTGTTTTTGCAGTTTCGGAAGCTTTGCGAAGACGAAGAACCGGATTAGAAAGTAAAGAAAAACCGATCTCATTTTTATTCTTGGGACCAACCGGTGTTGGGAAAACACAGACTGCAAAGGCCTTATCTCATACGTATTTTGGTGATAATAAAATGGTTAGGTTTGACATGAGCGAATATTCCACAGAGGATGGGGTAAGGCGTCTTTTAGGAGGAATTCCCGGCACAAAGGGGTTAACAGACGCGGTTTCAGAGAATCCTTATTCACTGGTTTTGTTGGATGAATTTGAAAAATCCAATCCCAAAATTATTGATCTTTTCTTACAGGTTTTTGATGACGGAAGACTAACAGATAACACGGGTAAAACCGTTTCTTTTGTTGACTCAATAATTATTGCCACTTCCAATGCCGCATCGGAGTATATTCGTGAAGAAGTGGCTAAAGGAGTAAATGTGGACAGTAATTTTCAGAAGAATTTACTAGAGTTTCTGCAGAAAAATGGAATTTTTAGGCCTGAAATGCTTAATAGATTTGATGGAATTATTGTGTTTAAGCCTTTGACGCAGGCTGAAGTCATGCAAATTACAAAACTTTTGCTTTTGGATTTGACAAAAAAACTTCTGGAAAAAGATATTGCAATTAATTTTGACGAAAAAACCATTGCTAAAGTGGCAAAAGAGGGATTTGACGAGCAATTTGGTGCCAGACCTTTACGCCGGTTTATTCAGAATAATATTGAAGACATGCTCGCGCAGAAAATGTTAAAAGAAGAAATCAAACGCGGAGACAAGGTTTCTCTTTCGGTGGATCAAAATAATAACCTCATTTTGCTATAATACCTGCAATGAAAAGTAATTATTTCCCCGATCCTTTGGGAATTAGGAAAAGCGCTGTAAATGCTTTAAAAGATTCTAAATTTGTTTCTATTAATCAAGAAAAAATAAAAGAATTTGCGCAAAATATAAAGGAAAAAATTGAGAATAATGAATTAGTGGATGAATGGCAGTTTGGTAAATTTGAGAAAACTTCTCAGCATATTTTTATTCAGGATACTGTTAATTTTTGTTTTTGGGCCAAGAAAAATGAAAAAAAATGGAAAGTAGAATACCCCAAGGGAAAGATTGAGGATGGATGGAAAGCTTTAGTTAATTGTTTTGATCGTGCGCATGAGGAGAGAATTCCAATTGATGATTGCGAATTTTTGGAAGATATCAGTTTGGAACAGGTAAAAAATATCTTCAGAAGTTGTAACGGCACAGAAATTCCGCTTTTGGAAAAACGATGGGAATTATTAAAAGAATCGGGAAAAGTTTTAAGGCAAAAGTTTGAGGGGAATATTATTAATTTAATTAAAAAAGCTGATTTTGATGCTATAGAAATTGCCAAAAATGTCGTCAAATATTTTCCATCATTTCGTGACCCATTCTATAAACGGGCACAAATTTTCCCTTACGATGTCTCTCTTCTTAAGAATATGAGAATAAAAAATACAAATCAACTGACAGCCTTTGCGGACTATCGACTTCCGCAGATTTTAAGAGAATTTGGAGTTTTGGCTTACAAAAAAGAGTTGGCCGAAAAGATAGATAGTTATATTTTATTAAAATCAGGGAATCACAAAGAAACAGAAATACGAAGCGCAACAATCATTGCCTGTGACTTGATTGCTAAAGAAATAAAAGTCATGCCAGTCACCGCCGAAAACGCTCTTTGGTCTCTTAGTCAGAAATGGAAAAGTCAACACCCCTACCACCGCATCCTAACCACAAACTATTAAAAATTCCTTAGGTTCGAAGCTAATTAACCTCGGGTGTTATCTAGCTTTGAACATCGGGATTTGGGGATTTGTTACGAACAATGTTAATAAATTTTTATGGGTTTGGGAAATACCATATTTATCCACATTTAGGGTTGAAGGTTTGGGTCAAATCTGGTATACTGCAATATACGAATGGATACAAATAGAAAGGAAAAAATTATTTCTATTACAAATTCATGCGAATAAAAAGGAATATAATATATGCCGGCAGTTCAAAGAAGCGAATTTTTACTAGCCTTAAATCAAGTCGCCAACGAGCGAGGGGTGGATGTTGAAATTGTTTTAGAAACAGTCAAAAATGCTATTTTGGCAGCCTACAAAAAAGATCATCCCGATATTGAGCTTGAAGAATATTCCACCACTTTGGATAAAAATACGGGTGAAGCTAGAATTTCCCACAAGAATAAAGATGTTACGCCTCCCGGTTTTGGAAGAATTGCCGCTCAAACTGCCAGGCAAGTTATCCTTCAGAAAATCAGAGAAAAAGAAAAAGAGGCAATCATTGCTGACTACAAATTAAGAATCGGAACGATTGTCAATGGAATGATTTTGCGCTTTGCCGGTCCAAATATCATCGTTGATGTTGGGAAAACAGAAGCAATGATGCCGATTCCGGAGCAAATTCCTAACGAAAAATATCATTTAAACCAAAGACTGACAGTTTATATTTTGGAGATTAGAAACGGGATAAAAGGAGAGGAGATTGTTGTTTCAAGATCTAATAATGGTTTGTTAGAGGGATTATTTAAAAGAGAGGTTCCGGAAGTTTCCAAGGGAAGTGTAGTTATTAAAGATATTGCCAGGGAAGCAGGGGCAAGAAGTAAAGTAGCTGTGTATTCAAATCAGCAAGGAATTGATCCTGTCGGAAGCTGTGTCGGACAAAGAGGGGTAAGAGTGCAGGCGATAATTGCTGAATTTGGAGGACTAGAAAAAATTGATATTATTCAATGGCATGAAAATCCCAAAGATTATATTGCCCAAGCCCTCTCTCCTGCCAAAAATGTCAGAGTGGAAATTGATAAGCCCTCCTTCGCTTCCACCTCCGCTAAAGCTACGGCGGACAAGAAAGCTACGGAAGGGCAAGGAGAGAAAATAGCGCATGCTTATGTACCCACAGAAGAACTTTCTTTGGCTATCGGCCGAGAAGGACAAAATGTTCGTTTGGCCTCAAAATTAACAGGATATAGAATTGAAATTGAAGAAGAGGCTAAAATCACGGAAGCCGCAGAGAAGTCCACGGAAACAAAGAAGACAGAGCTCAGTGTTTCAGACAAACTCAGTGACTCAGCGATTGCAAAGAAAAAAGTAAAAGCAGAAGGGAAAAAAGCAGAGCCCAAGCAAAAAAAAGAAAAATCCCAAATCCAAAATTCGAAATCCGAAACAAATTCAAATGACCAAAATTTAAAATGATAAAATTGAGTTTTGAAAATTTGAATTTTAATATTGTTTCGAGTTTGAAATTTGGTGCTTCGAATTTTATTAATTTATGGTCAAGAAAAATATTAAAGTACAATCTTCAGATAAGCCACAAATAGCCCACACTATTCCCGTTGTTGCAGTTTTGGGTCATGTTGATCACGGTAAGACTACGCTTTTGGATGCGATCCGCAAAACAAATGTGGCGTCACGTGAACATGGTGGAATAACACAAGGGATCGGCGCATCCAGTGTAGAAATTGTAGTTGAGGGAATTAAAAGAAATATTACTTTTATTGATACACCAGGACATGAAGCCTTTGCTCAAATGAGAGGTCGGGGAACACAAGCTGCAGACATTGGACTTTTGGTGGTTTCCTCAGTTGATGGGGTAATGCCTCAAACAAAAGAAAGTATAGACCTTCTTAAAAAAGCTAGGATTCCCTTTATTGTAGTTTTGACCAAAGCGGACGTTCCAGATAAAAATGAGGAAAAGATAAAAGGGCAATTAGTAAAAGAAAAAGTAATGTTGGAAGGATACGGTGGAGATGTGTCTTGTATTTCTGTATCTAGCAAGACAAATACAAACATAAAAGAACTTCTGGAATTAATTGTACTTGTTTTTGATATGAAAAAAAGCGTTTATCAAGATACGAAGTTTAAGGGCATAGTGATTGAATCCAGACTTGATGAAAGATCCGGACCAAGAGCAACAGTCGTTGTTAAGTCAGGAGAATTATCGGTAAGAGACGAAATAGAATGCGAGGGAATAAAAGCTCGGGTTAGAACCATAATAAATGATAAAGGTATACATCTGAAAAAAGCGATTGTCGGAGAAGCGGTTGAAGTTTTAGGATTTGAAAAAGTGCCGCCTGTAGGAGGAGTAGTTGCTAGAAAAGGGGACGTCGTAAGTGCGGGTCCTGTCGGGCTTCACCCCCATTCGACATCCTCAGTCGCTCCGCTCCCTTCGGGTGCTCAATGGGGGTCCCCCGCGCCCGCCACCCGCTCTGCAGAGCCTACTCCTATAACGACATTTCGTTCTGGGCAGGAGGCGATGCCGATGCCGAAGGATTTTTTGAACGAAAAAGAAACGCCTACGCTTTCAATTATTTTGTGCGCCGACAATCAAGGGTCACTTGAAGCAATTGTCAGATCTTTACCCAAAGAAATCAATATTGCTCTTCAGAAAACCGGTGATATTACTACCACTGATATTCTGCATGCAAAATCAATCAGTGCTATAGTTTTAGGTTTTAACGTTCGAATTAAGCCTGAGATTACAAAATTTGCCTTTCAGGAAAAGGTGCTAGTTAAGAACTATAAGATTATTTATGAATTGATTTCGGAGATAAAAGACGTATTAGAAGGTAAGCAGTTGGAAATGGTTGAGGAAATTTATGGAAGGGCAAAGATTCTCGCCTCTTTTCCATACGAGAAAACAAAAGTCTTAGGAATAAAAGTTCTTGAGGGGCGAGTAGCGCGTGGGGACAAAGTAAGATTAATTAGCTCCTCAGCTGGAGGCAAAGAAGTTAAAGGAGAAAGTGCGATTACTTCTGTCAGAGCTAATAAAAATGTGGTTTCGAAAATAGAAGCAAATCATGAAGGGGGCGTTATTCTTTCTCCTTTTCTTGACTTTACTATAGGAGATATGTTAATATGCCATGGATAATTTCACAGGCAAGAGAGTATGGATAATTTAATGATTGAAAAAATTAAAGAGCTTATGGCCGGAAACGACAACATCGGTATTGCGGTTGGCAAAAACCCAGGAGTTGATGAAATGGCCGGAGCACTATCTTTGTATCTAGCACTTTTGGAGAAAGGCAAAAGCGTTACGGTCGCTTGTCCGACCGACCCAATTGTAGGAGTATCTTCACTAGTTGGAATAGACAAGGTAAAAAAGAGTTTTGGGGCAGATGGTGGAGATCTGACAGTTTCTTTTCCTTACAAAGAGGGAGAGATCGAAAAAATTTCTTATACTCTTGAGGAAGGAAAATTGAATATTTTAGTTAAAGCAGGAACAGATGGTTTGTCTTTTAACGAAAAAGACATAGAATATAAAAGAGGAGGAAAAGCTCCAGGGTTAATTTTTGTAGTAGGAACACCACGAGTATCGGATTTGGGAACAGTTTTTGACCCCACTCTTCTTAAAGATTCTAAAGTAATAAATATAGATTATAAGCCGGATAACCAGGGCTTTGGAGATATACCTTTAATTGGCAAAAATGCGTCTTCAGTTTCGGAATTAATCGCAAGTTTCATTTCTTCGATTGGTCTTAAAATGGATGTTGATATTGCCCAAAATCTAATGTCGGGAATCATTAACGCAACCAATAATTTCCAAAATCCGCAAACCAGCCCTCTTTCTTTTGAAATAGCAGGAGTGCTTATGAAAAAAGGCGCGGTAAGAGAAATAGCTTCTAGAAAACAAAATGTTATTGAGGACTCTTTTTTTACACCCGCGTCAAACGCGGCTAGCGCCAAAGTCCAAGTTAAAAAGGAAGAGAAAAAAGGGGAAGATAATCCTCCGGATGACTGGCTTTCCCCCAAAATTTACAAAGGCTCAACCAATATTTGACAGACTAACTCAGAGCGTGATACAAATTAATTTATGGCAATAATTTATCAGGAACGTGAGCAAGGTTATGGAGACCCATACAAAGAACCCTTGCCGTCTTCAAAACCACCAGCATTTGAAATTCATACAGTAGACAAGAAGCTCCATTTAAAAACCTACGAGGCCTTGGTAGAAAGCGGCTTAACATTTGTTACTCCTATTAAGTCAATATCAGTTAGTGAACTCAAGGCAAATAAGGAAACAGCGCCACTTATTGGCCGTATGGGCTACATTTGTTCTTCAGAGGAAATGCAACCAACTGCCCCTCCAGAAATCGTGGTTGCCATTAATCCTAATGATTTTAGAATTAAGAAGAGTAATGACTTATCAACTACTAAGCAAATCAAAAAAATTGAGGAGCAGGAAGCTATTCTTAAAAAGAAACTTCCTAAAGATGTGAGGGACGTAATTAGCGTGCTCAAGCCTCCTAAGCCATCAATCCTTATCCAATTGGATTTGGCATATCAGAGACAAAAAAGAGAAGTGCTTTTTACCGATTGGGTTGGTCGTACAGATCAGCAAACGCTTGCTAACCCTCCCATCACTGCTGTTGTCGGTCGGAATCATCCGGAAGACCAGCTCGTTGTCGGTGATTGGAGGTCTGCCCTTCCCAATCCCCATGTCTATGCGGTTTTTGTAGTAGTGCTTCCATTGATCGCTTGAGAATACTTGGGAAAACTGCTATAATACACATTAATTCTTAATTATAAATTCTGAATTCTAAATTGTTTTATGCCGCTTAGTACAACGCAAAAAAAGCAAGTAATAAAAGAATTTCAAACAGCTCAGGGTGATACAGGCAGTCCTGAGGTTCAGATTGCGCTTTTGACAAAAAGAGTAGATCGGTTAACAGAACATTTAAAACAGCACATTCACGACACTCATTCAAGGCGCGGATTATTATCAATGATTGCAAAAAGAAGGAGGCTTCTTAACTTCTTGGCAAAAGTGGATAAGAAACGTTCCTCTGTAATAGAAAAAAAGATTGGATTTAAAGAGTAACCCCAAGATTTATGAATAAAAAAACTACGTCCAGCTTAGGAATAAATGGCAAGACTTTAACTTTGGAAGTAGGAGAATTAGCAAGACAAGCAACCTCTTCTGTTTTAGCAAGGTTAGGGGACACTATGGTTTTGGTTACCGTAGTTATGGGAAAGGAAAGAACAGACGTTGATTATTTTCCTCTTACGGTTGAATATGTAGAAAGACTATATGCAGGAGGAAGAATTAAGGGTTCAAGATGGGTGAAAAGAGAAGGAAGACCATCGGATGACTCTATCCTTACAGCAAGACTTATAGATCGGTCTATTCGGCCGCTTTTCCCTAAGGAATTTAAGAAGGAAGTGCAAGTAATAGTCACCGTTTTGTCTGTTGACGGAGAGAATTCTCCGGATATTTTATCTGTAATTGCCACATCTAGCGCTTTAGCAATCTCCAAGATTCCATGGAAAGGTCCTATTGGAGCAGTAAGAGTTGGATATGTAAAGAACCCTTCGGCAGATTCGACAAGCTCACTGCAAGCGGGCTCAGGGCAAGGCGAAAAAGCAGAATATATTATTAACCCCGGAGTCGCAGAATCTGAGCTTTCCGAACTGGATTTAATTGTTTCTAGTATTAAAGGTAAGACTTTAATGTTGGAAGCAGGAGCTCTCCAAGTAGCCGATGAAATAGTATTGGAAGGAATTAAAAAAGCCCAAACTGAAAATGAAAAGATTATAGATTTTATAGAGGAATTTGCTAAGACCGTCGGAAGCAAAAAAGAAACTGTTTCTCCAAATACTCAATTTTTGGAATTGATTGCAGTCCTAGAAAAAACTTACAAACAAGAGATTGTAGAAGTGGTTAAAGAGAGAGTTGCCAAAGAATCAAGCGGCGATTCGGAAGGCTTGGTGGATAGGATTTATGAAGATGAAAAGACTAAAGACGCCGAATTTAATGTTGATAAAAAATTAATTGCAAAAGCTATTGAATACATAATGTTCAAGGCTATCCGCGAAAACACTTTAAATAAAGGAATAAGGCCTGACGGGAGAAAGATTGATGAAATAAGACCAATATCCTGCCAAACTTCTGTACTTCCCAGAACTCATGGTTCAGCAATATTTAACAGAGGTGATACGCAGGCTTTAACAGTCGTAACTTTAGGATCTCCACGCCTTGAACAATTAATAGAATCCGCAGAAGGAGAAGAATCTAAAAGATATATTCATCATTATTCAATGCCTCCTTATTCAGTTGGAGAAACAGGAAGAATTGGAGTTCCATCGAGACGTGAAATTGGCCATGGGGCATTGGCAGAAAGAGCGCTGGAAGGAGTAATTCCAAGTCAGGAAGAGTTCCCTTATACAATTAGAGTTGTTTCAGAAATTCTCTCTTCCAATGGTTCAACTTCGATGGCCGCAACTTGTGGATCAGCACTGGCGTTGATGGATGCAGGGGTTCCGATTAAAAAGCCTGTTGCCGGAATTGCTATGGGAATGGTGAGTGCTTCGGCAGAGTCAGCACAAGATAAGTATGTGATTTTAACAGATATTTTGGGGCTTGAAGATTTTTCAGGAGATATGGACTTTAAAGTAGCCGGAACAAACGAAGGAATTACTGCAGTTCAATTGGATGTTAAAATTTTAGGAATAACTCTTGAGCAAATTAAGGAAGTCTTCGAAAGAGCAAAGAAAGCCAGACTTTATATTTTGGAAAAAATGATTGCGGTTGTAGGAACCGGTAAGAAAAGCGTTTCGGAATATGCTCCCAAAATAGAACAGCTTCAAATTCCTGTTGATAAAATAGGAGACGTAATCGGGCCAGGGGGAAGAGTAATTAAAAACATTATTGCCCAAACTGGCGCAACCGTTGATGTCGAAGACAGTGGGATTGTTACGATCTCCGGAACAGATTCGCAGGCAGTTACAAAAGCTCTTGATTGGGTTAAAGGTATAACTCGTGAGATAAAGATTGGGGAGACTTTTGAGGGAGAGGTGAAAAGGATACTTCCTTTTGGTGCGTTTGTTGAATTTCTGCCGGGCAAAGAGGGAATGGTTCATGTATCAAAAATGAAAGAAGGATTTGTTCGCAATCCTTCAGACGTAGTCCAAATTGGGGATAAGGTAAAAGTTAAAGTTATTGAGATAGATGACCAAGGGAGAATAAATTTATCAATGTTAATGGGAGACGGCGGCAATATTCCGCCACAAAGAGAGAGTCCTTCGGGTCAAGGACAAGCACCTTCCGAGCATCCTTTATCCAGACAATTTAGAAGAGAGCGTTTTGGTGCGCCTCAAAATAGAGCTCAGGGTAATTGGAGAGAAAGACGTAACCCCCGCTTCCGCAAACCCCACTATTAATTTGTTATTTTTAATTATATGCCACTTCGCATTGATTTTACAAAATTTGGCATATGCCTCCGTAGCATTCAAAATGG
Source organism: Candidatus Levyibacteriota bacterium (assembly GCA_016204535.1). Classification (GTDB taxonomy): domain Bacteria; phylum Patescibacteriota; class Microgenomatia; order Levybacterales; family UBA12049; genus GWB1-37-8. The sequence goes on along the minus strand of JACQKL010000018.1, from coordinate 1,457 downwards.
AATCTCAACTGCTAAAAATTTCAAACCTGTTGCAAAATCAAAGCTTCGCGGTATTATACTTATTGTATTTTGAATGCGAAGGGGTATACAATTTATACTAAGCTTATGAATTCAACGCTCCCTTTGGGGGGAAAACTCGAAGAACTGGAAAAGAAAATAAAGGTTGCGAATCTTCCGAATGATTTATTAGAAAAATTAGAGGAAGAAATTAGTGTTTTAAAAGCAAGTCAAATAGGTTCAGGATCATTTATAAATTTTGAGAATTTTTTAAATTACGTAAACTGTATTCTTTCTCTACCTTTCCACAGTGAAACAAAAGATATTTTAGATCTTAATATGGCTAAAACTATTTTAGATAAGAATCATTATGGATTAGAGAATGTTAAAAATATAATTCTTGAATATTTATCAACTTTAATTCTAACTATCAAGAATCAAAATATTTCCCGCTCTCCCATAATCTGTTTGGTTGGGTTGGTGGGAACAGGAAAAACTACTCTTGCTCAATCTATTGCGGAGAGTTTGGGACGCAAATTTGAGAGAATTCCTTTGGGAGGTATGGGAGATGCAAGTGATTTGCGGGGAAAATCACGGGCAAGTATAGATTCTGAGCCGGGACTTATAATTAAAAGTTTAATTAATGCACAAAGTAAAAATTGCGTGATTTTACTGGATGAATTAGATAGAGTTACCGACAGTGGCCGAAAAGACATTATGGGAGTATTGGTTGAACTTTTAGATGCCGAACAAAACAATTCTTTTTTGGATCATTATGTAGATTATCCTTTTGATTTATCCCGCGTTTTATTTGTGGCAACAGCAAATAATACTACCAATATTGCGACAGCTGTTTTGGATCGTTTGCAGATTGTCCAAATGCCTTCTTATACAGATGAAGAAAAAACAGTTATCGCCAAAAAATATTTGTTGCCAAAAATTATGACACAAGCAGGTTTAGTTAATAATCAACTAACTATTGATGATGCAGTATGGCCAATTGTCGTAAGACCTTTAGGATTTGATTCTGGGATGAGAAGTTTGGAAAGAACAATTGAGGGGATTTGTCGGAAAGCCGCACGTTTAATAGTTGAGGGTAAGGTTCAATCGGTCACAATTGCAGAACAAAATGTAAAGGAGTTTTTAACGACTTAAAAAGCAATTGTTTTATTGTTAAATTGTCATATTGTTATTAGCAATTTAGCAATACAGCGATTTAACAATTATTTTTTATGAATAATTTATCATTCATTCCATTGGGTGGAATTGGAGATGTAACAAAAAACATGTATCTTTATGATTATAACAATCAAATTTTGATTGTTGATTGCGGGTTGGGTTTTGCCGATGAGACAATGCTGGGGGTGGATTTATTGCTTCCGGATGTTTCCTATCTTCTCAAAGCCTGTCTGCCAGAAGGCGCTAGTCAAAAGAAAATTGTAGGAATGGTTTTAACCCAT
>JACQKL010000021.1 GCA_016204535.1 Candidatus Levyibacteriota bacterium | reverse complement strand
GCGGTTTCGGCAGCATAAATAGATGTCGTTGGTTTTTCCAAAATTACAAGCATTACAAATTTCGAGTTTTCAACCGGAGCAAAACCAATAAACGAAACAATCGTGTTGTTTGGATCATAATGTCCTAGGACTGGTATCGATGCTGTCCCAGTTTTTCCTGCAATCCTATAACCTTTAAGCTTTGTCCATTGAGCTTCTCCTTTCTCAACTGCATTTACCAAAATTTCCGCCATGATCTTTGCGGTTCTCTCCGAAATAGGCGTTCCTTTAATTTTAATTGGTATTTCTAGAATCTTTTTGTTCACATCTTCAAATGCCGTCACCACACGGGGCTTTAGTATGCGACCTTCGTTTGCCAGGGCAGAAAAAGCTACCAAAAGCTCAATTGGCGTAACGGAGATTCCCTGCCCAAAACCAGTAGTGGCCAAATCTACATCGTACCAAGCATTCTTAGACTTGAGAGACGGAGCTATTTCTCCTTGCAAATCAATATCTGTCAAGCTCCCCAATCCAAAGCTGGTCAGGTACGAAATCATCCTATCGACTCCAAGTTTTTGAGCAACAAAAACCATTCCGATATTATCGGAGCGCTGTATTACTTCAATCATATTTGTATCTTTGTAATATTTATCATTCCACGTATGAAGATCATAGCCGCTAACCGTTACAGGCCCCCCACAAATAGTACATTTTGTTAGAGGCGTTATAATACCGGCATCAAGCGCTCCTGCCATTACAATAGGCTTAAGGGTAGAACCAGGTTCATAGGTATTTGCGATAAATGGATTCTTATACAAACTCTCATCATACTCCCAGAATTTTTCAGGTGAAAAAGAAGGAAGAGAAACCATCGAGATAATATCTCCTGTATGAGGATCCATAATTCCAACCATTCCGCCAACTGCCCCATATTTTTCTATCCCGTCTTTGAGTTTTTGCTCAACCAAAAACTGTACTGACCTATCAATGCTTAGGATTAGATTTCCCCCATCAGTTCCTTGCGTCTTATCGCTTCTTTTGGATAAAATTGGGCGTCCCATCGCATCGTGAAGCTCAATCGCATACCCCTCCTTACCCTTTAAGAGCCTGTCGTAATATCCTTCAAGCCCGAAATAACCCCTATCATCTCCCGATTCATTTTTACCAACAAAACCCAACAGGTGTGCGGCGATCGATGCTTCTGGATAAAAACGCCCAAAATGCTCTTCAAATCCGACTCCGTGAATCTGCATTTTTTCTATTTCTCCTTTCTTTTGATAATCAAGATTTGACTTTACCGGAACCCATAATTTATCGGAAAGTAATTCAGAACTTATTGAAGCAGTGTCTACATCAAGAAGGGTTGAGAGAGTTTGAATAGTTTTATTTTTGTCTTTTAAATCTTGAGGATTAACAAATAAAGAATAAAAAACTTTATTGGACACTATCGGATACTTATCTGAGGTTTTAATTTCTCCACGCTTGGGCAGTACCTTTACGAATCCATTATACTGAGACTTAGCTAGTTTTGTAAGCATTTCCGCCTTAACAACTTGCCAATAGAATAAGCGGCCAATTACGAAAGTAAATAAAACTATAAAAGCTATAAAAACAAAAGGATAGCGCCATTTCATTGCTTAATTGCTAGCGGTCTTGACGTCTTAAGGATAATTAAAGAGTTATCTTTTATAAAGCCAAGTTTTGTAGCTTTTTCGGAAATATTTGTCAGCGAAGACAATATTAAAAGTTTTTCCGATAAAATGGCATTTTGTGTTTTGTAAGAAATTATTTCCTCTTCAACTTTGCCAACAAATACTCCTGAGGTTGATAATCTATTGTATAAAATAACTTTAATTATCGACAAAACAACAATAATTCCTATTAATAAAGTAATAATAAAGACAGGTTTTTTCATATATTTTACCCTGGGCTTGCCGAACGGGTTTCAAAAATTCTTAATTTTGCGCTTCTTACTCTTTTATTCATCTTTAATTCTTCGCTACTTGGCGTAATTGGTTTTTTTGTAATAATTTTTCCTAAACCCTTTTTCTCAAATTCAATAAAACTTCTTTTTACGATTCTATCTTCTAGAGAGTGAAACGAAATTACACCTATTCTTCCACCCTGCTTGAGGAGCTTTACTGCTTTTGGTAAAGCCTCCTCAAGCGCATTTAACTCATCATTCACAATTATTCTTAACCCTTGGAACACTTTCTTACTTAAATCCGCTTTGGAAAAATCACTGTTTAATCTTTTTACTTTTAACGCTTCTGTTATAACTCTTACCAAATCACTAGTTGTTTCAATTGGTCTTATGCTACGGGTCCTGACAATAGCATCAGAAATCTCCCAAGCACGACTCTCTTCACCAAATTTAGTAAAAATTTCACAAAGCTCTCCTTTCGTCAAAATTCTTATTAAATCAAGGGCCTTAACCCCTAATTCCTGATCCATTCTCATATCCAGTGGCCCTTCATTCTGGAAACTGAATCCACGCGTGGGTTCGTCAATTTGATGGCTGGATACACCAAGGTCAAAAATTATTCCAGAAACTAAATCAAAATTATTTAAATGTGCAATTTTATCTATATCTCTAAAGTTCCCTCTTACCAAAATCAAATTCTCTTCAGCAATACTCAATTTTTTAGTTTCAATCTTCCATCTTCCGCTTACAAACTCGATTGCCTCACTGTCACAGTCTATTCCCAAAACTTTTCCACCCTTTTTCAAAATTTCAAGACTGTGTCCTCCTCCTCCCAATGTCGCGTCAATATATTTTTCGTTTTCTTTAACTCTTAATCCTTCCAAAACCTCTCTTAAAAGTACGCTCTTATGGAAATCGTTCATCTTTCTCTATCTTTTTCTTTATCAATCAGTTTCTGCGAAATATTATCGATATTTTTCTCAAGATTTTGTCTATACACTTCCCAAACTCTTCTGTCCCACAACTCTACGTAGCGCGATAATCCTAGGAATACAACTTCCGTCTTAATTTTTGCAAAGCGTCGCAAGTAGTCAGGTATAACAAACCTTCCTTTAGAATCAAGCTCAATGAAGGTTGCCCCTCCAAGTAAGAATCGTTGGGTTTCTCTGGCCGGTTTTTGAATAAAAGGCTTACCCTCTGTCCCCTCAAGGAGCGCTTTCCACCCAGCTTCCGATACGATAATAAGCGAATTTTCATATCCTAAAGTTATTATTAATTTATTTCCGATAATTTCTCTTAGTTTCTTAGGTAATGCGATTCGATTTTTCTCTCCAACAACTCCTTCGTATTGTCCTAATAACATTTCTTTTAAACCTGCCTCTCTTCCCACCTTTTCCCACTTTGTCCCACTTTATTCCATTTTGAGCCACTTTTCATTACTTGTCAATATGGTAAAACGCTACTTTAGTGCTTAGCGTTGCAAAATACGCAAGAGGTAGTTGTTGAAAAAGTTATTAGTTAGGAGTTAGAAGTTAAAGTTCGAGGGATTTTTCTGCTTGAGAGGACGTACCATCTGTTTTGGTAACTTTTAAAATCAATTTTATGTTCGAAACATCTTCATCGTAATGACAAACATCCGAGCAGGTACCAAGTGTAATCTCTTGCCTTACGGCTTTATCTATTTGTTTTACGTCAATATGTCCAATTACACCTCTTGGAATATCGCCTTTGGAAATATATGACAACTCATAATCTAACCCCGAAATACCATCCGTCTTACTAACCTCCAAAATTACCTTTCGATTATCGCTTGAAGCTGTTAGCGTAAGCCCTATTTCTTCGGGGTTAATTGCAGCTATTTTTTCTTCCGTAGGCGTCTGTTCAACCACAACAGACTCAGATTTCTTGCTGGTAACCATGAATATACTTACTCCGCCAACTAAAACTACCAATATTACAACTATAGCTATAATTAACTTCTTATTTTTCATTTTTGCAACAATATTATTGTGCTATATCTAACAACCTTTGTCAACTATTTCCGAGCGGGGGGGAATAGTTTGTTTAAATCTTCCTGATCTTTTCTTTTTCTTTCTTCAACCACCGACTCAAATGCTTTTTTGAGGGCTGGTAATTGTGCCATGTCTATGTTATGTTCTTTACATATTTTTTCGCATTCATTAAGCATTTCAGACCGACGCTCAAGGGTAGGACATTTTTTACCTTCACCATCAATCCATTTTGCTCTTAATTCTTCGTAGCTTATAATAAGTTTTTGCACAATCATCCCAAAGTCGGTTAAAAATACACCCTTAGAAGATGTAAAAATTTGTTCAGCTGTTATTTGTGGATGCAAACCATCATGGTTAACTTCCGTTGCGGCTTGCGCGCCTGCCTGAGAGGATGACAGTATTGAAATTGATTCTGGGTTTGCCATTAAGTTAATAAATTAACTAATAAATCCCTTCCCTTTTATTCTGCAAAACTCTTAGTACTTGTCAATAGGGAAACTCTACTAACTAAGTTTTTCTAAGAGGTATTTGTATAAATTTTCTATTTTTATTCTCTCTTGTTTAGCAGTGTCGCGATCCCTAACTGTCACTGCTTTGTCTTCTAGGCTTTGGAAATCAACTGTGACACAGAACGGCGTTCCGATTTCGTCCTGAGCGTAATAACGCTTGCCGATATTTCCTCTGTCATCAAACATAATCATACCGTCAATATTCTCTTTAAGGCTCTTGTAAACATCTTTGGCCAAGCTTATCAGATTTTCTTTATTTGCCAAAAGTGGAAACACAGCGACTTTAACTGGCGCTAGTTTTGGATGAAGTTTTAAAACCACCCTTTTATCATCTTCGTAATATGCATCTACCAGGAAGAAAAGAGCAGATCTGTCGACACCTCCTGAGGTTTCTATAACCCAAGGAGTAAATTCTTCTCCGTCCTCTTCTTTGTAGGTCAATTTATGAGCAGACAGATCCCAATCTCCTCTATGATGTATCCCTTCAAGTTCTGACCATCCAAATGGAGCATTATACTCAATATCTTCTGCTTTTTTAGCATAATGCGCTCTTTCTTTATCGGCGTGAACTCTAAAACGAAGGCTTTCCTTTTTCATTCCTAAAGACAAATACCATTTCATTCGCTCATTTTTCCAATATTCAAACCATTTATCCCCTTCCTGATCTTGCGGCTTTACAAAAAATTCAAGCTCCATCTGCTCAAACTCACGAGATCTAAAAGTAAAATTTCCCGGAGTAATCTCATTTCTGAAGGCTTTTCCGATTTGAGCAATTCCGAAGGGAATCTTGATTCGACTGGAGCTGACAACGTTTTCAAAATCTACAAATACGCCTTGCGTAATTTCTCCCCGAAGATAGGCTTTTTCTTTCGGTTCAGTCACGCCCAAAAAAACTTCGGTCAAAAGATTAAATTGCTTTGCTTCCGTCCAAACATCACTTTTCCCTAAATGCTCTTTTAAATGTTTATCTTTTTCTTCTTCCCTATCAGAACGGAAACGTTTATGGCAAATTTTACACTCAACCAACGGATCAGCAAACGCTCCCAGGTGTCCTGATTTTGCCCAAACTTCTGGATTCATGATGATTGCAGCATCTATTCCCACCACGTCGCTACGCTTGTAAACCATGCTCTTCCACCATTCTTTTTTGATATTGTTTTTGAGCTCTACACCTAAGGGGCCGTAGTCCCAAAAACCGGTAATTCCTCCGTATATTTCAGAACCCGGAAAGATAAATCCCCGCCTTTTGCAAAGCGCTACAATTTTTTCCATTAGGCTAGATGAATTCATTGATTAAATTATAACACAAGTTGAAATTGACTTCTTCTGTCTTAATATATTATTCTTTATACGTGCTACAAATTAAGAATAAAGATCTTAAGCAATTGGCTTATTATTATCTTGCAATTGTTATTTTATCAGTAATTTTAATTGCCCCGACACACATTTTTTCTCCCCCTCTCTTTATGCCCTTAAGATTCCCTTATTATCTTGAGAAAATGCAGCCTTTTTTAGGAGTAGCTTGGCCTGCTACTTTTAAAATTTATCATTATGTACTTTATATACTTTCTATCGTAGGAGTTTTTAATATATTAGGCGTTTTTTACTATCCAAAATTTAAAAGAATTGCCATATTCTCTTGCTGGATAGGTGTATTTTTGCTTTCTGCAATTTTTCTATTTTTTCTTTTTGTATTTATAAAAATAAATCTGTCAACATCTATTATCTACGGGTTTTATTCCTTAATCCTACTGCTTATAGACAAGCTAACCTTAAAAGTCTTATTCAAGAAGCAAAAAGAGGCATCAACCTAACAGTCTTAAGCTTGCGCTCTAACAATCTTTCCATAACTCTTCTTGAATCTTGAGTTTCTAAAAGTCTTGCCTCTAGCCAAAATCCTAAAGTTTTCAAAAGATTTTTTTCAAAATTTTTAACAATATCATTTTCATTCCCATCTTGATTAAGGTCGGAAAGTGCCGATCTTAAGAGTAAAAATACATTCCTATTTTCCTGATTCTCCACACACAAACTATTTATCAGTTCACAGATATAATAAGCGTATCCAATCTTATAAAGATCGCTTTTTATAGAAGAAAAGTCTTCAAGCGTTTGAGCCTCCGTAACTATTGACATAAAAGAACGAGAGCTTGCATAAAGAGTGAGCTTCGAAAGATTTAAAAGCTCAATATGGGAAGATCTGCGACTCCTTATACGTCTAACTCCGGGAGCCTTTATATAGATCTTTCCGGATTCCTTACAAAGTACCGTTAAGATTCTGTCTGCTTCTCCTAAATTTCTTCGTTTTAGAATAATTCCCTCTATCTTTTGCGTTCTCATGCATTAAAGTTTAAAGTTTAATTTTCATCTCCTTATCTGTTAAGAGCTTAAAACTATCAACCTTTGCGCCTCTAACTTCCAATGTGTAGTCATTACCATCTGTCCCAGGTTGTTTTTGAATAAGAAGAGGCAAGGATCCTTTTACTTTAAATGGCAAGGTATAGGACAGAGAAAAAGTTGCAGAGCCTTTGGGTCTTACTGTCAAAAAACCTTCAAAAACTGTTTTACCCAGCTCATCATAAGAAATCATTTTTACTTCAGAGCCCTTGCTGTCTACAAGTTTACTTCCTTTTGGCACATATACTCTAATCCAATCCCGAAGGATTGCATTTATACAAAGATTTCCTCTTTCCAGGTTACAATCTGACGGAGCATGAGGATTTTTGTAATTTATGGTAATTTTTTTAGTAATAGCTCCGTCTCCTGCCACTTCGTAATTTTGTGTTACCGCCTCTTGCACAAATAGATTGGATTTTGCTCCTCCAAAATTCGCCTGATTAATATGTAAATAATCTCCCTCAAACGCTCTTATTTGCCCCGCTGCATTTAATGCCTCTATTCCGTTTTGAGCATCTTTGTTGTAGATGTAAAACATAACGTGTTTTTGCTGTACTTGAGTTAACATATCCTGAAATAAAGGCCCCCAATAAAGTTTAGGCGAAGATTTAAGAGCTTTTTCCATAACAGCGTACAAAAGTACTCCGATAAAATCTTTTCGCTGGGCCTGAACAGCCGCAAGGGTAGTTACTTTTAGATCGACACTTTTTGGCGTTGAAATAAGCCTCTCCAGCTCATAAATAACTTGAGGGCAGTCACAGCGAGGGTCCTCTTTGCTGGTAAATCTAACTCCCCCCGCATACACTTCATCGTCCAATATTTTAATTGTCGATACCAAAACATTAGTATCCAATGCAATAATTCCATCCACATCGACTTTACTAGAGGATTTGGCGTACAAAGAATTAAATGTTTTCATGGATTCTATAAAATCAGGAGAAAGGTTCGAATCTCTTAAGTTAAAAGTGGAGACTTTGGGCAGATACTTAAGAATTGGTGCGGGAGCAGTTGGTTTTCCAAATATTCCATTATCCAAGTTGTATATATCATCCGATCTGTCGACATGAATAACACCTTTATCTATTCTAAAAATAGCATAAGCTGTAATAAATCCTCCGGTTGGACGAAGTTCCTTATCGTTTTGGAACAGTACCAAATACTTTTTCTCCTTAGGATCACCTAAGAGGTTAGGAAGAATTTTAATAAGAGGCCTTGCATCGGACACGAATGTAACTCCTTGATCTACTAACTCTCTTGTTTGCGACAATCCTTTTTTGATCTTTCCTAATCCAAGAATTGAAGGATAGCGATTAGGATCAACAAGATCTATTTCTTTTTTGGCACCTTCCATATGCTTGACAATATCATCTATGTGAGGTGTAATTTTACCCATAGTTGTAACCGCTGTTTCTATACGCTGGGAAGCTGTACCGCCGACAAAGCTCCCCTGACCCTTTAATCCTAAGACATCGGCATAAGGTGCAATAGAATCTATCAATACTCTTGCAGCATCCAAACCATAAAATCCTGCTTTAGTTAAGTGTTGTGCATCACCATAATACAAATTGGCAATAGGAACAAACTTAAGGTATCCCATTGAATCCAAACTTTTTTGCGTTTGAACTAAGCTGTCTTTGGTTTTATTAAGCTCGGAAGACGCCAAAGCAATATTTTGTTTTTTTAATGCATCTACGGTAACTTTTACCTGCGCAAAAGTTTTTTTAGCATCAGAATAAGTTTTTTGTGCCGGGCCTATGAGAATTAACCCAAAAAAAATTAATATGCCCACCACAATTGCAAAAGTGGTGAATAGTTTTTTAGAAAGAGTTCTTTTCTTCCTGGAAACCAGCATAGTCTGTGGTTTATTTTGGAGTGTATGCGTATCTAAATCAATCTTCTTAAAACCTTCCATCTATTAATCATAAACAAAAAAGGGAAATAAAGTCAACGGTAAAAAAACTATAGCGCACCGCGGCCGGTGATCATAGCCCACGGGGTTTTTAGGATAATCCAAAGGTCATAAAGAATTGATCTTTTTCTTACATAGTCTGCATCCATTTCGATTCGTTTATCAAAATTTATTTCACTTCTGCCCGAGACTTGCCAAAATCCAGTTACTCCTGGTTTTACCGAAAGTACAATTTTTACGGAATTTATGGTATTGGGATATTTTTTCTGTTGATCGCGCAGTTCATCGGGATAATAAGCTCGGGGTCCCACCAAACTCATTTCTCCTTTGAGGATATTTAGAGCTTGGGGAATCTCATCTAAAGAATGCTTTCGTATGAAACGACCAACTCTGGTAATGCGCGGATCATTCTTTAATTTATAGCTTCCTTTTTTATAAACATCATAAAGCATAGAATATTTAGGATTTTCCCGTAATATTTCATGGGCATTTTCAACCATCGACCTAAATTTGTACATCTTAAAAAGTTTCCCGTTTTTACCAACTCTTCTTGGAGTATCTGCCAAAATTGGACCTCTCGAATCAAGCTTGATTACAATTATTATTATTAAAATAATAGGGAAGAAAACTATCAGAAGAATTGCGGAAAAAAGTATATCCATTAATCTCTTAGCCCAAAGATAATAAATGCTTTTCTGAACATTGATAACCTCTGTATTTACCATAAACTATGTCAGATGCTTATGTGGGGTATCCTTCAGATCCTCAACAATTTTTTTTATTTTAGGAACAGAATTTTTGTGACAAATAAGTAAAACATCATCTGTATTGATAATAATCATCTTGCCTAAATCAATTCCAACAACCAATTGATCTGTGTAGTTAAAAATAAGATTGTCAGATGAACCATTCGTAAGCACTTTTCCTCTTGTTACATTTTCCGAAGATGAGACTTCCAATGCCTCCTTCAATGCCTCCCATGCCCCTACATCACTCCAGCCCAGGTCTGCCGCAATAACAGAAACGCGCTTTGAATCTATCTTTTCCAAGATAGCATTATCAAAACTTATTTTTTCAAGTGTTGGGTAGATATTATCTAAGACTTTATTAAAATTTTTTGTACCTTTAGCCGACTGTATTTTTATTAAACCTTTATAAAGCTCAGGAGTAAATTTCTTATACTCCTGCAATAAAAAGCCGGGTGTTGTGACAAAATATCCAGGATTCCAGGCAAAGTATTGGGCTTTTAAAAATTCTTCTGCCTGCTCCAATGTGGGTCTATAAATTAACTGTTTGAATTTAAAAATTTTTGTTCCTCTTATTTCCGCAACCTGGCTGCCAAACTCTATCCACCCTAAATTTTGGTTGGCAAAACGAGCCCTCTGACCGATAAGAATAAGCGAGTTATTATTCTCTCTGACAAGATTTTCCGCAAAATGTAATACTTCGCGAAAACGTCTTTCTTTTTTAACAAAATGATCGCTCCACAAGATTGCAATTGGGGAATTTGGATGATCTTTCCCTATAATGGAGAGCGCCATGCCAACAGCTGGCCCCACATCTCTGACAGCCGGCTCAAAAATAAAATTTTGAGCTGGAATTTGTGGGAGCTGCTCTTTAACAATCTCTTCGTATCTTCTGCCGGTAGCTACATAAATATCCGAAAAGGAAAAGTCAGGGCGAAGACGATCTATAGCCAACTGCAGAGTTGATTTATCTCCCAATATTTTTTCAAATTGTTTGGGGCTATTTTTTCGTGAAAGCGGCCACAGCCTGGTTCCTACACCTCCTGCAAAAACAACAATCTTCATATTTTTTCAATTGTCTTCATAAACTTCTTTTTAAATTGTTCAAAACTAAATTTTTGCGCCTGATCTTTACATACAGATGAATCAATTGTTGTATTGTTAAATCGTTCTACTCCCGCACTTAAACTTTTTATGGATTGCTCATCAAAAAATATTCCAGTCTTTCCGTCAATAATTGTCTCTAGGGCTCCACCCCCTCTGAAAGCTATAACCGGCTTTCCAAAGCTTTGAGCCTCCAGCATGGTTAATCCAAAATCTTCCATGCCAGGAAAAACCAATGCACGACATTCACTATAATACCTTACCAACTCTTTATCCGTCAAGTTACCAAGAAATTCAATCGTTGGTCCTGCCATTCTTTTCAATCTTCCCATCTCTGAACCAATTCCTATTATTTTCAATGGTAATTTTAATTTATTGAAAGCATGAACAGCCAAATCTATTTTTTTGTAGGAAACCAAACGGGAGACAATAAGAAAGTAATGATTATAGGGAGGGGTGACATGACTGGAAGGGTTCCCAACAGCGCGCACTGCGTCATTCCTCAGAATGCTAGCAGGAGCACTGGTGGGAGGGAAAGTCATGGTAGGACCCCGACCTAACATAAGTGGCGGATAAACGATTTTGGAATCTCTTCCATAATATTTCTTAATTCTTCCCTGCACTTCTTTGGAAATTGCAATGTAATAATCAGGCCTGTGGGAAGCAATTTTATCCCAGTTTTTTAAATACGAAACAAAGGGTTTAGAAAAAAACCTAAGATAGGGATTTTTAAAATATTCGTCATATCCACTCCACAAATATCTGGTAGGTGTTAGGCAATAACAAACATGTCTTGTTTTAGGCTTTGTAATTATTCCTTTTGCGGCCTCGCTCGTTACAGAAATTACTAAGTCATATTTGTCAAAAGAAAAGCTTTCAAATGCTATCGGCATAAAGGCAGCGAATAGTTCATGGTTCGTAGTAGATGGTAATCTCTGAAGAAATGAAGTTTTAACATCAAATACTGATGCCCATGGAGCTTTTTTCTTGTCGTAAACAGAAGTGTAAAGAGGCGCTTGAGGAAATAGTTTGTGAAGAGCCAATAAAACTCTCTCCGCCCCTCCCCACTTATTCACCCTGTCATAAACCAAAGCTACTCGTAGATCCTGAGCTCTGTCGAAGGACTGCATTGATCAATTATACCAGTCTTTTCCAATCATTTCCCTACCTTACTGACTTAATCTGACATACTTTGTCCTATTGATTTTAGTTAATTGTTAAGTTTAAATGGATAAACCACTATGTTAACTAAAAACGACCTGTCTCAAATTAAGACCGTTGTAACAGAGACTATTAAGCCGGAAGTTAAAGCTCTTAGGAAAACCATGGTCACCAAGGAAGATTTGAAAGGCATGGCCACAAAAGAAGACATGAAAGGTCTTGAAAAAAGACTAATCGAAAGAATTGATGAAGCGCAAATGGAAATTATCGCAACCGTTGATAAACATAAAGCAGACAAAGATAAGGTAGAAAATCTTGAGAAAAGAGTTGAGAGGCTTGAAGATAATTCAGGACTGCCCCCATACGTAGATCAATAATCTGCGCCCAACTTTAAACAACTGCTGTCTTCACAAACCAATTATATCAATCTTTTTGGGGAAACGCCTTCTTGCGTTGAAATCCTTTCAAAATACTCTTTTCTTGATTTTTCTGCTACTCTTTGAAAATCCGCCAAAGGATTTAAGAAAGGTTTATAATCCTTACCATCAACTTCTCTGTCAATTTGCTGATCCTCTCTTAATCCCTCTGTCTCAATATTAATTTCTTTAACATCTTGCGTTACCGCTTTGCCTTTTATATCTTTGTACCACCCAAAATCAACTAACTCCCAATCCCTAACTAATTCTCTCTCAAGTGGAGTTAGTTCCCAAACTGTCCCTACAACTCTATCAGCATCATCTCCTGGCTTAATAATATATGTCTCAAAGCTATCAGGCCAGTTATCTTTAATAATTTGTTTTGGTGAAACTGGTACCGGAGAATTAGGAGAAACTGAATCAGGAACCTGATCCATTCTCTGAACGCAAAGCTTAAAACCTTTTAAAACACCCGGCTGGCCTACCAAATTCCTGTTACCCGTGATAGCTTCCATCATTTCCCGCTGGCTATTCGCCCCATACCCAAAATACAAAATCTTTTGCTCCATACAATCACAGTATACTATAAATATTTATTTTCTATTTCTTTCTTCCTCACCTGAAGTTCAAATAGATCAATTTTTCCTTCCATATAATCCTCTATTATTCTATCTAACCCTAATATCTCATTTCTTTTCTGATCAAACATTGCTTTTGTTATGAGTTTTAACCCTAAAAGACCACCTAACTTACCAAGCTGCTCTTTTTTATCAGCAATTTCGTCTATTTCTTCTTGCTCAACCGGGGTATTTTTAGGCAATGGATCAAAAATAGCATCAAGAAAAGTTTCTTGCGACGGTAAATACGGTTCCGGAGTACCATTTTTCTCATCTTGCATGTACGGTATGCCAACAGATTTCAAAATCCCTACTCTTACAAGATTTACTAAAATTTTGGGGAATTCTTCTTTTGATATTTCATCTAATCCATATAATCTAGTAAAATCCGACACGTTCAATGCATCCATCGGCACGCTAGGATCATGTTTCTTAATATATGAATGTAACCAACTTACAAAATGCCATGTTTTACCATCAAATTTCCTTTTTTCTCGCTTATCTTTTAATCGCCTGTATAACTCTCCTGAAAATTGAGCTGGAGAATCTTGGAGCGCTTCAACGCTCGCCATTGAGGTCAAAATAGCAAAACTGGATCTAAATGTAGACATTGGAGGATTAGTATTTGGTGCTAAATACTTCAAAAATTCCTTATCTAACAATCCATTCATATCTATTTCCCCCACCTTTTTACCGAAAGCTTCGCAAAGCCGTAATTTTAATGCTTTCCTGAACATCTCTATATTTAATGGATCCATTTGCATGTCTAGTAATTCTTCTGAAGAATTTATCAGGCCAATTAATGCAGGGTTACGTAAGCTATAATCTCCCGACAACACAACTACTGATTCTTTTCTACTAACAATTTCATTAACCAACTTCATCGCACCCTGTAATGCTGTAAAACTTGATTTTATGTCAAATTCTTCTACAAGAATCGCTTTTGGTTTAGCTATATCATTAGCTCGCAATTTCTCTAGCTTACGCTTAAAACCAACTATGCTAATTCGCGGATAATCCTTATCGGGATTACCTTTCTGAGAAAGATCTCCCCTAACAACTGATATTAAAGACGACTTCCCTGCTCCTAAAGGTTCTGAAATTACAATAACTGTTCCGGGCAATGAACCTGTAACTAATTCTGCCAGTCTTCGTCTTGGTTCTTCCTGTCCAACAAAAAACTTCACATCTTGACCTACTCCATGCTCTGCGCCTCCTCGGATAAAAGAAGTGCTGTCGTGAAGCTCTCGACTAGTAATTACTTTTTTTTGTAAACCGAATTCTTTTCTTTCCCGCGTCATATTTAGAAAAACATTATAACATACTATACTATAGGAGATGTTGTGCAGCCTGACACCTGAGCTTGACACCTGTGAGCTTGACACCTGGAAGGTGAACAGTTATTGACACCTAAGGCTTGGAAGCTGATTGTTCGTAGACTGAGAGAGTTTGCTCTGCCATTTTGCGCCAGGAAAAAAGTTTTACTCGCTTCAAACCTTTTTCTTTTTTATCACTATAATGATATGTATCATTAGGGTAAATCTCCTGCATTTTTCTTACCAAATCATTAGCATCAGCGGGGTTAAAATAAATTGCTGCATCTGCACAAATTTCTTTAAGAGCTGAAATATCAGATGCCAAAACTAAACATTTATTAGCCATTGCTTCTAGTGCCGGCAAACCAAATCCTTCCATAAGAGAAGGAAAAACCAGAGCCAATGCATTTTTATATAAATCTGATAATTCTTGATCTGAAACATTTTGTAAAAAAATTACTTTCTTAGAAGGATTTACTTGAATTATCTTCTTTTTTAATCTTTTATAAAAATAGTCTTCTTTACCAACCAAAATCAAATTCACATCCGCATTTAAAATATTAAATGCCTCTAAAAGTCTTTCGAGATTTTTGTGCGGATAAGCATTACCAACATATAAAAAGTATTTACCATCTATTTTTGATTTTTGATTTTTGATTTTTGAAATTCTATTGTCCACTCCTTCGTAAGTAACAACAACTTTATTTTCCTTAATTTTCAAGTGATCTACTATTTCCTTTTTTGTTGCGTTAGAAACAGTAAGAATTTTCTTTGCTTTTTTAGCTGCCCTACCAATTATAAATTTATAGCTTAGTAATTTTAAACTATAAATAAGAGAGGGTAAAGTTGAAGCTTGACCTGTTGGAAAATGATTAACGATAAGATCGTGGATCGTAACAACAAATGGACGGTTGTAAAACAGAGGAACAGAAAAATAAGGAAAATGCATTAAATCAAGATTTTCTTGATTTAAAACTTTAGAAAAACCAATTTGCTCAGCAATAGTGTGCCAGCGTACGTTCGCTATTTTAACCTTGAACTTTGAACTCTGAACCTTAAACTTCTCATGGCCTTTGCTTAAAACGAACAGAATATATTCATTCTTTTCATCGAGTTTTTGCAAATTATAAACCAGGTTCCTGATATAGCGACCGACACCGGACTCATTCCAAAGCCTACAGTCAATTCCTATCCTCATAGATGGATTATAGCTCAAAGGTAACTCTCCAACAATAAAACTAGAAAAAAGCAAGAATTTCCTTAAGTGATATTGCCTTATAAACTAACCAGGTAAGAAGTTTTGGGTACTTATTTTCATAATGTTTTTTGTAAAAAATTCTCATAGCATTAAAACGTGCGTGCGTTACTCTTTTTTTAGTTTCCTTATCGGCGGTGGAAATCTTTTTAGAGATATTTTTAATTCCCCCTGATACTCCTTTGTAATGTAGTATTGAAACAGTTGGAACAAAGTATACTTTCCAATTGTTTTGCTTAAGCATGTAGCAAAAATCAATATCTTCTCCGTAGAAAAAGTAATCCTCATCCCACCATCCAACATTTTCTCCTGCGACACGCCTAACCAGCATAAATGCTCCTGCCAAAGCGTCTATCTCGTGGATTTTATTTAGGTCCTTAAAGCCAAGATTGTAGCCTGAGAATAATTTTGACTTTGTAAAAAGTCTTGAAATTCCTGAGAAATGACAAAATGCATTCCACGGGGTGGGAAAACCCCTATGACAAGCATCATCAATTTGTCCATTTGGCATTATAAGTTTACAAGTCGCTGCGCCTGCATCTTTATGGTTATCCATAAATTCAACCATTTTCTCAATCACATTTTTCTGCATAACCGTATCTGGATTTAGAAAGAGTATGTATCTCCCCTGCGCTTTCCTAATGCCAATATTATTCGCTTTAGAAAACCCTAGATTTTTTTTATTAAAAATTAATTGAAGATTCTGATTCTGCAATATAAAACTGAATTCTGAATTCTGAATTCTGTCTGCTGACGCGTTGTCAATAACAATTATTTCATAACTTATTTTTTTTGACACGTTATCGACAATAGATTTTATGCATTTTTTAAGAAAATCTTTTGTATTATAATTGACAATAATAATTGAAAGATCCATAAAAATTATTAACGGCCAATAATCATTTCTTCGTATACTCGATTCAAATCCTCTGCAATTTTTTTCCAACTAAATTTTTCTTCAACTAATTTTCTGGCATTTAAGATAATTTCATTATAAAGTTTTTTATTCTCAAATAACTCAATGATTTTTTGGACGAATCTATCTGGATTATTGGCAATTAAAATTTCTGAATTCTCTTTGGCATTAATTGCATTGCCCAAAGTTGTTGTCACAACAGGAACGCCACTCGCCATTGCTTCCAGAATCTTGTAACTTGTCCCTCCGCCGACCCGGATGGGCGCAAGGAGTAAATCCGATTGCTGGTAAATAAGTTCTGTTTCCACTGGTGCATGTTCATCAAAGATAACGTTCTTATCGGTTGCTAACTTTTTTATTTTGTTGGGAATATGTTTTCCAACTATCCATAATTTTGTTCCTTTATCTGTCATTGGAGGAATAAATTCGGCTCTAAGTTTTGACCAGATTTCTTTAAGTATCCATTCAATCGCATCTCTATTCTGCATCCATTTAAACTCACCAATAAAAAGTATTTTTTTTTCTTTTGAAATTTGAGATTTTCGATTTGAGATTTGAAATTTATCAATGTCGACTCCGTTTGAAACAACAATTACATCTTTCCTTTTTTTCTCCATTATCTTTCTCTCGGTTTGCGATACCGCAATAAGCTTTGTCGCTTTTCTCCACATTCTTTCTTCCCAAAGCTTAAGCTTAAGAACATCGATATATAAAAGCGGTCTAAACACCAAAGGAGCATTATCGGCAAAGCGTTTATAAACCAAATATTCAATATTATGCTCAACCAATACCAAAGGAATATTTGTTTGAGGAATATTTTGTATTACATAAGAGGTTTCTACATGAATTAAATCAAATTGGTTCTCCGAAAGTTCTCTTTGAATTTCTTTTTTCATTTGCGCATTAGTATGGCCGGTTACTAAAAATGACGAT
>JACQKL010000019.1 GCA_016204535.1 Candidatus Levyibacteriota bacterium | reverse complement strand
CCGTTCCCGGAAAGACGTTAATAGTTTTTTTGAAATTTCCGTCTTTATCTAAAGATGCGGTTTCGTTGTTGACAAAAACAGTTGAATTGGAATCAGTTTTTCCTGTTATAGTAACTGTTCCTCCTGTAATTACTGCGTTCTCCTTTGGAGAAGATATACTAAGCGAAGGATTAAAGATTGCAGACCTATACTGAAAAATTATATAAACTAATAACGCTAGAAAAACCAAAAAAATAATTTTAAAGGTTTGAGCAAGCTTAATTCTCCTAAAAGGAAAATCATCTTTTCTTAACAGCCCTTCGGGTAAAACTTTAATAAATTTTTCTTCGTCATATTCCCTATTAAAAACAGCGAGGATTTCACGCTCCGGCAGCCCTAAAAATTTAGCATAATTTCTCACAAATCCATGAGCATAAGTACCGGGTGGTAATTTTTTGTAGTCTCCTTTTTCGATAGCAGCTAAAAATGAAGAGCGGATTTTGGTTGCTTTGGCGACCTCATCTAAAGTATAACCTTTTCTTGTACGCTCTTCGTAAAGCCTGGCGCCTGCGTGTATCATAACGAATTTCTAATTTCTAATTCTTAATTTCTAATTAAAAATTTGGGCTTAAAAATTGATTAAAAATTTAAAATTGAAAATTGAAAATTATTCCTGCTGTAGACTATTTATTATTTCGTCAGCATTTTTCCCCAATACATCTCTTGGTTTTGATCCCTCTGCATGTCCAACAACTCCGTGAGATTCCAATTGATCCAAAATTCTCGCTGCTCTTGAGTACCCTATCGAAAGACGCCTTTGGAGAAGTGAAGCAGAAGCTCTGTCGTATTGACAAACTGTTCTTATCGCCTCTTCAAAAAGAGGATCTTTCCCATTTCCATTAACTCCCCCTGTCTTTTTTACGATAAGAGGTTTGGAGATAACTTCTTCTGTATATTCAACGGGTGGGTTTTTAGCCTTAAGAAATTCTACCAGTTTCCTTACTTCTTTCTCCGAAACAAATGCTCCTTGAATACGCGTAGGCTTTGCCTGATCAGGTGGAATATACAACATATCTCCCCGACCTAAAAGTTTTTCTGCGCCCGGAGTATCCAATATAACTCTGGAGTCAATCATCGAGGAAACGTTAAAGGCAATTCTGCAGGGAATATTTGCCTTAATTAGTCCCGTGATAACATCAACCGATGGTCTTTGTGTAGACACCACCAGGTGGATGCCTGTTGCTCTTGCCATCTGTGCAAGCCGGGCAATTGCATCTTCAACCTCAACTGGCGCAAATGCCATTAAGTCCGCAAGCTCGTCTATAAGAATCACAATATAAGGAAGAGACTGAAACCCCGCCAATTCGTTGTATGAATCAACATTTCTTACTCCGCTTGTTGCAAATGTTTTATACCTTCTTTCCATTTCATCCATTGCCCACTTAAGCGAGGCCAAAATTTTTTCAACTTCTACAATAACTGGCGTCATAAGATGAGGTATGCCGTTATACCCTGTCAGCTCTACTCTCTTAGGATCAATCAGAATAAGCTTTATCTCGGAAGGAGAAGCTCTAAATAAAAGCGAGGATATGAAAGAATTGATAAGAACCGATTTTCCCGAACCCGTTGTTCCAGCAATCAAAACATGCGGCATTTTAGCAATATTTGCAACAACTGGATTTCCGCTTACATCAAGCCCCAGTGAAACTGTAAGTTTGGATTTACTTTTATTCATAACGCTTGACTCAAGCATTGTCTTTAAGGTTACGATCTCCAAGCTTCTATTTGGAATTTCTATTCCAACCAAATCTCTTCCCGGAATTGGCGCTTCGATCCTAATTTGTCCGGTTGGTGCTTCTGTTGCAAGAGCAAGGTCATTGGAAAGAGCAGTAATTTTGGAAACTTTTGTTCCCAAAGCAATTCTTAAAGCATATTGAGTAACCGCAGGACCAAGGTTGACTTCAACCACTTTTGCTCCAATAGAAAAACTGCGTAGCGTATTTTCTATGGTACTGGCAACTTTTTTTACGTCTCCACGGTCTGCTTTTTGCGAAGTGGTATCTGACAAAAGGCTAATTGGAGGATATTCCCAAAGCCCGGCTTTGGTTAAGGAATTACTGACCAGTTTATCCGAAAGGAGAGGGAATTCTCTCCTGATCGAAGAAGAATTAATAATCGGAGCATCCGTTGATAAATTTGGAATTGCCTTAGAACCTCCTTTTATTTTTATTCCTTTTCCGTTTAATGCTCCATTTTTATTCTTGAAAAAATCCAAAAACGATATTGGGAAAAACCGATAAAGGTTTTTAATTACAAGTTGTACAAAATCGACAATTTGATCAACTGATGTATTAAAAAATACAATTAACCCAACCAGGACTCCTGCTCCATAAACCACACTTGCTCCAATATTAGTTAATATGTCTGCAAGAATTCTAAAAAATTCTTTTCCGGCAAATCCCTCCCTTAAAAGCGCATCCAAGGAAATAAAAAACAATAGGAATCCAAGCGAAATATTTATTCCGGACAAAAATAATCTAAGCTTTAGAAATAAAAATCCGAAAAATATCAAAACAAAGGGAAAGAGAAAAGAAACGCTACCAAAATATCGCTCCAAAAGATTATTTATAAAAACAAAAGTGCTGCCGTTTTTGGTAAAAGACAAGAGAAGAATTATCCCCGTTACAATAAATCCAAATGCGAAAATAGAATAAATAGTGCCTTTTTTAAGCTTTAATTTAAATTTGCTTCTTCGGTAATGTTTTCTTCTTCGCATACGTATGAAATTATTATAACATCTCCATGCAGGACTACAAGTTGAAATAAGAAAGAAAGATTAAACCTCGATCACAACCGGCAGGACCAGGGGTAACAAACAATAAAATAAAAATATAAAATAACACCCGGTGTTGATTAGGTTCACACCTAAGGAAATGTTTATTTCTTAAACTCTCCACCAACAAAATCACCAGTAGGTTTTTTCTCATCAGCGTCAGAAGGATAATTCCCTATGTCTACTAATAATTGTTTCGCCTCTCTTCCCAATCCTCTTGTAACTCCAGAAGCAATACCTCCAATTGCGTGAAGTGCTTTCGGGATCTCTCTTAAAGGCTTCGATAATCGTTCTTTAGCCACATCCGGATTATAGCAAACTAAGATGTTTTATGCTTCACAATTACTACTGGTAAAATCAGGAGACGGCGACGCAGATTCACATACTTAAATGTAATTAATTTTATAACTAACTTCTTGTTCCTATCTCATTACGTTATAACATTGTTATAACGTAAGCAACTAAAACAGTTAAAAGTTGCATTACATTACATGTAGTTGATATACTCCACTCATGGAAGTTGAAAAAAGAGAAAAAGAGATCATCATTAATTTAACTCAAGAGGAAATATTTGAGCTACAGCGCGGAAAAACAATTCATGGCGGCAGACCAGCGGTTACAATGCCTGATGCAAAAGTTGATGTTTTACCATTAAGAGCTATTGACCCAAATGACTCATTATCAGAAAAAGATCGATGGGCAGATGATAGATTAGAAAAGGCAAGAAAGGCTCCGTTAAAAGCCCTCCTCTTTTCAGATGGAGATCTGCAAATTTTTGTTCCCGCAATTAAATTAACAGATGTCCGTGTTGCCAGTGCAAGACTTTCCAGGAAATCCATAGAAACTCCCGGAACAAAAGACAGAGAAGGCCTTGTGAAACATGTTATCCCCCAAGAGGGAATTAGACTAAATTTCGGCGGCTCACTTAGGCACGTACATATCCCTGATTTTTTCCAATAGATTATTCTATACTTCAATCACAACCAGCAAAATCAGGGGACGACGAAGATTATTGACTAATTAGTGCGAGCGCTGAAACAAGACGGTGCCTGGCAAAGCGCGTTATGACACTGAAAACTACACCTCAATCACAACCGGCAAAACCAGGGGGCGGCGGTGGAGATCTTTAAAAATTCTTCTTTCCGCTACTTCTCCAATTAATTTTCTAACATAAATCCAATTAACAACTCTGCCCTTATGAGGAGAAAGTGCTTTTCGGAAATCCTGCACCAACCTTGAATTCAAACGTTTAACATCAGGGGTGGTTACAAATCCCCTGACAATAATATCCGGATTTCCAACCAATTGTCCGTTGTTCGCATCGACTTCTGCTAAAATAATTATTATTCCTCCCTCGGAAAGTTTTTGTCTGTCCCGCAAAACAAAGCTCTCCAACTCCTCCCCTGACATTTCATCAACATATACATTTTTTACCGGCACAGTCCTTCCATATTGAACATCGTGATCTGAAAAAATAAGCTCCTGACCATCATCTATTAAAAAGACATCGCTTTTTTTGTAGCCCAATTTTTCAGCCAGTTTTTTATAGGCAAACATATGTCTGAATTGCCCTCCTATTGGAATAAGTTTTTTGGGACGAACCATACTAATTAATTCCGATAGCTCATCTAAAGATCCATGTCCTGAAACATGAAAATCCCGCGAAACTGGAGAATAAATTACTTTTGTGCCGCGTCTCGTAATTGTGTCTACCAGTTCATAAATAGACGTTTCGTTGCCTGGAATTGGATCCGAAGAAAATATGACTGTATCTTCCTCTTTTAATTTGACATCCCGATGGTCACCGTTAGAAATTCTAGTTAGTGCAGAATTTTCCTGTCCTTGGCTCCCTGCAACAATCAAAGTTAATTTATTGTCGGTGTGATTTTTGAGCATATCCATTTCCACTTCCATCTCTTTTTTCAGTTTAAGATATCCCAAATTCCTGGCAACTTCCACGTTTTTAACTAGAGACCGCCCGACAAAACAAACTTTTCTTCCATTTCTTAAAGAAGCTTCAATTATCTGATTTAGTCTTGAAATATTAGATGAATAAGTAGTTACAATAAATTTTCCACGGCATTCTCTCATTTCATTAAAAAAGCTATCTGTTAGTCCAATTTCCGATGTTGTTCTTCCTGTTCGTTCTGCGCCCAAACAATCAGATAACAAACAAATTACGCCCTGAGAGGAAAGTTTTGCAATTTTTGCATAATCACTTTTCCGTCCGTCGTATGGCGTATTATCAAATTTAAAATCACTTCCATGATAAAAATTACCAACCGGTGTTTTTATGAAAATATTTGAGGTATCGGGAACAGAATGCGTAACCGGAATAAATGAAAAACCAAAATTTCCCAATCTTAATTCGTTCTCGCTGAAATTCACAGACTTGACTCTCTTTTGAAGATTGAAATCTTTAAGTTTGGCATTTGCTAATTCCGCAGTCAAAGGAGTTGCGAAAATTGGAAAATCCGGTAACTGGGGTAAAATATAAGGAAGAGCTCCGATATGGTCTTCGTGGCCATGGGTTAAAACCATTCCTACAATTTTCTTTTGACTAGCGCCTTCTGGCAGACAGGCTTTGAGAAGATAGGAAACATCCGGAAGCAATAAATCCACCCCCAGCATTGTCTCATCGGCAAAACCCAACCCGCAATCAACAAT
>JACQKL010000025.1 GCA_016204535.1 Candidatus Levyibacteriota bacterium | reverse complement strand
TTTCAGCTTCTAGTGTAGCTTTAGAGCCTTTACATATAGGAGTCTGCTGCTTTTTAGGAGGAACACTGTTTACAATATTATCTACTATTTCTTTGAAAAAGCATTTTTTTTCTGGCCCAGATTTGCATGAAGCACAAAGCTGCTCTGTCATAACTTAATTATACCCTATAGTGATAAAAAAGTCAATTACGGGCATCTTGAGGATTATTCTTTTGCCTTTTTCTTTTTCAAACCCCAAACTTCTTTAACTAAATCCTTAATCTCAATTCCAATTCCTTTTACAAGCGGTTGAATTACTTGATAATTTTTCAAAAGTTGTTCTGTCAGCTCATCTATAGCGGTATTGGAAATTTCTGCGTTTTTTGCCTCATTAATCCAGTTTCTTAAGGCAGAATAAGCGTCCATAGCAGTCATTTCGCCGCTTACTTGTTCGCCGCCAACTTTTGTGGTTTGATTATACTATATTTTATTGAACTTGCAAGCGGGGAGAAGGTAAGGATATTCTAGGTTAATTTGCCACATTCACGAGCCACGCGAGCTGAATTTTGGCAGGGCTGCTCAGATTCGAACTGAGAAAAGCAGTTTTGGAGACTGCTGTGATAGCCGTTTCACCACAGCCCTTTTCGATTTACCTTAGAATTAGCAAGAAAAGAAAAGCGATCCATTTAGCCGTTAACGAACGCCCCTACTAAATACACATTATATATTGCTCCTAACTTATTTGCAATTTTTGTCATAGATTTATTGTATGTCGAATGACTGTACAGATTATTATTGTACAGATTATTGTATATTTTTTATTGCATATCTGCGGTTATTTTCAAATTTAACTTACCGCTTGACATAACGACCGTTATATGTAACGGTATATGTAATGAGAAGGCTACTGCGACCTAAGGATATTTTAATGCTTGCTTTAGCTGGAGCAGGGGATTTGTTTGAAGAGGTAAAAGATCCTCTTCATCTCGTTAGTAATTCTTATAAAGAGGTTTATGGCTTTGTGCCCCGAAAATACAAAAGAAACAATTTTTATAAAACAGTTAGTAGATCGCTTAAAACAGGAGATATGGAAAAAATTGTAAAGGATGACGAAATCTACTTAAGACTTACTTCGGCAGGCAACATGAAAATCAAAAGAGATTTTCCTATAGTTTCCTTAACGAAAGTATGGAACGGTAAATGGACAATTGTATCTTTTGATATTGACGAAAAAGCAAGAGGAATTAGAGATAGATTTAGAAATAAACTTAAGAGCATCGGGTTTGGAATGCTTCAGGAGTCTGTTTGGATTTCGCCGCTTCCCATCGAAAAGGAGGTTTTGGAACTTGTGGAGTCGAACGGTTTATCCTTGAATACCTACGTTTTTGAGGTAGCAGGTATGCTTTTTGGCAATCCGCAAGAATTAGTAAGAAAAGTGTGGAAAATTAACGAGCATGAGAAGGAGTTTAATAGTTTAAAAGAAGAAATGGGAAAGATAGAACAGCTTTCCGAAACCCTTAACGGTCGTGATAAAAAACGGGAGGAAAAAATTAGCGATCCAAGTCAAACAAATAGTACAAACAAAAAATTAATCGACAAAGACGTTGGCAGGCTAAAGAGGGAATTTAATGGGAAATATTTAAGCTTTGTTATGGGGTTACCTTTATTACCTCTTGAGTTTTATCCCTTTAGCCTGAAATATCTAAGAAAATTTACTTAAGCTTCTCTGTTTCTTTGTGTTCAACAGCTTTTCGGCAATAATTGCAATATTTTTTAAGTTTTAGTTTTTCCGGTGTATTAACCTTATTGCGAGTGGTTATATAATTCCTATTTTTACAAACAGTACAAATAAGTGCAATTTTAACTCGCTGTTCTCCTTTATTTGCCATAAATATTTCCTCCTTCCTTGCCCGCCAAAGCTTTAGCGACGGCGGGTCTTTTTGAGCCTGGAGCGGGAATCGGACCCGCGGCCTAATTCTTACCAAGAATTCGCTCTTCCACTGAGCCATCCAGGCGATCTAATTTTTCCAGCTCTCCCATTATCCAGGGTTTTAATTTTATACTAGCCACAGTCAAAATACAAACACCTTTAGAGGATTTATTCTTATACGTTCCTTTTCCTTGAGTTGGTATTTGAACTATTTTTCCGAATTTATCTTCTGAAATTTCCAGTTCATTTGCCCAGTATTTTTTAACCTCAATGGGCTTACTGTCATTAAAGCAAATAATTTGATACAAAAGTTTGTGTCTTTTTAATTGGCATATGTCTAATAGAAATTTTCTAAAAATTTTAATAATTTTAGGATTACTATTAGTTATCCTAACTTTATCTTTAGAAGTCTTTTCTCCCTCTCCCCAATATATTCCTAGACCCAATCCAAATAAAAACACTTCACTTTTATCTAAACTAGTTTTGATTTTAAACGGATCACCTTCAGGATTGGACTTGAGATATACTGCTTGACTCATGGTTCTCCTTGGTAAATCATATTTGTCCATCCAGTAAACAACCTTGTGGACAGAGCAATTAAGAAGCTTTGCCATTTCAGTCATAGAATGACCATTCTTATATAATTTATCTAAATAATTTTTAGGAAGAGGCAATTGCTTAGAAAGCATAGCTAATCATAACATATGATTAGCTTAAGGTAAAGTCAAGCATAAATTGTGCTAGGTGAGGGACTCGAACCCCCGTAGGCCTTACGACCGCCTCGTCTACAGCGAGGTGCAATTGCCGCTATGCGAACCTAGCATAAATATTTATCTGAGCCTCCCAACAGAATCCCCGCCTGCCAAAGCTATGCTTTGCATTGCGGGCAGGGAACTGTTGTCATATGTTTATCCCAGAAAAATCGAGCTTGCTTGAGCCGAGACCGGGATTCGAACCCGGGACCTGCTGTTTACAAAACAGCTGCTCTACCACTGAGCCATCTCGGCAAGCCGATTTTACGGGACCCCGTAAGTCTAAGCTAAATCTTGCGATTTAGCAAGACTTTACTGGGGCAAAACAGCTGCTCTTCGCGCCTGTCAAGCAGGCGAACTCGCCTACGGCTCCGTTCCATCTGAGCTAAGGCGGCAAAAACCTAATTCATTTTACCAAAGAGATGAAGATAGAACAAGAGATGAGAGAAGAATGTTAAAACCCTCCTTCGTCCAGCCTCCGCCAAGGCTTCGGCCGGCTAGCAAGGCTACGGAAGGGTTCTGCCTTGCAGAATAAATACACTCCTTAGTACCGAGAATGATTTTCATTTCTCCGAAGATTTAATTAGGAAAGCTATCTATCTCGCCACGGCGATCTAGAATAAGCCTTTGTTGTCCCGACGGTCGTCGGGACTACCTCAAGAGATTTGAAATTGTCGAGAAAAATTTTAAATCATCTCGAATACCAAAGAGCAATTTAATCTAATCAAAAATATTCTCAAAAGTCAACAGAGAATTAGTTTTTTATCGGCTTTATTGCGCGCTGGGAGAAGAGCTGTTGGGAGGAGTTGAGGATAACTTTTCTAAAGTAAAGGTTGCGTTAATAGTTGTTTTTAAGACAGATTGAGTCGTTCCTTCGGCTGCGACTAACGTCTTGGGAAGAAATATTATTGCCGTTTTTTCAGATGTTAATGCTTTAAAATTAAGAATTGCTACAGTGCCCTGTCCTGCCACGCCCTGGTCTGTAGGGTTAATGCCAAAAGCATAAGATATTCTGCCTGTTTTGGTGTCGATTTGATTTAGAAGTACCACCGGGTTTTGGAAAAATGATCCTGGAGAAACAGAAATATTTGTCAGGATCAGTGGATCATATTGTAGTTCAAGCTGTACCGCAGTTACTTTATTTGTGCCGGTGGCAATATTTATAGGCAGTGAATAACTTAAGCTTGCAGCAGAGGAGGAGAGAAGAGGAGAGCCAAATATTAAGGAGGTCTGTCCTACCAGTTCTTTTGGAGTAGGTGTTGGTAGAATTGTAAGCGTAGGATTTAAAGAGGGTTTATATAAGGCAACCGCCAACAGCGTGGATGCAATTATAAAAAGCGCAAAAATAAGAAATAATGTACGTTTGGACATATCCTGAAAAATTTCTAATTATTCTAATCTCTAATTAACTTAAAACGTTTTAGAAATTAGATCAATTAGATCAATTAGATCAATTTTTATTTTATTTGTCAATTAATCTCCTTTTCTTATTGCTAAGCTATGCACGAAAAGATTGTAGTCAATGCCATCAATATTTCCGTCATCATTAACATCCGCAGTAGTTTTATTCGTACAGCTTGCTGCAGCTGCTTTGGGCCCAAAGCATGACACAAAGATATTATAGTCAAGTACATTTAATTCGTTATCGCCATTTACATCTCCTGCAAGAAGAATTAAGGTGGGAACAGTAAATACCTGTCCAGATGCAATATTAAGAATTCCGGGGAAAAGCCGTTTTAAATATCTTTCCGATTTTATCTTAAGAAGATAATTTCCGCTGGCAAAACTTCCTCCTAAATCTACAGTGTCTTTGAATAAACCGCTTACCGAGTCAAAAGTTAGGTTGGTTTGTTTTGTGGTTACGACTTGATTATTGGCATTAAGTAATTCTATTACTGTTGATCTTGTTTTTGTTTTGGGATCAGGATTGCCTTTAGGAACATTGTTAGCAGCCTTTTCTATTGATACTCCTTCAAGGCTTAGGGATATTGCAAGAGTAGTATTACCGCTTGGGGCTGGTTGAGAAGGCGAGACTTGTTGAGAGGGAGAGCCTGGTTGTGAGGGAGAAGTTGATTGTGAAGAGGCAGGAGACGAAGTTGGACATGAGAGATTAAAGTATACGCATTCTGACTGGCTGGGGTTTTCTCTGACTCTACAAACAGTTCCTCCTTGTGGCTGACAATTAGCCGGAACTGGCGAGCCAGCGATGCGGCCCCATGTGCAACCGGAGGCGGCTTGAGGCGGTGTAACAGTATCGCAGAAAGGTGGGGTAGTGGTGGGAGAAAGAATAACAGTCTGTTGAGGAGCTGCGGCAAGGGTCGGCGTTGGGGTATTTGTAGGAGCTAAGATACTACATTCTCTAGCACAAGAAACTTCATCTTTTCCTGGGGTGGATATACATTTGTCAAAACAGTCAGGCGAAACTGCAGAGGAGGTTGGGGATACAGCGCTACTTAGGTCTTTAACAATAGTATATTCAGTGGCGGTAGAATTAACTATCAATGAGTCTTCAATACCGGATGCCGTAACTTTTGGTACATATATACTTACTTCACCTGTTCCAACAGACTTACCTTTGAAGGTTAAAATTCCTAACAAGATGTCGCCATTAATAGATTTTGTTTCCGGATTGACAACCACAAAGTCCACTCCACCCGTTACTACTTCCGTCTTTGTAATTTCCTCAAACTCTGCTGAAGAGATAAAGCTTACTAACTCTAAGACATTAGAATCGTAGTTTATAATTCCGCTAAAGCCGGATATATCCTGCGAACTGGGGTTTATGAGACGTATTTCTACGTTAAAGACTTCCCCTTCATTATAATTAAATTTGTTTGCAGTAGAAGGTAAAGTTTGCAGAGAAACTGCAGGTTCGTTAGCTGCTCTTTGCTTTATTTGCTGTTGTTTTTGGACTTGAAGAATTGTAAGAGGAATAGTAATTATAGCCAGAATAATTGCTGTCAATATCATTAATTTTACTTTTTTATTCAAATTATTAAACATATTCTTTAGTGTGACAAGGAACTATCCTGCATCGATGTTCGCCAGATATTGAAGTCAAGAATATCAACATTGTTCCCCTGATCTTTATTAAAGTTAGCTCTGGTTGCAGCTATTTTGCCATAAGCTTCGTCTCTCCAGATATTGAAATCCAGAATATTTATTATCGTATCGCAATTTGCATCGCCTTTTGATTTTAGAGGACTTGTGCAAGAGGCGGGTTGCGTAACCGCAACAACTGAAGATGAAGTGGGAGTGGGAGTTGGGGTGGAATAGTGAAGAAGGGGGTTGGGAGTTGGAGTAGGGGTTACGCTACCAGTATTATTGCAACACACAATACTTTTCGGTCCGTCACTAGTTACAATATCATCTGCAAGGAAGAATCTTTTATCAGAAAGACATTTTGTTTGCGTTGAAGAACATACGCCATCTACAGTTGATCTGGAGCACGTAAGGTTTTGCCCGCAAGCGGGGAGAATTGGGATAGGGGGTTGGGAGACAGGCTCCGGTTTTGCAAGAAGGGGGTTGGGAGTTGGAGTAGGTGTTGTAGAGCCGCCGCCATTTCCTTGATTAATACTTGGATTAAAATAGGCTGCGCGTTGGCGGATTTGTTGCTGCTGTTGGGCGACAACTACTGTAAGGGAGACTGCGGCTACAAGAACAAGAACTATCAAAAGCCCCATTGTCCTTGATTGGGTCGGACGTGAAATAAAACCAATAAAGCTTTTAAAAAAGCTCCCCATACAATTAGATTAAGAAAAAAAGAAAAGGATGTCAATGGGGAACTAGAGGCCGAGAAGTCTTTCTGAGAATGAGAGGAGGGTAAAAATTAATCTACCAAGGGAAAGCTCGCCAGGGGAAAGAAGTAGAAAAAAGATAATGAAAATTCCAATAGCTCCCAAAGATAAAAAAGCATTAGCTAGTTTTTCAGGAAGAAGGAGAGCAAATACTTTTGAGCCATCAAGTGGCGGAATCGGCAGAAGGTTGAAAATTGCAAGTAATAGATTCAACTGTACAACTACCGTCAGAAAAAGTTTGAGAAAAATTAAAAGTTCAAATATTCCAACACTTTGAGAGAGAGGATTCATCAAAGCAATAAGTTTAATGGCAAAACTAGCAATGACAGCCAAAAGAATATTAGTCAGAGGTCCAGACAGCGAAACAATGGCCAAATCCTTTCTTCCATCTCTTAAATTAAAGGGATCAACAGGAACCGGCTTTGCCGCTCCGATGATTATGGGGGAACCGGAAATAAGAAGAATAAGAGGTAAAGCGATACTCATCAAAGGATCAATGTGGCTTTTCGGATTTAGCGTCAGCCTTCCTGCGAGACGAGCTGTTGGGTCTCCCAGACGTTCCGCCACAAAGCCGTGAGCGATTTCATGAAGAATCGCTGAGAAAATTAATATAACAAGAGAAACGATCGCTAAAGTAAAATCCATATTGCCTGTAAGCTTTAAACATGATATCATATTTATCTATGTCGGTGGGAATGAAATGTTTTAATTGCGGCAAGGGTGTTATGTATGGACATGAGGTTTCGCATGCCAAAAATCGGACCAAAAGACTGTTTGTGCCAAATCTTCATTGGGCTCGAGTTAAAATTGCGGGGGGTAAAAGAGTTAGGCTTTGCGCAAAATGCATGAGGATGTTAAAAAGAAAATCTGCAGTCAAAATTTCTCCAAAAGTTATCCCATCTACGATCCCTCCAACCATAGCTTAACAATTTTTATTTTGTGTCTTGACAATTTTTAAGAAGACTGTTATGGTGAAAGTGAATTTATGGTAGAGTCTCCTGTCTTATTGCCTTCGAAGCTTCTTCAAGAAAGTAAACAACGGGTCGTAAATTCGGTTTGGGCGGAATGCATGAGGCATCTTAATAGTAAAAATTTCTTTCTAGGGAAGACTACTAATCCACATTATAGATTTATCCAGATTGTGAAGGGAGACGCTCTTAGAGAATATGCAGTTATTAGCCGTGAAAAGATAGATTTACTTGTAGGAGTAGATGGGGTATTGCATACGGATTCTGAGTCAGAAAAAACTCCGGGATCTGAGTACTATGAATTTTACCTGAGAAATGGAGGAGGTGTTCTTAAAAGAATAGATTTTTATAAGCTTAGTACGTGGGGGCAGTGTCTTGACTATGTAGGTTCTAAAGAGAGGGAAGCAAGCGAAGAAGAATTAAGGGAATTATTAAAGATGGTAAGAATGAGTAGGGAAATTAAGCCGCGGCGCTTCGGAATCTTCTAGTTGATAATTTTTGGATTTTCTATATAATGCTATTGATTGTTTTTGGAATTTATGGAATTGAAAGAAAGAAGTATTAGATCCTTATCTCCCGAGTCTTGCAAAGAGAAAAAACCTCCTGAAGTTTATGCTGAAATATTTGGAAGCTTTGAAAACCCGAGAAAAGATAATTACCTATGTAGACCACTGACAAGCGGGTGGGCAAAAGCTCTCACGGAACAAATATTACATTTACCAGCCTCTGAGAAGCTTCGTATAGTTATGGATATTAATAATAGCGTTACAGATATAGTAACAGCAGAACTAGTGACGTCATTTAGCGGAAAAGATTATATTTTACCAGAATATCTTTGGCCAAATGAATTTTACGCAATGACACATTGGTTTAATGTTATTTCCGGTTTAAGACCAGAAGCGGCATTGGAATTTTTTGAAACGGTTCAAAAGCAAAAAAATATAGATATCGATACTTTTAACAATCACGAAGAGAGTCGAACAAAAAGATCTCAAGAATACCAAAAACTACTTTCTGCTTTTACGAAGTTTGTGGCATCGCAAAACACAGATTCCATAAATACGGTTTCTATGGTTATTTTATTGCCGGGACACGAAGCTTCCTTAGGCTGCAAAATAGAAAGACAGTTAGCGCAATTCTTAAAAGTCCCTTTAAAAGAGATAGTTTTTGATGAGAAGAGTCCGAGATTTCAAAAAGAGATTGTTAAGGGGATTATAAAACCTTTTCTAACAGATTTTTTGCCTGCGGATAACCATTGAGGAAGTCTTTATAAG
>JACQKL010000015.1 GCA_016204535.1 Candidatus Levyibacteriota bacterium | reverse complement strand
AGCATTTCTAAATGCGGTAAGGTTTCCTATTGTCACATCTGGAATCTTTACTCCATTGATAGTGGTTGAATGTTCCGTATATGACTCCGGGTCAGCAAGACTTAGGGGATATGCGCTGGTCATTTCGTAGGCAACTGCACTATTTGCGGTAAATCCATTTACGTTGATTGTGGTATTTGCACTTGTTTCTTTAAGATTTACAAGCATCAGTTTTAATTTTCCTACATCTTTGCTATCTTTGCTCGCCCAGACAACTACATTCTCGTCTGGATCACTGGTTGAGGACTTCACCATTTGATCGCCAAAGTATTGCGCATACATAAACATTGTGCTGTAAATTGGCCGTACGTCAATTTTGTTACTGTCCCAAATGCCAAGTAGTCCTCGCGAGTTATCGGGGTTTGGACCGTCATTGCCGTCTTCCAAACTATAATAGGTAACAATATCCAATCCGTTATATGCCCAACGTGCAAGGGTATCGGCAAGCCAAATTGCGGCAATATGATTTGAATTGATTGGATTGTTGTGTTGTACGGCATGCGGTCCGTATTCGGTAATTGCAGTTTCCATACTGGGATTTTTTGTTTTGTAATTTGTTTTTACATAATTCATCATTGCTTCTGCGATTCCTCGGCGGTACTCCCAACGATCCAGCCTGCCAGAGACAATGTTCCCACCGATAGGATTGGAAGACGTGCATCCGAAGCCATCATGGCAGACGCTTCCCACGTTTCCATCATGAGCAAGTAATGCCTCTACCGAACCGCCTTCGTAAGCAAATGCAGTTTTATCTGCAGTCCATTCGGTAAGCTGATACCAGTGCCAAGTTAAGACATCCAATGAAGTTCCGGCCCGGGCAATCAAGGTATCATACCAACCGGTAAATGGTGGCTGGTTAGGAACAGGACCTAAGAGTTTAATTGAAGGGTCAACTGCTTTAAGGAGGGCTCTATAGCTGACAAATCTATCCGCATATTCCGAAGCGGTAACACACGCTGCCTCAGAAAGGGTCTGCTCATTTCCCAATTCCCAATATTTAAAATTGTATCCCTTTTCAATATTGGCATACTTTGCCATATCTGCCCACAGCTTGGGATTATTGTCGCAAACATTCATTTGAATAATGGCCTGCGCTCCAACGTCTTTTGAGAATTTTGCAAAAGCATCAACCATCGCCGGTTTATATGCATGTCTATAATTGTAGCTAGTGCCAGTTGCTTGATCTGTATAGACCCATGCCCCATCATCGGGAGCAGTATTGGCGCGGTTCCAGCCAACGCTATTGGCCCATAATCCTCCCGCAAACCGAATGATCCCGGGCTTTAGAAGTTTTGTAGCCTCTACAATTGCGTCATATTTTCCTTCCGGGCAACAACTATACTGCGCTCCCCTATCCCACAATCCGTGCCATAAATAGTTCCAGTTATTCGTGGCAACACCTCGAATCAAGGAGCTAAACGAAGAAATAGGGCTAGCTGCATCAACAGTTAGATTGTATGAAGGCGTAGTTTGAGCTCTTGTTTTTGGTAGAAGTTGATAATTATAGAGTAAAAATAAAAGCAGTATGCCAACCACTATAAAGCAAACCAATCTTATTCTTTTCAGTCCAACCTCAATAAACCCTCGGGCGGCATCGATCATAAAAGTCGGATGTCTATCCTTTCACAACAATGTGAAAATGTCAACTATAAAAAACTATATAAAAAAGTATAAAAGCATAAAGAGGATCTTCCTTAAGATTTATCTTAACTTATTTTGTATTAAAACGGTTTTGGGCAATTTCAAGACCTCTTTCTAGTGCTGCCTCTATTGCTCCTGAGGTTCGTTTTACAAGCTCTTTCACTTTTCCCTTTTCATTTCCTCTAAACTCTCCCAAAACATAATTGTCCACCGCTCTCAATTTTTCATTTTTCATTTTTAATTTTTCTCGCCTCGATTCGGCGAAGCGCGCATTTCTAATGCCTATTCCCATTCTAAGTCTCCAGAATTTATCCGAGCTCAAATACTCCATTATGGATTCTACCCCATGGTGGCCTGCCGAGGCGCCGCCCAATCTAATTTTCAGAGCTCCAAGAGGTAAATCAATATCATCATGTATTGCCCACACATCTTCCGGCACAATTTTGTAAAAACTACAAATTAAAGAAACTGCGAGACCTGAGTTATTCATATAGGTTCTAGGCTTGACAAGAATCGCTTTTTCCAAAGTCCCCCGCTTTGGCTGCCACTCGATTTGCGCGATATCGCTTTTGAATTTTTTTGAATCTTCCCAAACAGTGTCCTTTACGGTTTCGAAATCCTTCAGAAATTTCTCAACTACCAAAAATCCCAAATTATGGCGGGTTTTTTCGTATTTTTCTCCCGGATTTCCGAGCCCCACAATCAATTTCATAATAATGCGAGATCCGCCTTGCTAAATATTAAAGATAAAATAGCAAATATACCTATGAATAGCAAATATTTTAGCTGTATTTTTTATTTTTAATATTTAATATTTTTACCACTTCTCTATCGTCAACTTGGGGGAAGTAACTATAGAATTGACTAACCGAGACAAGACGGCTGGGAATTTCCAAAAAGATAACTCTGTCAAAATACATCTTAATAATCCTTAATGAATCTTTTGCTATCACAGGTGTTGCTAAGATTATTTCTCTTGCTTTTTTATATCTTGCATATTTAGCCGCACAAATAGCTGTAGCACCGGTGGCTATTCCGTCATCAACGATAATTACTTTTTTTTCTTGTAAAGAAATCTTTCTACCTTTATTAAACTTTTTATGCATTATTTTCGCTTCTTTCCATTTATCGTCCAAAGAATCCTTGAGGTAATTTTTGTCAACGTCTAAGTGTTTTATAATGTCTTGGTGGACATAATATGTTTTGTCAATCGTTACTGCGCCAATAGCCAACTCTCTGTTCAAAGGGGCACCAATTTTTTTAACTGACAAGGGTAATAATGGAATATGAAAATAATCAGAGATCTTTTTCCCCAAGACTATCCCTCCGCGAAGAAGAGGAATTACAACAAAATCTTTTCCTTTAATAATTTTTTTAAGCTTTAGAGCAAGTAATTCTCCTGCTTCTTGCCTATCTCTAAACATACGAAACAATTTTCAATTCAAAATTTAAAATTCTAAACCTAGTTGTTTCTCAGCGCTTTGTTTATTTTGCAGAACAGGTTTCTCTTCGCTCCAGATTTTTACTTTCCCATACTCTCCGTCAAATCCCGGCTCTACCAACATGTCTCCCTTTCTGACTTTTTCTATCGCCTGTGCAACTCTTTGTCCATCAGAGACAACAATTTTGTCTAGAGGTACTTTTAGCAAAACTTCCATCTCCGATCCAAAATTTTTACACATCGAGTCAAATTTAGCAATTACTTTTTCGCTAAAAACCGTTGAACCTAAGCTTTCCGCAAGAATCTCTATCAAAGGAACAAGTTTAACAAAGGGCGGATGTTTTTTTGTCATATTAACGAACCATTTAATATGGTTTGTGTTTGTTTTTTCCAAAACCTGTCCGGTAAGCGCTTTATCTGCTAGCTGCCCTACTCTAAACAATACTCCCTCTGTTAGTCTTCTTTTGCAGACAGGACAGATATTGCCTTTTGTTTTAATATCTTCCGGCCCAAAGGAAACTTTGCAGTTTCTGTGTCCCGAGAAATGATATTTACCTTCTTCAGGATAGAATTCAATCGTATAGCCCACTCGCCAGTCTTTACTCTTTTTCATAATTGCCAGCCTTATATCTTCGTATGAAAGTTGTTGATTGAACATTCCGTCTCTGCTCACAAAGACGGTCGCTTCTCGTCCCATCTTGGGCGCCGAATGTGCATCGGAAAAAGACAAAATAGAACGATTTTCCAATTCCTTTATTTCCCAATTCATCTGCGGATCACTTGACAAACCTGTTTCAATACCATAAATATATTTGCTTAAATCTGAAAATGCTTCATCTAGCGAATCAAATCCAGATTCGCTTCCGTAAATTCCAAAATGTGGTGTCCAGACATGGCAGGGAATTAAAAAAGCTTTCTTGTCAACATTTAAAACGATCTCCAAAAGATCGTGTACGGAAATACCAACAATCGGTCTTCCGTCAGCCATGAGGTTCGCTCCTCGTTTTATCAGTTCTTGGCGGAATTTCTCGACTGTTTCCAAATTGGGCATAAAAACCAAAGAATGAATTCTGCGAAGCTTTTCTCCTTGCTTGTAGATACTGGCAATTTCGGTTGAGAGCATAAAGAGAGTTTTCTGATTTCCACTTTTTAGCTTATATAAGCCTTCGTTTGATTCGGTCAGTTGGGTTTTCATTTCTCTAAGCCACAAAGGATGAGTAAAATCAGAGGCAGAAATAATATCTAAACCCTTTTTTGCTGCCCATTCTGCCATAAATGGTAAAACCATTTGTTGTGAAACTGCACGTGAATATTTACTGTGCAAATGTAAGTCTGTAATAAATTGCATTTTATTATTTTTTATTTTGTTGTCTATACATCGAGATCAATTCGGAAACTGTGGTGGCGTCTTCGGGTTTTTTGTCCGAGGTTCGAAATGAAACAAGACGGGGAAAACGAAGAGCATAGCCTGGTTCTTTATCGCCGGATTTTGTAACGATAGAACCGGCTGTATGAATCGGGCTTCGGGTTATTTCATCCGCCAGAACTTCAATCACAATTTCCGGTTTGATCCAGACGGACGGAGTAATTAGTGAATTAACCCGCGCCGGTTTATGATCAACTTTTATCTTGTCAGCTCTTTTGTGGATTTCTTTCCATTCTTCATCGCTTAAGCCTGTTCCGATCTTGGAGACTGTTACAAATTCATCTCTTTTATCATCATATACTCCAACCAACAAAGCTCCTGCTCCAAAAGCAGTTCTCTTCCCTTTTCCAAAAACGTAGCCTAAAATAACACAATCAATCGTATCGTTTAGTTCTCCATTGGCATGTCTTTTGAGTTTTACCCAGTTAAAATTCCGAGCGCCTGCCTCATAAGAGCTTTCTAATTTTTTGACTACAATTCCCTCAAGCCCTTTGGAAATATAATCTTGAAGAATAATATTTAAAGTTTTGGGGTCAGAAACTGTTCGCGTCCGAGCTTTGGTTAAAACTCCGTCCTCTTTAATTGTTCTATCCAAAATCTCCAAACGCTCAACCAGCGGCTTGTCAATTAAAGATTCGCCGTCTTTATACAAAAGGTCAAAAACAAAAGCCTTTAAAGGTAAACTTTTAGCCAGTTCTTCAATGTTGTATTTTCTTCTTCTTTTAGTAGTTTCTTGAAAGGGTAAAAATTCTTCTGACTCGGTATTATAAGCCAAGGCTTCCGTGTCCAAAATTGCCGATCTTGCCTTAACTTGTTTTAGTGTTCCTTCGATTAACTCCGGAAACATCTGTGTCATATTTTCTAAATTTCGGGAAAACATCGAAATCTTCGTGCCATCCTTGTGGATTTGCACCCGAAATCCATCATATTTCGGTTGGGCATCAACTGTTCCCATCTTCTCAATTGCCTTTTCGGCAGAAGGCAATCTTTCGCAGCGCTCGGATCGAATTGGTTTTCCAACTATAACTTTTAAAGAAGAAACAGCGTCCAGACCTTTCTCCCATAAAGTTTTGGCTATCAATCCCAAATCCGAAGTACGATTATATGCTCCTTCAAGAGGTTTTCTCGCTATAACTCTATCTAATTTTGCGCCAGCCGCGTTTAACGCGGCTTTGGCTAAACCATCCAAAATAGTCGGATCGCCAATACCAAGCCGTAAATTTCCCAAAGGAATTCTTACTAAATATTTAGAAGACAAGGAATTTAATTTTTTAAGAAGATTTGAGAGGAGAGTTTGTCTTTTCTCAACCGTCCCCTCCCCTTTCGTATCGGCAATCTGTTTTAAAACTGCAAAAACTTCTCCAACCACCAGTTTTGAGTTTTGAGTTCTCGCCCTGAGCGAAGCCGAAGGGTTGAGTTTTGAGTTCAGTTGCTCTGCGACTGCTCCCATGTCCCCAAGTTTTCCGTAGAGTTTTAATACTTCTTCACGTTTAATATTCAGACTGGCTGCCAGAGCACCGGCTACCTGTTTCTCTGCCATGCCGATTTCGACAGCTTCAAAAAACGGAGCAATTCTTCCCTGGGTTAGATAAACAATTTTATCAATTTCAGAGGCGTCAGACGCCTTAAAAAGGTCGGACAGAATGTCAATCAGTGTTAAGCGAGAAGATGTAGATTCAAGTTTTTGAAAGAATAATGAAAGAGCCTGAAATGTCATTCCCCTTATTTTAACATAAGGTTTTTAACAAATACAAAGAATGCGTTTTTACGTAGCATGTGTTACAGTTGGTGGTTTTACCATTGCCAGAAGAGCCATTGGAGAACATGGTTTTGATACGACCTTCATATTTAATGCCTTACGTTGTTCCGGAGTGTATTTTTCTGTCACCTTATAGGCGCTTCCTGTTAAAAAAATGATTTTAGCGTTAGGATATTTTTTCTTGAAAACTTCTGCTACATTAAAACCGCTTTCTGGTCCATCATTAAGTCCTAAATCCGTAATTAACACGTCAATTGGTTCGCTATCTCCTCTTTTTTCAAGCATCGTTATTGCATCTTCACCTTTGGGAAAACTTTTTGCCTCAACATCTACTTCTCCTTCAAAAACCGCTCGAAGTAAATCTTCTACCGTTCCCTCGTCTTCAACGATTAAAACTCGGGGAAGTCTAGGAGATGGCTCTTGTTCTCTTGATGGTTCCATAATATTGATCTTACTAACTTGTAGATTAGTTGTCAATCCCCACCCATAACGTATCTCGCGCCTTTGGTGACACCTCGTTTTTGAATTATACCATTTTGTAAAAGCGTCTTTAGCTCATTTAAAATAGTGTCTTCCGAAACTAAAGGAAAGAGAGTTTCAAACGCTTGATTTTGCAAATAGCCTGTTTTTTGAATATATTCGATAATTTTTAGCTGGCGATCTGACAGCAATAGAGGTTTTCCCCCCAGCTTCTCCCGCAATTTTCCATCAACCGATATTTTCTCCACTTTCTCTTTGATTTTGGAAAGCTCAATTGCCAGACCTTTCGTAAAATACTCAAGCCATTTGGTTAGGTCACCGCTGTTTTTTGCAACAGACTGCAAGGCTTCATAATATTCCGCAGCGTTAGAATCAAAATATTCCTCCAACGAGAAGAACTTTCGTATGTCATAACCCTTGATAAACAAAATCAGAGTCGACAAAGCTCTCGCCACCCGCCCGTTTCCGTCCGTAAACGGATGAATCCGCACTAATTCGTAGTGAACAATTCCTGATTCCAAAATAGGGTGAATATCTTGAGTAGGTGTGCTATCAATAAATTGCAGTAAATCATTAATTTGAGCTAGCAGGAAGGATACTTCCGGCGGTCGGAAGGAAACGTCTCCTGTCCGGCTGTTTTTGACAACTACCCCTGTCGTCCTAAATTTCCCGCATTTTTCCTCTGGTAAAATTTTCTCAACTGTTAATTTGTGAAGTTTTTTAATCATCTCTTCGTCTACTCTTAAATCTTTAATCTTAAATCCTAAATCGTTTATAAAGTCCATCACTTTCCTGTAATTTATAACTTCCTGAATATCCCTATCCCTTGCCACTACCTCCTGCCCCATCAAGACTTTTTCCGCTTGAGACAAGTTAAGCTCATTTCCTTCGATGTGCGTTCCATAATGGACAGTTCGAACTAAAGCATCACTTCTAAATTGTTTTTCGTAATAAGGAAGAAGAGGCGCATGGTCAATCACCTCTTTTGAAGCTTCAATGATTCCAATGTTCTTTAGTATTTTGTTGGTAATAGTAAATTTTGGTAAATACATGCTAATTTATGCTAATGACAAATTCGAATTTATTCGAATGTTAAGTATTCGCATTAAGTATGCGCTTGTATATTAATTTATTTCCCCTAAAGTTTGCAAGTATTCCTAATTTCAATCTCTTCACCTTTAAATATGATCTTACTTGTCTAAAATGAATAGGTAAAAATATTGGAATCGTCTTTAGTTCTAGCACAATCAAATCTTCTATGAGGAAATCCAAAAAGTATTTACCTATCTTATCTCCTTCAAAAAGGATATCTGCTTTTAATTCCCTCTCAAATTTAATGCCTTTTACTTTCAATAATTGCTCTACTGCTCTTTGGTAATATTTTTCCTCAAAGCTCCCGCCTAATCTATTATGGACTTCGAATAGTAATCCCATTATTTTATAACTTAACTCTGGATAAACTAATTCCGCCATATTTATTATTCGAATTTATTCGCACTATTTCTATTAGTATATCATTAGCATAAAGCCTGCTATAATAGTACAAATATGAAAAATGCCACAGATGCTAAAAATAAGAAATTACACGTAGAGATTGCTCGCCAAATGTTAACTCTTGCAACCAGCGGATTCGGATTGGTAGCGGCTCTTGCCTGGAATAGTTTAATCCAGGATTTTGTAAACAATTACATTAAAAAATGGCTTCCCCAAGGAAGTAGTCTATTATCTCTTTTTATTTACGCTGTGATAATAACGATATTGGCAGTATTCGTAACCCTACAGCTTTCAAAGCTTATTCAAAAACTGGAGTTAAGAGAGTAATTCTTTCATTACCTTTGGAATTTCATCAGCAAGGTCGGAAGCATTAACTTGATAATATTAAAGTAACAATCTATAATATTATAAGTTCATTTAGGAATATGGAACATCCAACGGCTGCTCCCTCTATAGAAAAAAAACAAGTCCAAAAGGATGCACCAAGAGCAGTAAGATTAGCTTTTCAGTTTGCTCGACAAAACGAAACGCTTAAGGGGGAAAATAGTGGTTTACGGGCAACAATCGAAAGCTTACAACAACAAGTAGCTGATTTGAAAAAACAGGTTGGAGGACTACAGACAACTAAGGTAAATCAGCAACCAAGAGAATCTCCTTTTGCAGTTTTAGGCGTATCGACAGGAGCAACACCTGAAGAAATAAGAAAAGCATTCAATAACCTTGCCTTACACACACATTCCGACAAAATAAAAGGCGCTTTAGAGAAAGCTGGCATTCCAGAACCAGCATATTCCGCTATTGTTGGTCTTACTGAGGAAAAAATGAAAAAAATAAACCAAGCATATCAAGAATTAAAAGAAATGGAGAGAGTATAATTGCTATTCAGCCTAATATTAATTCTTTCATTACCTTTGGAATTTCATCAGCAAGGTCGGAGGGGTTGAAGTAGTAGCCGACTTTCTTAAACAAACTTTCTCCTGCTTTTTTGTTGATATAGCTTGCCGCTGTTGCTGCTAGAAATGCCTCGTTTTTGCAATAAAGTGCCGCTACCAATCCTGCCAAAACATCTCCCGTTCCTCCCTTGGTCATCCCCGCATTCCCTCCTGGAATTCGCACGCACTCATTTTTATCGCAAACAACATCTTCCGGTCCTTTTAATAAGATTAAACAACTGTACTTCTTTGCCATCTCTCTGACAGAATCATGAATCATGAATAATGAATTATGGTTTTTACTCCCCCTTGATTCTTGATTCTTGCTTCTTGATTCATCCCTAAAGAGCTTCTCAAACTCTCCCTGATGAGGCGTTAGTGTTGCATTTTGAGGAATTAATGCTGGATTAATTGTCTGAAGCGCTCCTCCGTCAATCACCCATTTCTTCTGGGGATATTTTTCTAGTAAGCTCTCTGTAAGTGTTTTCGTGTCATCATCCCCCTTTTCCTGTCCGTCCAAACGAGGCAGTCCTGGGCCGATAAGTACACAATCCGCCTCATTAATATAATCATCAATTTTATTTCTCGGCACAATTATTCCGTCCCAAAATTCTTCTTTTAACTTTTGTACGATTTCATTGTTTTCGGGAACTGACGAATAATAAACCATATCCACAACTCTACTGGCTACTTTCAAAGCCCATAAAGATGCCCCATGAAAGAGTTTAGACCCCCCAACAATCATGAGCTTTCCATTTTGTCCTTTATGAGAAGACGAAGGAGGAATATATAACTTTTTTAATTCAGCCGGATTAAATTCATTCATAAAGTTTCCAAAAACCAATCCTCGGTAATCTTTTGAAACTCCTTTAGTCCTATTGGATTATTACTAAAGTCATGTCCTGCATTTTTATGAACAAACAGTTTTCTTTTTTTGGCGCTTACCGCAACATCATAATACCTATTTACTTCTTCTTGTGGAATCAACTGGTCTTTCTCCGATCTAATTACCAAAAGATTACCTCTGAAGTTAGCCAAACCATTGTAGGAGCTTGAATCTATCCAATTTTCTTTTTTAGCAAAAAAGTTTTCTTCATCCGCTGCTGCAACAGTTGTCTCAAGATACTTATCGGAATAAGATGCCGGAACTCTTAAAACTACAGATTTTATAAAATCGTAATCTTTTAAAAGCATTCCAGTCACATATCCTCCAAAACTGGTACCCTGAATGCCCATTCTTACCTTATCAATATTCTGGTTTAACAAAAACTCTAAGGCCGCCCGACCATCCTCTATTCCCATTCTGTGTGTCTGATTTGCAAAAACCCCGCTACTTTTACCACAGCCCCCAAAATCAAAAACTAAAGCAATCATTCCCTTATTTGCCAGAAATTCTGCCATTAGCAAATAGCGCGTTCGATCTGAACCACGGCCATGATAAAAAACTACACCCGGAAATGAACCTTTGCCTGTAGGAGTAAACAGTGTCCCTCTCAAAACTTCTTTCCCCGATTTAAACTCAACTTCTTTCTTCATATTCTATTGAAGATATACCAATATATCTTTAGTAATGCAATAAAGCTATTATTTTTCTTTATCAAGACTGATAACCGCCATTTCTTTCAAGATTTTCTTGGGAATGAATTCTAGGTGAGTTGTCGTTATTATGGTTTGTTGGGAACCGATCATACCTAAAACTAAATTAATATGTTCTTCATCAAGCTCCGAGAAAATGTCGTCCAGAAGAAGAACCGACCGCTCTTCTGTCTTTTCTTGGATAAAAGCTAACTCTAAAAGCTTTAGCTGCAATATTGCCAAACGTTGTTGCCCCCGCGAACCAAAATATCTAATATCATTCGCATTTATTCTAATATAAAAATCATCTCGATGAGGGCCAACCAATGTTACCCCTGCTCCGACTTCTGCCTCTTTGTATTGCAAAAGCCTTTCTCTAGAAATAGCACTTTTATCATAAAATATCTCAAAATTTAAAATCTCTTTTTTTGAGTTCTCTAGATAAGTGATAAAATCCTCTCTTTTGCGGGTCAATTTCTGGCCCTGGTTTATCAATAGATTGTCCCAATACAAAAATTCTTTCTCCGATCTTCTGCCTTCTTCTTTGGCTTTATGTAGAAGAGCATTTCTAATTCTAAGTCCTTTTTGGTAAAAGGTTAGAGCTTGCCTGTAATCTTTATCTACCTGACTTAGTACATTATCAATAAAATCACGTCTTTTGGATGGATTACCAATTATAATATCCAGATCGCTTGGTGCAAATAATACCGCGAAGAAATTTCCGATAAAATCTATTTTTCGCTTACTAACTCCGTTTACCAAATATTTTTTAAAAGGTCTTAATCTACCTTCCATTCCTCCCTGAACAATCACCGCTTCCAAATCTTTATCCTCAGTTTTCCCCTTGATCCTGGCAACTGATTTTTCAAACTTAATTAATTGTTCGTCTTTATCTACTCTAAAACTTCGTCCTTGTGCTACAAAAAAAATAGCCTCAATCAAGTTGGTTTTGCCAACCGTATTTGCTCCTATAATAATAGTCGTATCTTCGCCAAATTGAAATTCTTTTTGCGAATAACTGCGGAAGTTTTGAAGAAG
Organism: Candidatus Levyibacteriota bacterium; assembly: GCA_016204535.1. Lineage (GTDB taxonomy): Bacteria > Patescibacteriota > Microgenomatia > Levybacterales > UBA12049 > GWB1-37-8. The sequence goes on along the minus strand of JACQKL010000015.1, from coordinate 7,839 downwards.
AATAGATTTTAAAATCATTCGATGATGGTACCAACAAACTTTTTGCCTTTAAAATAACTCTCTAAATTCTCAAAATTTGCTCCATTCATCACGATTACTTTAACGCCCAAATCTTGGGCTTTTTGAGCAGCTACCGGATCGAATGGCGCATTCATTCCTGGCACCCACTCATCTCCAACAATTTTTCTAAAATTATTCCAATCTATGTGATCATAGGGCGTTGCATCTTTAAATCGATTCGGATCTTTGTTATATACTCTATCGATATTACTTAAGTTAATTATTGTTTTTATATCGTAATCTTCACATAGTAAAACCGCATCGAAGTCTGTTGACCAGCCGGGTTTCCAGCCTGCTGCAACCACCACCGGTTCTGTAACTTTTCTGATAATTTCGTAATGCTTCAGGATGTAAAAATGAGCAATATCTCTAAAAATAGTTCTCATCAAATGAGCATTCAAGCGAGTCGCATGAATTCCCAACCAATCCAAATCATCGCGGGTTAACTCATGACCAATAACATCTCTGGCCACATTTCGGTAACGTCTGGCTGTTTCTCCTCCCCCAACTACCAAAAAAAACTGGCGGTTTCTATTTTCCGCCAGTCTGGCTCTTATAAATTTATTGAATTTAATAAGAAATTGCGTATCAATCCCTCCACTTGGGGCAACCAATGATCCTCCAACCGAAATGACTATTTTTTCTTTATGGTTATTGACCATAATTGTTGCCAATCGCTAAGTTTCAATGGTAACATACTGCCAAGCGATAAGCAATAAGTACTTATCTCTGGCAATTTTCGCAAAAATAGGTTCCACGGCCACCAAGCCTGATTTTTTGAATAATTGAACCACACTTTTTGCATTTTTCACTTTTTCTTCCGTAAATTAAAAAATGATTTTGATATGCTCCTTCTTCACCCAAAACATTGACAAAATTTTCATCCGAAGAACCTCCAAATTCAAGTCCTGCTTTCAAAACAGCCAAAATCGCGTCGTATAGTTTATCTGCCTCCTTTGACGAAATCTGCTTTGCTTTACGACGAGGATCAATTCCTGCTTTGTAAAGCGCGTCATTGGCATAAATATTCCCAATCCCTCCAATTTTTTTCTGGTCCATCAACAAAACCTTAACTACCAAACCGCTCTTTTGCAAAATTTCTCTGAATTTATTAATAGTAAGAAGGGCTTGCCCCTCCATAGTGCCGCTTAGCGGGACGACGGGGGGCTCGGGTCCCATTTCTTTGAAAAACGGCACCTGCATAACCTTATCTTTTTTAACAACTTTAATCCAACCAAATTGCCTCAAGTCGTTGTAATAAAGAAAAGCTTCGTTTGATTCGTCCTGAAGTTTTGAGTTTTGAGTTGCCCGCTTCGCCAAAGCTTGAGCGAGGCGAGTAGTTTTGAGATTTGACTTTTGCCCGCTTCGCCGCGAGGCGAGAGTTTTGAGTTTAAATATGATGTGGGTATATTTAGAAGGAAGGGTTTCTCCTCCTACTTTTACGGAAAGCGTTAAGTTTTTAGTTTTCTCATCGCGATAAACCAACTGGCCGGTCATTTTCAAATGTACAGCCAAAACATAATTATTATTTAGCTCTAGAATTAAACCTTTCCCAATCCTTTTGACATCAACAACCTTAGCGCCAATAACATTCCTTTTATCTCCAACAAATAGCTTAGGAACTTTGACTTCAATATCTTTGATCGTATGTCCGACTAAATATTTCCGTAAACCAAGTTTTAAAGTCTCAACCTCCGGCAATTCGGGCATATTTAATAATTTTCTTTAACGAATAAGCTCTTTCAGTTCTTCAATTTCCATCGCTGCTTGTCTTAAAATACTTTGCAACGTTCCAAAAGCAACTTCTTTATGTTTTGGAACAATTACTGTTTGCAGCTTACCAAAACGAATTCCTCTTAGTTTTACGTGACTTCCTTTTGTTGATACGATATTAAAACCTGCCCTGTGAAGTGCCTTAATAATTTTTTGACCGGAGTAAAGTCTTGACATGAAATTAGACGGAAATTGTTTGAGTTGAAACCTCGTCTACAGAAGGAAAAGGCAAATTAGAAATATTTTCTCCTTCCAAAAAAAGAGAAAGAGCTTCTTTTAAATTCCCTATCGCTTCTTTTTTTGATTTCCCTTGACTAGCAATTTCAAGTTCCAAGAATTTTGCCACAAAAATATTTCCTTCTTTCCAAACAATAGTATGTAAACTTTGCTTTTTCATAACAATATTATATCACAATTTTTCATAACTTTGGATGAATAAATTCAATCACGAAGCTCTTTCTCTAAATAATCTTTGGGAACAACTTCTCCCGTTTCTCTCCTCATAAATGTCACTGGATTTTCCGCTGTTCCTTAGACTTCTATGGACTTACGAGTAATTATGTCTTGATTTACCTCTGGACTAACTGATCCTTCTGCCATATTAAAGCTTATCTTAGCAAATCTATATTACTATAATCAAGTTTTAGAAGAATCAGGAAAAGAGTTATTCCGCCGATTATGAAAAATGCGCTTGAAGGAAAGGTTTTTTCTTTTTTTATTTTCTTTACCAAAAGTAAAACGTAGAAAGAAATAAGGCTGGTAACGGAAAGCATATAGAAAAAATGCCAAACTCCCAAAAAATTCCAATGCCAGGGAGTGGGCATTGACCAATTTACCAATCCCTGAACCGCCTGCGTTATGTAGAAATACAAAGTTATCAATAGTCCAAAGGCAACACCTAAAACAACATTTATTTTACTAATCAAGCTCAGGTTCTTGATAATAAATGTCACAATTAGCATATTAACGATTGGAAGAATTATTCCATCCCCCACAATTGAGGAGATAAAATTCAAAGAAGAACGGAAATTCAAAACCAAAGGCGATTTAATCGTAATTAGATAGATGTTAAGTATCGCTCCGGCCCCAAAACCAAAGAAAAACGTCGCTAACCCTACCAATATAGGAATTTTCAATTTTAAATTTTCAATTTTCATTGAATGTTTAATGTTTTAATTATTAAAAATTTAGATTTCATTTTAAATTTTAAATTATTAATTATAAATTCTTTTTGTAGGCGCTTTCTACAAAAAGCTGTATTTCTTTTTTAAATCTCTCTTTGCCAAATTTTTCTGCCTGTTTTATACATTCTTTTGGATCAATTGTTAAATTATTAAACTGTTTTATTGCTTTAGAAAGACCATCAATTGTCAAAGCGTCGAAAAATATGCCAGTTCTGCCTTGCAGAACAGATTCTACCACTCCTCCTGACTTATAAGCAATTACCGGCGTTCCAGTACTCATTGCCTCAACCGGCGTTATCCCGAAATCCTCATCTTCCGAGGCAAAAACAAAAGCTTTAGCATTTTTCATCAATTTTAACTTTTCTTCATCGCTCACTTCCCCAACGAACTTAACGTTTGAATCATGAATCATGAATTGCGAATCATGCCCGGCAAATGATCGACCAAAAACTATTAACGGTAATTTTAATTTTGTGAATGTTTCTATAATTAAGTCTATGTGTTTTGGCTTTGCGATACGGCCACCAGTCAAATAGTATTGAGTATTTAGTATTGAGTATTTAGTATTTTTTTTATGCTCTATACTTAATACTTCATACTTCATACTGTTCGTGTCGATGGGTGGATATATAACGGTCGAATTTCGTCTGTAAAACTTAGAAATCCTTTGGGAAACATTTTTGGAGTTGGCAATAAAATAATCTACGTTTTGCGCACTTTTAAAATCTATTAATCTTAAAAAGTGATTTGCTATTTCTCCCAAGATTTTAGAAACCAAATTCTTTTTCCATTCTCTGGCTGTTGCGTAACCGTACAAATATCTTGGCGGCGTATGACAGTAACATACGTGGATAGTATTATGTATTTTGTATTTAGTATTAAGCAAGTTTGGTGAATAGGCACCGGTGGCGGAGACAATTACTGCGTCGAACTGACTAAAATCAAAAGTTTTGAACACAAATGGCGCAATAAGCCGAATCGGACTGATCAACTTTGCTTTAAAGGGTAAATACTGCAAAAAAGATGTTTTGATATTCAAATTCCTAAATCGCGCCTGGTGAGGTCCTAAAAATTCCGGTAAATAAACAGTTGTGAAAACAGGCGCATCCGGCCAAATTTCATGTAATGTCTCCAGTACTCGTTCAGCACCCCCATATTCCTTAATATAGTCATGCACCAAAGCTACCTTCATCCCTCAATTATACGCCAAATCTCTTGCTTTTTGTAATTAGATACTGTATAAAACACCTGTATGGTTGAAAAATTAAAAGCACCTTCGTCTCTAGTTGAAGCCAAAATCAATCTATGCCGTAGGCTAGCAGAAATTTTAGAAGAGACAAAGCCTGATCAAAAAATAGCAGTGATAGATCAAACTAGTGAACAAAATCCAAAACCTATTAGTTTTTACATTCCCAGAAAAATTCTGGCTAAGATCTTGGGCAATACTGCGATGGACTTATTTTATCTTGGACTCCCAGAGGAAGAGATTAAGGAAATAATCAAACCACCAAACCTAAGTGAGCCTCTACCCAAGGAATCTGCGACTAAAGACTTGAAGAAATAGTAAAAAATAAGTTTATAACAATCCTAATTGCTTGTTCTCTTCTGTTCTCTTTTCTTCTTTCTTATCCTTTTTTATTACTTGTTTCTTTTTATTTATCACTTCTTTCTTGTCGCCTTCTTTGAGCCTTTTAATTAGGCTTTTAAAACCAATGTTCTCAAAAGCTTTTTTAATACCCTGTATGTCAAAATATTTAGTGCTGCATTTATGAATATCTAACGTTATCGGAGCATCAGTGACAATCGTTGCCAACTTTTTGGCCAGTCCTGCTGATTCTGCGCCTTCCGCCAACTTTTTAGCAAGGTTAGGATTTTTCGAGGCTACCCTATTAAGATTTTTGTAAATATTTTCCAGTGTTTTATATTCTTGCAAAAGCATTTTTGCGGTTTTAGGTCCTACGCCCGAAACACCCGGATAATTATCGGATGGGTCCCCAACCAGCGCCTTATAATCGATAAATTGCGACGGTTTTATGCCATATTTTTCCTCTGTCTTTTCCTCATCCATTAAAGCCATATTGGTAATCCCAACCACAGGCATTGCCGCCTTAACATTATGGTTTAAAAGCTGTAGCATGTCCCGGTCTCCGGAAACAATTACAACTTCCAACCCCCCGTCAAGTTTACCTTCCACTGCTTGCCTTGCTACTGTTCCAATCAGATCATCTGCTTCGTATCCGTCTACTTCAAAAATTACAATTTTTGCTTTTTCCAAAATTTCATGTACAAATTTGATTTGAGGAACTAAATCGTCAGAGATTTTAGGTCTCTTTGCCTGATAACCCACATACAATTCTTTTCTGAAAGTAGGTTTGGGACGGTCAAAACAAACGACTATGTATTGAGGGTTAAAATCTTCAATAATTCTTAGAAACATTGAGAAAAAACCGTAAACTGCGTTTGCTAATTCTCCATTTTTGTTGGTTAGAGGGGGTAGCGCATGAAACGCCCTGTGTATAATAGCATTACCATCGATTAGTATAATTCTCTCCATAAAATTAATTATTAAGCATTCTTGCCCCGTAGAAACGCTCTTGCGAGGCATGGACGTAGACCTTGCGAGCAAGTAAGTTTTCTATGGGGTCGATTAAAATTAGCCTTTCCATAGCTTTAATTTTACCACATAGTTGATTTCTCGTATATCTTAGATTAAAATCGTTTTCGTGAACGAGTTACTAGCAAAAGCCGAAATAGAGCCGCGTGAAAGCTGGGGATTTAAACAGTTACAACAAAGAGTAAATGATATTTATACAGAACACGATGAGATATGTGGGTATGGACCAGACACCATGTTGGCCAAACTATTAGGTAATTCTGTTACGCTGGCTCATGTTATTAGAAAAACACCAGATGATTTCAATACTATAAACCGTTCAATAACCAATGTTTTTATTTGGGCTGCAACCGTAGCTAACGCCGCTGGAATCGATCTTCAGAAAGTAATGGAAAAACAATTTGGAGCAGGATGTCCCCATTGCAGACAAATGCCATGCCTTCTGACACAAGGCAAAACATGCGAAAAGCCCACAACAGTCGATCTCCAATCCAAACCTTATGTTCTTAGTCCATCGTCTTTAAATAAATGGCAAGAACATCTTAAAAAGATGTATGCCAACAATTTCCAAACAGACAATATTCAAACTGCTCTTAGTTTTTCCTCTACTAGATTAGCAGAAGAAATTGGAGAGCTTATAGGTAGTGCTTATGCTGATATCGAGAAAGAATTAAATTCTGTATCTTTTCAAACTGACATAAATCCCTTCGAATCAGAAATGGCAGATTTGTTTGCCTGGGCTTTTGCCGTTGCAAACTGTATTGAGGTAAAAAATGGAAAATATTCTATAGGGGATGCTTTAGAAGAAAAATATGATAAGGGGTGTCCTTACTGCAAGAGTCCCCAATGTATTTGCCCCAAAGTAAAGACACTAATAGAGAGCCTGAGGGACAAACGACCTAGTTTTTTATAAAAATTAATCACAGGAGATGCCGGTTTCCTCGGCTCATTGACTACTTACAGGCAACTTCACCACCACAATGCTGGCATTTTTCTAATAATTCGTCTTTGGGTCTGACGTTAGTCTCTCCGCATGCCGGGCACGTAAAGGTCCTACTGCCATATTTATCCGGTTCAAGATTTGCAAATTCGGAAACAGAAAATGGAGCATCTGCTCCAGACTTGCCAGGACAGCCACCTGCAGCTTGACGCACTTTCTTTTCTTCAAAAGCTCTACGCTCTTCGTAAGACGGACTGTAATGCGTGTAATCCTTATATGTTTCTCCTCTCTTTCTCTTATTATTATTTTTCCACACTTCATCTGCATAATTTAAAACTGCATTGAATGAAAGAGCATCTCTATTTGCCAAGTATTGTTCGATAAAATAAGAAGATTCAACATCCTTCCAAATCTCCCCAAACTCCGAAAGACTCATGTAATCGTGATGCCTATGCAACGCTTGGTGAATCTGTTCTGCGGTAATAGAAAAATCTTTAACAAGTATGGGATGAGTCAAAAATGCTGCCGCATTGGGAGGATTATTAGAATTTAAACTAAGACGTTCTGCATATTCTTTAGGACTCAAGGCAGAGCTGTAGCGCGACAACTCAACATATCTTCGTCCTCCTTCTGTCTCTTTCAGAGTAAATATGTCATAAAAATTATGTTGATATTTTGAACCCTCTTCTCCTTTTGGAGAAATTGATAAAACCTTACTCCCTACCGGAGTTTTAGGGCTAGATAAAAAGGGATCGATAATATCACCAAAACCAGTTACCTCTGCATTTTCCCTCTCAATATCCACTGTATTTGGGCTAACTCTTTGAATCAGATCTCTTCCGCGTCTTATCGAATTAATAAAAGGCTCTGTTACTCCCTGTCTAACCAAATGTCCGTTTGCTACCTCATAATAAACTGTTGAAAGTAAGACATTAAAACGCTCTTTTAAATGCGTCTCTATTTGTTTCGTGATGAATTTCTGGTCTTTTTCTCTTTGGTCAAAACCAATATTGTATTGATAAAGCTGTTCTTTTCCCATAAAAAAACTCCTCTTTTATCTCGCCGCTAGGCGGATTCCGAGGAGTAAGATTAATCGCTTCTCGCTCGGAAGACTCTCGGGATCTGACTTTATCCCCCTTCGTCTCGATGAATCGAGACTTCGGAGGGATTCTGCTTTGCAGAACAGTTGCGGCACAGTTCCTGAATTCCACAGGATTCACCCAAATTTATTTATTCTTAATCCATAAAATTTCTTTTTTCTTTTCTTT
>JACQKL010000017.1 GCA_016204535.1 Candidatus Levyibacteriota bacterium | reverse complement strand
TATTATAAGAAGCATCCATCAAGCCCTTAAAGGCGCCCATTAATATTCCCCTTTCTCCAGTCAAATCGCTAAAAACTTCTTTTTCAAAGCTGGTCGGGAACAAAAAGCCAGAACCTATTGCCATGCCACTTGCTAAAGTCAGTAACAATGCTTTCCCCGACGCATCTTGCGCAACAGCAACGCTAGAATTTACTCCTCTGCCATGTTCGAAATGTTCTCTCACTCCTCTTCCCGGCCCCTTAGGCGCAATTAAAGTAAGGTCAACAAATTCCGGCACGACAACTTCAGTTAGCTTATGAAAAACTGGTGCAAAACCATGGGAGAACTGGAGAACGTCACCCTGTTTTAATAATGCTCTTATTTCTGGCCAGCGTTGTGCTTGTCCTGCGTCTGACAGTAAATATTGTATAAAGTTAGCTTTTTGCATTACAACTTTGAGATCAGGATCGGGAAATAATGTTTCTCCTTCTTTCCAACCATCGTCTACTGCTCTTTCCCAGCTAGTTTTTGGCTTACCAGGCTTAGAATATTCTTTCCTTTGCCAAATTATTACTGGCAAACCATTGTCCCGAAGGTTCATTGCCTGAGCTGGACCTTGTACACCATACCCCAGTACACCAAAAACTCGTCCTTTTAATATTTTTCTTGCGTCTTCTAACGGGAGGTTTTCGCGTGTGATAATTCGCTCTTTAATTCCACCAAAATCAAATTCTGTTCCGATGTGTAAAAATTGGGGTTCTCTTTTTAAATCCAATGATCTACTTTCTTGTGGACCTCTTTCGTGCAGACTCATACTTAAGGAGCAAGAATGTGGACACTGTAACAAAAAAAAGTAATCCTTGTCAACTAGTAATAAAATTATGGACTAGTTAACAACGACTCCTGCTCGAGGCCTTCTTTATTTTTCACAATCAATAAGCCTCCTCGATAAGCGATTAATCCTTTTCTCTCTATTTTTTTTATTTCAACACTTGCTGTTTCTCGAGCAATTCCTAAAAATGAGGCAATATCTCGATGAGTTAAGGGTACCCGAATAATAATCTTGTCTTCTTTTTTCTTACCAAAGCGCTCTGCACAGATTAAAATGATCGAGGCAACTTTGGCATAAGCATTACCAAAAGTCAAATGCTCCATCCTTTGCAGAAGTCCTCCGAGCCTTACTACAATATGGTTTGTCAACTCCAAAAAGACACTAGGATTATCTTGAATAAATTCAATAAATTCCTTTTTTGGCGCCCTCCAGATTTTAGCTGAAGTCATAACTTGAAAGAAATGACTGTTGGGCGTTTCATTAAATACCCCTGCAAATGGAAAGAAATCTCCTGGCTTATAAACAATAAAAGTCAGCTCTTTTCCCTCTTGCGAAACCGAATACTCCTTAACATACCCTTTTTCAAGAAAATAAACTCCCAACAAAGAATCATCGCCCCGTAGAATGATTTCTTTCTTTTTGTAATCCAAAAGCTTAAACTTGGAAAAAAAATCTTTAAGCTCCCTTGTTACTGTATCTCCCATAGAAAAATTATACCATAAACTATAATACTCAGTAACCTAGGTTACAACGTTATTGTTAGAAAAGTTACTGCTTAACTGTTATTTAACAGCTAGAATAGTCGCTATATGAACGATATATATAGATCACCAGTCTTTACATCATGGCCACAACCTTTTTCGGCTAAAAATTTAAAAGAGTGTTTTGGCATAAAAAAGAGGTTTTTCAAACACAAGGGAAAGAAAAGCCGAAAACTATCTCCTTTTTTCTACTTTTTCAATTTCTTTTCTATTCATTAGGAATCGATAATTATTTCAAACAGTAGTAGAAAACCAAATAACTAAAACCCCAAGAATTAATAAGCTACTTTCAATCAATGCAAATCCTTTTCTTCTCTCATGATGGATTTCGGGTATGAGATCTGATAGAGCAATGTAAATAAAAAATCCGGCTGTTAGTGCTAGAAAAATAGGAATGTAAGCTTCTAAAACATTGCCTAAGAGATAGGTTATTAATGCTCCCAGTAGCGCAACG
>JACQKL010000013.1 GCA_016204535.1 Candidatus Levyibacteriota bacterium | reverse complement strand
GTCATGAACAATATGATGGTTCGAATGATGGGTGAGGAGGGAGAGAAACAGATGCACATTGCTATGGGTAAAAGAAATAGCGGTTGTGGAATGGGCTTTATACCTATGATAGGAACAGGTTTTGGTAACATGATGGGAGGCTGGGGAGCTTTTGGTATTTTCGGCTGGCTGTCAATGCTTCTTTTTTGGCTACTTCTTATTCTTGGGGTAGTTGCTTTAGTTCGTTATTTAGCTCGATCTGGAGAGAGCGGAAGACATGAGGATACTAAGACTCCTTTGGATATTCTCAAAGAGCGTTACGCAAAAGGAAAGATTGATAAGAAGGAATTTGAAGAGAAGAAAAAGGATTTAAGCTAAAGCTTAAAAGAGTCTACGAAAAGACTAAAAACCTAATTTTTCTTTGACTAAAATCAATTTTATTCTTCCTGGTTGGATTTCTTTGTTGATTATTAGAATTTTATTAACTGCACTTGCCGGTACGCCGTAAGCCTTTTTAGCTCTAACACTTTCCAAAGGCAAGCTATATTCATAAATACGCTTCATGCCCTCAGAGGTATTTTTAACAATTTTTTGAGCTCCAACCACCCAAATGACTTTACTTGCTCCATAAGCATAAGCTGGTAATTGACTTCCCGTATTTGAGGCAATTAAGACATGCCCATCAACAGTCACTGCATGAACACTACCAATCACATAGGCAGGAGCTACACCCAAACGTTTCATCTCTTGAGCTTGAGTCTTTCTGTCCATCGTATAAAGTTTGTCTCTAGCTGGCCTAAATTTACCGTTTGTTTTGTTTATCTCCTTTGACAATCCAATAGTATCTAAAGTTACCGAGGTCATCGTCATGACTTCGCTACCCAATGGAATAAGTTCTAAAGCTTTTGTTTTTGCCTCTTTGCCACTTCTAACAACTAAAGCTTCTATTCCGTTTTGCCCCAAAGCTTTAACAGTATTTTGTATAGTTTGATCATTAGCTAACTTATTCCACTTATTATTCATACTTTATTTCGATATTATCGCCATCGCGCATTTTATAGTTATCAAAATCATTATTGTCCTTGCCATTAACCGTCATTTTGACCGTTCCCTCCGGCCCATTACACTTGTCAAAGATGCAGTTAGAGTTGAATTGTTTGCCCCAAATTCGGAAGAAATTTCCAAGCCTGGTTTCATCTTTTGCAACTACTCCTTGCATTTCCATATGGATTATTCCTTCCTTGTTATCTTCGTGAGTATGGATTGATTGTTCAACAGCGCCTATTCCTACATTTGGAGGAATTTCCTGTTTCTTACCTTTTATGTAAATTGAAAGCTTTGGGTGCCAGTGTAGCCCATTGCGGGTTACAACTTCACTCTCCGGTACTGCCTTTCCACCTTTTGAGAGAAGAAAGACTCCGCCTACCAAAATAATAAATGTAGCAAAAATTACTAAACCTATTACTTTTACTTCAGTAGTCATATTAAACTCCACAACCTCCTCCTTGGCTTGGTGGCTTCTCAACAATGCCTTTTTCTGTCAGCCATTTTTTGACTGTTTGTGCTCCAAAGGCTGAGGAAATATCTTTACCCAAAATAAGTTTGGCATCTACATCCTTATAGTCCTTACCATCTTTATTCTTAAAATAAAGAGCAATATCGTAGTAATTACTGGGGAACCAAAATGCATTGATATATTTAGCTGCAGTATACATATCATTCTCAGTCGCACCATTTGCTGCCATCAGTTCCAGTATCCCCAAAAGTGCCATACCATGATTGCAATCAGGAAAAGCAGTTGAGTTGCCACAACATGGTCTGTAAATACTTGAGGCAACTTTGTTAGTTAAGTCTTCTTGTTCGGCTGTTAGTGGTACCAAAGCTCTTTTGGAGTAATAGTCTATCGCATCACCGCGAGCTAGGGTCCATCCACCAGTTGAAGCAAAATTGCCAACTTGCCCCTGTCCATATTTCACCATATCGCCCTCTGTCAGTATCTTAGTTTTATTACCAAGTCCCAATGCCCAAAAAAAGTTTAATAAGAAATAGGAGTTAGCTTGGTTGATTTTGATTTTTTTATTAGATCCACGAATCAAAATCTCTTCTTGCTCCGCTGTTAACGGTTGGTTAGATTGTTGATAAACCTGTTTGAATTTTTCCAGATCAATTATGCCCATCTCAATCATTTTAGGTCCCAAATCAGCATATGTAGCATTAATTTCATAGCCTTGAGGAGGATTGATTTGAGCAAAAATATCAGCTTCATTGGATTGAGATTTCGAGGTGTTACTAGGGGTTGCCACTAATGTATTTTGTTGGGTTTTGGCCCGATACTTAACAGGCAGCCTAGGAATAGCATAAACTGTAAGAATAAACAGAATAAGTAATAAAAGAGGCTGGAACTGAGAAATAGTTTTCTTATTAATATTTAATGCCAAGTTTTTGTTGTGGAAAGAGATTATTTTCTCTTTGGGAATTTCGCAAAGACCCAAGACACTTTTTGAGTATTGCCAAATTACATACAAAAGTAAAAGAGCTGATAAAAGTTTTATCTCCAATCCTCCAAAGGGAAAAGCAGACAATGATGCAGCAATTCCAAGAGTTGGAAGAAGAAAAGCGCTACAAACCGAGCACCCTGTAACAGCGGCAGAGAAAACTAAAGAACCAAGAGTATTTAAAAGGGTGGATTTAGATCTTGGTTTTTTCTCTTCTATAACATAAAAAAGAAAAGAGATGGCGATTCCTATTAATAGGGCATTAATGATACTTAAAATAAGTTGTGACCAGGCATACCAGCTAGTATTAGATTGCCAGAAAGCATCCCAGGTAGTTTTTTGCATGAGAATAAGGTAGTAAAGGAACAGAACGTTGAGAGATATAGCAATAGTAATTACCCAAAAATGAGATTTGCTAAATACTTTGAAAAATGCACTCTGAATAATAGTAGTTTTAATCATGTTTCGTTAACTATTTTACCGATATCTATGCCAAGATTTTTCAAATAATTACGATCTATACTATAAAAATGGCTCGTGCCCTCTTTTCGTACTTTTAATATATTGGCATCGATTAGCTTATTGAAATGATGCGATAAGGTTGGTTGAGATAGGGTAAACTTATCCAAAAACTCCTGGCAGGAAAGTTCTTTTCTATTACTAAAAAGATATTTAACAATCTCTACCCTTGTTTCATGAGACAGAGCTTTGAATAGCTTGATAACCACCTTGTTCATAACTTTATTGAAATATTTGAATGAATCAATATTACTATGCTACTTGCGCTCTTGTCAATGGAGCACTTTATGTCTTTTTGATTTTTTTAACTCCCTTACTCTATAATAATGACTCATGAAAAAACTTGCCGTTATTACTTTTATTTTCTTAGCAATAATTGGCTTTGTGGCTTTTATTCTTAATCCATTTCAAGCTCCTAGTAATGTTGACAAAACGGAAATAGTGACTTTGGATACCGATAGCGATGATGTGGTCGGTTTGAAACTTAAAGAGCAAGGATTTATAAAATCTCAAGTCGCATTTGATCTTGCGCTGACTCTTAAAAATAAACATAACAAAATTCAGAGTGGTGGCTACTATCTTTCGAAAAATATGAATGTTTGGAGAATAATAAATGCTATTACCAAAGGCCCTGACTTGAAATGGGTAACGGTACTTGAGGGAATGCGAAAAGAGCAAATCGGCGAGAGACTGAAAAAGACTTTCGGATGGAGCGATGAGGATTTAAAAAAGTGGAATGAGGTTTATACTGCAATGAAATATGATTATGTGGAAGGAGTTTATTTTCCGGACACGTACTTAATTCCGGTTAAGGAAGATGGGTTACAAATTGCCCTGCGGATGATCAACCGTTTCAATGAAAAACTTGCTCCTTTTCAAAAAAAGTTTTCAGAAAAGAACATTATCTGGACCACGGGGCTAAAAATTGCATCTATTATTCAAAGAGAAGCAGCGGGTCCTCAAGATATGCCTTTGATAGCAGGAGTTTTATGGAATAGATTATTGAAAAACCAAAAATTACAAATTGATGCGACAATACAATACGCTAAAGGAAAAGTTGGTGACACCTGGTGGTCGGTAGTGACACCTTCTGATATTCAAAATATTGATTCTTCATATAATACTTATCAATATGCAGGACTTCCGCCTCACCCAATTTCCAATCCGGGCTTAGATGCAATTAAAGCAGTGTTAAACCCGGAAGAAACAAAATGCCTTTATTATCTGCATGATTACAAAGGGCAAATCCATTGCGCAGTTACTTATGAGGAACATTTGGAGAATATAAAAGAGTACCTAAATTAACTTCAAAAGTCCTTAATGTTTTTCGTTTGTGGATTTTTTGCTATAATACTTTTATGGGATTTATCGAGGCATTGTCTCAGTGGAAGAGTAATCGTGAGCTTCTTGAAGGACAGACTGTTCCTTCGGTTTTTGAATGTAGAATAAGCAAGATTGATACAAGGGCCTTTGAGGTAATAAAAGCGATGGCGCAGGGATGGCGTGGGATCCGAAAAGGCGATCATATGTGGGAATTACTATATCAAACCTCAGAACAACCTCCGAAAAAAGTATCAATATTAATAGGAGATGAATGCATTAGGATATCCTGTACCAATCCTCAATTTATAGCAGATGTGAAGGCGATAAGGTTAGAGAAAAGGCTTGTGTCTGGTACTTCAATGATAATCAAGACACCTTCCGACTCCGAGCAAGTTACAGTATATCTAGATAAATTAGTAATGATGAGTGCGATAAGGGATGATGATCAAAAACTGTATATCGGAAGCATTGGTTTAATAGCTGCTTGATATATGAAAACAGAGTAAAAGCAGGCGGAGTTTTGCTTGCGGTTCCTGTTGTTGAATAATTTTCTCAATTCTACTTTTGCTTTTTATTTCTGGCTGCCATTTAGCTCACCTCTTTACGTTTTAATATTTGCTTTTAAAGCGTCGATAATTCTATCAAGTGCATCTAAAACATTAACGCTACCCTCCCTTAAGCCTATTTGGATCTGATTTAGTTGGTTACCTAACTGTTGCCAAGATTGCTGAGCTTCTTTGCCTGTATTCTGAAGCCGTATTTTTAATTCATTGATCGAATTTTCTATTTCTCTTTGGGCTTTCACTAAATCTGCATTACCCCCTGCAACTTCTTGTCGCAAATCTTCCAGCCTCTGGCGAACACGGCTTATCTCAAATTGTTGCTGCAATTCTCTAATCCGTGTTTGTAAATCCGAAGTATTTGCAGGAGAATTTAAAGTTTTCTGATTTAAAGCTACAAAAGCCATAATAAAAGCCAGTATTGAAATTCCGATTGCTCCCCATGCTAAAAGATTATTTTTATTTCTAAATTCATCTTTTGCCATAATCTAATCTCCATCTTAAATTTTAGGTGTATTTTTTGCTATTTACAGTAATAAATGCGACATCGAAAATGTTATTTGCATCACTTTCGGGTTATAGGTTATAATGAGAAGCGTTTAGTTCCCCACCTAACACATGGAAAATAAAGTAAGAAAAAAAATTGACGACTTTTTTTCAAAGGCTAAGACGATTAATTATAAAAAAGGCGAGACCCTTATTAGGGCAGAAGATCCGATCATATGGATCTTTTATTTAAAAAAAGGTTATGTGCGCCAGTACTCTCTTACCAAAGATGGGCAAGAAACAACCATTCATATTTTCAGACCTTCCTCTTATTTCCCAATGATGATTGTAGTTACTAAAGGCGACAATCCTTTCAATTTCGAAGCTCTTTCGGATGTTGAAGTTAAACGGGAATCTGTTGTTAAAGTGCTTGAGTTTGTAAAAAGCGAGCCGGACGTACTATTTGATCTAGCAGCCCGTTTTGCCCGAGGGGTGATTGGATTGTCCTTAAGAGTTGAAAATTTATCATTTGAAAATGCCTACAAAAGATTAATTTTATTTATGCTCTATTTGGGGAGCCGCTTTAATGTTCCTTCAAAACAAAAAACAAAGCATGTAGTTATTGATATTAGACTTACTCATTCCCACATTGCTTCTTGGATTGGGACATCGAGAGAGACAACCAGCAAACAAATAGAAAAATTGGCGAAAGCCGGTGCAGTTGGTAAAAACGGCCATGCCATTGTCATTAAAAACATACAAAAACTCGAAAAAGAATTACTTGGTTTATAGCTTAGTTAGCGAAAATGAATCCCTAGCTCTATAGATTTGTCGTGTGGAATCTTTTGTTCCTCCAGGCTTAAATTGTACTTTACAATCGTAAATCCACTGGGAAACTTTTTAATTTCAGAAGGTTCCGAAGAAATTCCCACAGGAACTTTGCTCCACCAGACATAATCCATATAGATATCATTGGCAGGCGGCGGAGCAGCGATAATATAAGTAGTTGGTTTTTTGGTATACTCAAAGGCTTTGGCTTTGACTTTTTTGAAATTATAAAGCATGGCGTAGCGAGGTTGATAGGCAAAGGCATCAGGGGCAAAGACAAAATAACCAAATTCTTCCCCTTTTTGTCTGGTAATCACATCTGAAGCAACTTTACCAAGAGCTTTCCATGAGTTATAGTTGTAGGTTTGGGAGTATTTTTGACGCGTATTAACATATGAAGAAGAACTTTCTAGACCCGAGAGATAGAAGAAAATAATAATAGGTAAGAAAATTAACCTATATTTACCTTTCAAAAATGATACTAACCATAGTACAGTTAGTGGTATAAGAAGATAAACGTAGTGAAATAATAAAATGCCTTTATTGAAAAAACTGGTAATCATATAGCCAAAATAGTAAAAAAAGAAAAGGAAATACGTCTGCCAACCTTTATTTTTGTTTTTAATTTGTAAAATTGTCAGAAAAATAATAAGCGCAAAGATAGCAAAAATGAATAAATTATTTTCATTTTGAATAAGCTGCAAAGAAACTGTATTGTTAATTCTATTTTCTATCCACGACCTGAATGTAACAAAAAAATGCGTTTCCTTGCCAGTTGAAATTAAAGCTTTAGCCATCAATAAGCCATGACGTAAATCGAACAATATAAAATTTAGAAGAAAAACAGGCATTAAAGAAAAGGTAAAGATGTGTTTCCAGAGTTTGTTTTTGAAAATAAACAAAATTATTAAAAGCGCTGAAAGAAGAAAAAATTGAATTCCCACCCCAACTTCGAGCTGAATAAGAATTGCAACGGAGAGAAGATGTAAGGCAAGATAAAGATTTTTTTTACTTTTAATATACTGAGAAATAGTAAATAAAAACATTGGAACAAAAAAGAAAGTTGCTTCCGCATGAAAAATCCCATTTAAATGAGGAATCATTTTAGTTGAAATAAGTAAGACATAGCTGAAGGCCACAAATGTGCCAAAAAGTTTTTTGACCATAAAAAAAGAGGTCAATAAAAAAATTAAGCCTAGGAAAATCCAAAACCAAGCTACGGTGACTGGGTTACCTTGTCCCAAAACAAAACTCGGATAGTTAATATATGACCAAAGTGGACCATGAAAAAGATTGTTGGTATTGGATCTAGCACCAATAAAGACAATCTTTTTTTCATCTAATTCTTGAAAAAGCAAGAAGTCTCGGGCAACGTCATTAAAAAAATTTACTTCTCCACTACGGACCAAAGCGGAACCAAGAAAAACATTGTAAAAAGTAAGACCAAGTAAGATCAAATAAAGAAATAATTTCATACTCTATATTATGCTTTATCAATCTTTTCTAAGCAAGCGATTGGTATGGAAGATTACTTAATAATTGAGATCTACATTACTGAACTAAAATGATCTTTTAGTTAACATTTTTATAATCCAAATTAGGCAGGTAATTAACTTACTCTAATCGATCTTAAGTTAATGAAAAAGAGTAATTCTCTCCTGACCCAATTTGGACTTTAAATATGAACCCTACGCAAACTAAAACAAAAACTTCGCTATCAGTAAACTTTTTCCTTGGCTCTTCTTTGGGCAATGATTATGTCTGGGAAAATTTAATCATCGAAAGACGTATCAAGGTTGGTTGGCTCTATAAATTATATAAGGGAAGTATTTTGGAAAGTTTTTGGAAACTATTATCCTCACCGGTAATTTAAAACTCTTCCCTAAATCTTACAAATTATGATATGCTAAGAATAAATGATAAGGGAAATTTTTATCGGCAGAAAACCTTCGGATTTCCACATGAATTCTATTGTAAAAGCTTTTATTGTCTCCGAAATTTTCCTCTGGTCTTCATGGAATGCAATTACTCCAATTTTTGCTATTTTTGCCGCCAACAAAATACCAGGCGGAAACACGGAAATCGCCGCGTCCGCTTTTAGCTCATACCTCATTGTCAGAGTAATCTTTGAATTAATTAGCGGCAGGTATTTATCTAAATCTGAAGAAATCTACAAATTTATGATCGCAATTATAGGGATTATTCTTATCAGTCTTGGTTATTTGGGATTTGCTTTAATACAAAATACTCTTTTTTTATTTTTCTTCTATGGCGTTATTGGTATGGGGCTTGGAATTGCCTCTCCTGCCAAAAACTCTCTTTTCTCAACGCATCTTGATAAGAATAAGGAAGTAACGGAATGGAGCATTTATGATGGTTTTGTCTTTATGGGCATGGCAATGTCGGCGGTAATTGGAGGATTTGTGGCCAATAGGTATGGGTTTACGTTTTTATTTTATTTGGTCGCAATTACCAATTTATTAAGCATTATCCCCTATATACTTTATGCAAGAAGAAAGAAAGCGCAAACCGATTCTCAATAATTCATCTTCATTAATGTTTTTATTGGCATGAAGGATTTGCGGTGAATCGGGCATATTCCGTATTGCTGAAGGGACAAAAAGTGTAATTTAGTTCCATAGCCAACGTGCTTCTCAAATCCATAGTTGGGATATTTCTTTGCCATCGAATACATAATCCTGTCTCTTGTCACTTTTGCTAATACAGAAGCGGCTGAAATAGAATAATGATAAAGTCCTCCTTTTTTAATTCTTTGGGCATTATAAGTTGTTAAGGGCATAGTTTTGGAGCCGTCAACTAACACGTAGCATGGGTTTATTTTGTACTTTACTTTTAGATTATTCAAAGCCTCTTCCATGGCTTTTTTGACTGCTTTTTGGATTCCTATTTTATCTATTTCTTTTTCGCTTACGATTCCAACTCCATAAGCAGAAGACATTTTAATAATTAGCTCAAAGGCTTTTTCTCGTTGTCTCTTGGTCATTAATTTGCTGTCGCGAACAAATTTTACTACCTGTTTATCCGAATGAATAACCATAGCGCCAGCAGTTACTGGACCGGCCCATGGTCCTTTTCCTGCCTCATCAACGCCGGCAATATTTTGAAATCCTTTTTTCCAAAGTATTTTCTCTAAAGATATGTCAGGATTAATCATCTTTCGAAGATATTATATAACAGGAGTTAAAGACTGTTTGGTAAAGTTTGTTTCTATCAGTTAGTTATGATGTGGATTCTGGCTTGGGCTAAAACTGCTTGATATTTTAAACTGGTTTTCATTTGTACTTTATAGGTTTTGGTGCCTGAATCCAAAGTAATTGGTTTAGAAATTAAAAGCTGCGCTGTTCCTCCTTCCACAGATACATCGGAGTTCCACACAGGATGCTTATCGGTTTCATTAAAAAGTCTGACATAGGCTACTTGATTTCCTGTGGGTATATTAACGGATGCTTCAAAAACAGCACTTTTTATAGATGGGTAATTTGCGCTATTAATCGACGCTTTAAGGCCGGCCACATCCTCCCAATCATCCGAAGAATTTGTTCCGCTACCAAAAGGTATAAAAAATTCTTTTATTTGAGGAGATTGAATAGGAGTAGTAGTTGGAGTAGGAACTTCTGGTGGGATTTCTGCAGGAACTTGTGTAGGAGTTGTTATTACCGCTGTAGTTTGGGTTTTTGATGATGAAGTGGCTTGATAAATTTGAGCAAGACAACTAGTCGGACATACTTGATTTGAAAAAGAACGAGGAGTTAGTAAAGGAGCAATTGCTGCTTCTTTTTGCTTTTCCGATTTAGCATTTTTAAAAAAAGATATATCAAGATAAATCAGATTAAGAATAAGCAAGATAATAATTGTTGCAAGAAGTGTTTTGAAAGAGAGCAAGCTTTTAAAACTTGAATTATCATCCATATAAAATTTATATCAAATTAAATTTTCGTTCTCAATAAGAGTGATTTTTTTAAGTCTTCGAACATGTCTTTCTTCATTAGTAAATGGAGTCTTTAAAAATATCATAACTAATTTTTTTGCCAACTCCTCATCGACAAACTCTGACCCTAAAGATAAAATATTAACATTGTTATGCTCTCGGGCAAGTCTTACATTTTCAGCGCTAAACCCCAGTATCGCTCGAATTTTTTTTATCTTATTTGCCACAATACATTCTCCGGCTCCTGACTTACCAAAAACAATCCCAAATGAAGAATTATCTTTTGCTGTTTTTAGAGCTACCTTGGAGACAAAATCCGGGTAATCGTCATCGTAATTAAGCTCAAATGCACCGCAATCTTCAACTTCAAAGCCCTGATCCAGAAGATAAGGCTTAATTTTTTCTTTAAGAGTAAATCCTGCATGGTCAGTTCCTAAATAAATTTTCATATTGCTTTTATAAACAGTCTGTAAAAATATTGAAAATTAGCGCTGATTTGGGTAATTGCTTCTTCTTTCGTTATTTTATGATTATTGTAATCCATAATTGGATTTAAAAAAATAGTCCTGCCAATTGCAAATCCAATCACTCCCCTTACATCTCTTCCCATCCTTATCCATTGCTCTACTTTTTCTCTATTTTCCCCCCGTCCTAAAATAACCAGTCCTACGCTTGTTCTTTGTCCTTCTTGGATTTTTTCAATAACTTGTTGGTAATCAATACTTTTTTCCATTCCCTCCAATTTCCAAACATCCGGCTCTATTCCTAATTCTTGAAGCGCACTAATTATAGGTACCATGTTTTGTGCGTTTGGAGTATTTATCTCGCTTAACACTTCAAGTAAAAATTTATATCCGTTTTGGTGGCAATAATCAGAGAGAGTTTTTAGGTTATCCCAATTTGCATTCGATTTATATCTAATTAAGGCTTTCACAAAAGTGGGTTTATATTTTTCAATATGTTCTCCAAACGCACTTCCATATTCAAAAGCAAATTCTTCTTGTCCGCTTTTTTCGGTCGTTAAAATGACGTTGTAATTTTTGCTCTTTGCATCAGTAATGATTTCATCTCCGTATTCTTCATCAATTAGAATCGCTGCTTGTTCTTTTGGAATAGTTTCGGATACGGCTTTTTTAAAGGCGTCATAAATAATCTCTTTAGCTTCGGCTACAATTTTTTGCTCTTGCGGATTTAAATTGGCATCTGCAAATCCGAATAATTTTACAAAAGAGGAGCGGTGATCAAAAGGGAGGACGAAAAGGTTTTGATTATATCCAAGAAGTGTATTATCCATTAATTCTTTCTTCCATTTCTTTTTTTGATAAAAGGCCATTTTGTGCCCCAATTGCGCTCATGGTACCCGAGGCGTTAAGTGTTCCCCATTTCATAGCGGTTTGTAACGGGTACTTGAAAAGCGTTGCTGCTAAAAATCCACTTGCATAAGCATCGCCTGCTCCGGTTTTTTCAACAATTGTAGTTGGTACAATTGGCTCCGAAAAAAAATCATTTTTTTCATCCACGGCGTATGATCCGTTTTCCCCATCGGTTATTACCACAATCTTTGGCCCAAGCTGTTTAACTTTTGATAGCAAATCTTTTATGTTTTTTTCGTTGGTTGATGCTAATAGTTCTCCCTCCTCCTTATTTATAAAAAGAATATCGCTGATTGCTAGAATATCTTTAAAGCTATCAACTCCCATGCTTAACTGCGGAGTCCCTGGGTTAAAAGCTAAAGGAGTAGCGGTCTTTTTTGCAAATTCCAATGTTTTTTTGTATGCATTTTGCCATTCAAATCCAAGCGAAGTTAAATAAGCTAATTTTGCCGATACGCCTTCAAAAGAAAAATTGTGTTCTCTTTTGGAGTGCTGACCAAAAATTGTCCTTTCATTATTGAAACTTAAAATTACTGAAAATGAGGACGGACCGTAAGGATTTTGAATTAAAAAACTGGTATCTACGTTCTCAGTCTTAAGACCGTTAATAATTTTTTGAGAGAATTCATCTGTTCCTATTTCTGCCATTACAGTAGTTTTTATTTGAAGTTTTGCTAATCCTACACTAACATTGCAAGCGTTTCCTCCGAGCATTATTGAAGACTGTTCGGCAGGAATTTTTTGACCATATGCGACAGAAAGGCTATTTGTTTTACTATCAAGATGAACATAAGGGGAATCTTTGGGGATTGACAAAAAGATATCTATTTTTGCACTTCCAACGCATAAAACATCAAATTGTGGCATGAATTCATGTTACAGAAAATAATCTTTTTTTGCAACCAAGTGCCATCTTTATACTGAGAAAAGTTGTGATCTATTAGATAGACTTTTCTTGGTACTTATTATATTATAATTATATGTGAAAAGCTTAATACGATCTATTTTAATAAAAATTTTGCCAACTAAAAACGCATATGCACATTGTGATATTCCTTGCGGGATTTACGACCCCAAGCCAGCGCAACTGGCTGCAGCAACAGTACTTAAGATGGTTCAGCTTATTCAGGAGTTGTCTAAAGAAAATCCGACTGTTAATGATAGAAACAAGTTTGTTAGATATGTATCGACAAAAGAAGAACATGCAAGAAAATGCAAAGAAGAAATCTTAATATTGTGGACAGATTATTTTAAGCCGGAACATTTAAAAACAATACCACATCTTCATGAAATATTTTGGAATGCTGCAAAACTTTGTTCTTTAAACAAACAAGAAGTAAGTCTTGCTCATGCTACAGAATTAGTAAAAGCTGTTGATGAAATTGCAGCAATATTTCAAAAAACAAAAGTTACTTCTAAAAAGTGATTCCTCTTTTTAAATTCAAAATTAAAGGCCATAGCATGGAGCCAACATTAAAAAATGGCGATATAGTTTTGGTTAACAGATTGGCCTATCTTCTTGCCAAACCACATATGGGGGACATAATAGCGATAAAACGTGAAAAGTATTCTATAATTAAACGAATAAAGGTAATAACACGGGAGAAAATTTTTGTTGTAGGAGACAATAAAAAAGACAGCTTAGATAGTAGAAAATTAGGCTTTGTTAACAGAAAAAAAATTATCGGAAAAGTCATTTATATTTTGACTAACAACGCATAATATGATCGTTTGGTGGATTACGAATATTGTTTTATTGGTAATTATTCTAATTCTTTTCTTTCTTCTTTCTATGTTTTGGCCGCCTGACAGTCCTTGGGCGCCTTGGTGGAGAACCAACAAGAAAATTGCTCGCGCAATGTGTAGGCTCGCAAAAATAAACAAAGAGGATATTGTTTATGATTTAGGATGCGGAGATGGAACAGCTCTAAGTATTATCGCTTCAGAATTTGGAGCAAAAGGGGTTGGAATTGAAATCGATCCTTTAAGATATTTATTTTCCAAAATCAGATTTAAAATAAGCGGTTTTGATAAAAAAATAAAAATAATTAAAAAAAACTTTCACGATGTAGATATTTCCAATGCTTCAGTTATCTTTGTTTATCTCGTCCCTAAAGCGTTGGAACGATTGAGACCAAAATTTTTGAAAGAACTTAAAAAGGGAACAACTATAGTGAGCTTAAGATATAAAAGTAATTTACCCCTTGAAGCGTTTGATAAAAAAAACAATATTTTTCTATATAAAATAAAATAAAATACTAAAATTATTTTTTAAGCTTAAGAAATGTCCAGCGGCTTTTATCTAAAATCTTATAAATCTCATAAAGTAGAGGATTTATAACTAGGTCGAAACTGCCAATAAGTTCGGTAAGTACCGGTCCATAACCTTCTTTAAACCTATGGAACCCGTACCAGGGGTCATTCTTGTCAGGATTAAAACTGAGAGCTCCCCACATGTCAAATTTTTTTAAACCCAATTTTTTTCCAAACTTAATTGCTTCCCACATCATTAAATTTGATGCCATAGTTTCTCGATACTTGGCACTTGATGCGCCGTATGGATAATAAAGTGTATTTTTGTAGACGAAGACTATCCAAGCAGCAAGAGTGTGCTCTTGCAATTTAGAATTCATAATTGATAATTCAGAATTGGATTGGGAGACATATTTAGCTAAGAACAGATGAGCTGAAAGTTTGTTTTTGTCAAGATTTTGAATTCTAGATTCTGAATTCTGAATTCGCAATGTCTTCCACATTAGCCGATGATATTTTGGTGTGTGGGCATAGAAATTCTGGCGTTTAGTCGTTTCTTTTGTAAGTTCTAAATAAGTTTCAAAAGCTTCATCGCTATTGTCTTCAATTATTTTTACGCCATGTTTAAGAGCTACCTTGATGTTATAGCGGGTTTTTGGATGCATGGCTTTTAGCAATTCATCTTCCGATTTTGTTAAATCTAGAATAAAGGTATATTTGGTAAAAAGAGGATGAAAGGATGGCCGAAGGTCTAAATTCTCAATTTTTAATTTTAAATTTTCATTTCTTATTGCATTTGGCTCCAATTGTATAAAAATGCATTTTTCCTCTTTGCCAATGCTTCTAAGATTCAATATTGTTTCTTTGTTTGGAAGATGACCTTTAGGAATATAGCCAATGGTCCACGGAGTATGGGGAATTTTATGTATTGTCATTTGCATTCCATTTACCTTAATTACTTTAACTCCTGTTTTTTCTCGAAATTTTCCCCATTCGTTGGATTGTAATGGATGATTAGCTAAGTAATTCTTCATAAAAAATCCTGCGATTTATTTTCTTGGTTGGCAAGATAGATATTTTGCTCAATAACATTTTCAGGAAGCTCCAAAATAAATCTAGAAACAACATTTGAGGTTTTTTGACCAAAGAAGATTCTACGTCTTGCATAGCTTAAGAAAAGTCTTTTTTTGGCCCGTGTCATTCCTACATAACAAAGTCTTCTTTCCTCTTCAAGCGCATGTTTATCCATAAGAGATCGTGAGTGGGGAAACAATCCTTCTTCCATACCAATCATGAATACATATGGGAATTCAAGACCTTTGGCTGCATGTAGCGTCATAAGAATTACCGCATCTTTCTTAAACTGACCGTTTCCTTTATCGGGCATATATTCCTGTTCGACGAGAGAAACGTTTTCCAGGAAATTTGTCAGAACGGGAAACTTAAGAGCAACAGAACGAAGTTCTTTAATATTCTCCAACCTTTCTCTGTCTTCTTCATCTGCTTCATTGTACAGACTTAGATATTCGGTATGTTTTATAATTTTATCCAAAATATCGATTGTTGGTAAATTACTAAATTTTTCAAACGATTCTTGAAGATCTAGAAATTTCTCCATTTTTTTCTTTCCAATCTTTTCAATACGCTTTAGTGATATTTTATCTCTTTTATTATCTAGGCTTCGAAGGTATGCAAGTACATCCTTTATCTCTTTTCTTTCATAAAAGCGCGTTCCCCCTATAAGAATATAAGGAATACTATTGTGTAAAAAAATTTCTTCCAGGATTCGTGATTGAGCGTTCGTTCTATACAAAATAGCAATGTCAGAATATTTAAAATCTTTTTTGTTTCTTGGTTGTTTAAATTCCCGTATTTTATTGACGATAAATTCTATTTCTTGCTGTTCGTTTCGCGCTTCAAAGATGGTTATCTCTTCTCCTTGAGAATTTTGAGTCCAAAGTTTGAGAACCGGGTGGCTGGTATTTTTGGAAATAACAGACGAAGCGGCATCTAAAATTTTTTGCGTTGAGCGGTAATTTTGGGAAAGGGAAAAAGTTTTCGTGTTTTTAAAATCCTCTTTGAAGCGAGTTAAGTTAGTAAAATCCGC
>JACQKL010000012.1 GCA_016204535.1 Candidatus Levyibacteriota bacterium | reverse complement strand
GTTGCACTGCGCTATATTGATCTTTATCTTTAGTTTTTATTGCAACCACAACATTTCCATTAACACTTAGCCTTGTCACGGGAATGCGAATTCCATTTTGTAGGAATTTTTGCGATTGTTCGATTTTTTTACCTAATAATGCGTTCATATTTTTGCCCTGAGCAAAGTCGAATGGGTTAAAACCAAAAAAGCGACCACATTGAGTCGCTTCAGGGAAAAAATCCCAAAAACTATCTCTTATGCAGCCTTATTTACCTCCAGTCGGTTAAACATGACTTTCAAGGGTAATTATATACCGATAGAGCTTGAAATGCAATAGATGTCCATATATAATAATCACGCCATGACTTTGGAAAAAGAAAATCAAGCTGAGGCTGAAACAAGAAATCAATGGTTGAGAGAGCTTTCTGAATTTATCGTAGAAGCAAATCTTGCAACTTGGGCAGGAGACGGAAAAGAGGTAGAACCAGAAACTCCCGACTACAAAGAACTAGAGTATGCCAGGGGAAATTGGAGTTTGCGAGATAGATATACTGGTTATTTCAGAGCTCCAGGGATGACGACCGTAAGATATAAAGGAAAACCTGCATGGACAATGCAATATGGTGGACGTGGAATGACGGAAGGACACGAAGAAAAAGCAAAACCAACATATGAATTTCTTAAAAAGACGCTGCAAAGAGTATCCCCAGACTTACCTTTTCGTGGACCCAAAGAATATTTAGAAGGAAATAGGAGATACGCTTTTCAACTTCTTCACGGAGACATTACTGACGCACTTTGGAAAGAAGAAATAACGGAAAACGGAATATTAACATTTACTCAAACTGGATTAGCTGGACTTGTAATACATAGAGATCAAGATAAAAAACCTCTTCTTCCTTGGAAACTATAATTCTATTTTATTCCATGTACCCCGTTTAGTCACTTGAAACTCCCCTCCATACTACAGTGTATAATAGGTTAATAGGTAAACCGTTTTGAGCATTGACAATGTACATTTGAAATGTATAATATAAATTAACATGAATATTGTAAATGCAACCACATTAAGGAATCATTTGGCAGATACTTTAAAAGAGGTAACTGGCAAAAGAAATTTCTTTCTCGTATCTAAAAAGGGTGAGATTTCTTCTGCCTTGGTCAATATTGATCTTTTTGAAGACTTACTTACCCTTACTGACACTGATTATCTTGCAAGTATAAGAAAAGCACGAAAAGAATATAAGAGTGGAGACGTCCTCTCTCATGACCAAGTTTTTGGCGAACTGTAATGGGACACAAACTCCTCTATACTAAAAGTGCTGTAAAAGATATTCAAAAATTAGATACGGTCGTAAAAAAAAGGTTAAAAAGCAAGCTGGAAACTTACGCAAAAAATCCTCTTTTTTATGCAAAAAAACTAATAGATTTTTCACTTGGTGCGTATCGGTGGAGAATCGGAAATTATCGAATTGTCTTTGATATAGATAGAGACGTAATTGTTATCCTACGCGTTAGGCACAGACGCGAAATCTATAGGAATTAAAATGATTTTGAACACTGTACACCCCGGGGGTGGACTACGTTGACACCTAAGGATTTACATCTTTATTTCAATATTTACTCCGGCGGGTAATTCCAGATGGGTTAAGGAATCGATTGTTTTTTCGGTTGGGGAAATAATATCAATTAATCTTTTGTGAACTTTAATTTCAAAATGGTCTCTGGCATCTTTGTCGATAAAAGGAGATCTGTTAATTGCGTAAACGCTTCTTTTGGTTGGAAGAGGAATTGGCCCCACCACTTTTGCACCAGTTCGTATAGCTGTATCCAAAATCTGCTGACAGCAAGAATCGATTACCCGAGCATCATAACTTTTTAAACGTACTCTAATTCGTCCTTTAGGCATTTTTGTATTCTACAATATAAAAAATGAATATTCAAGAAGTACTTAAGGAGTAACTTAGGCGATTATTTTGGAAATAGCTCCGGCTCCAACAGTCTTTCCGCCTTCTCTAATAGCAAATCTAAGTCCTTCTTCCATCGCAACCGGCACAATAAGTTTGACTGTCATTTTGGTATTATCTCCGGGCATCACCATTTCAACGCCTTTTGGCAGAGTAACTTCGGCAGTTACATCGGTTGTTCTAATATAAAATTGCGGCCTGTATCCGGTGAAGAATGGCGTATGGCGTCCACCTTCTTCTTTGGTAAGAATATATCCTTCTGCTTCAAATTCTGTATGAGGAGTAATACTTCCGGGTTTTGCAATAACCTGACCTCTTTCCACATCATCTTTTTCAATTCCTCTTATCAAAAGTCCAACATTATCTCCTGCTTGTCCTTCATCAAGCTGCTTTCTAAACATTTCAACCCCAGTCACAACAGTTCCTTTGGTGGGTTTAATCCCAATAATTTCTGCCGGATCATTGATTTTTATCTTCCCTCTTTCAATTCTTCCGGTTACCACAGTTCCGCGTCCTTTAATAGAGAAAACATCTTCAACAGGCATCAAGAATGGTTTTTCGACCTCCCTTGTTGGAGTTGGTATATAACTGTCAACTGCGTCCATAAGAGCCATTATCTGTTTTTCGCCTTCCGGATCACCATTCAAGGCTTTAAGTGCTGAACCCCTAATTATAGGTATTTCGTTACCAGGGTATTTGTATTTTGTTAGAAGCTCTTTTACTTCCATCTCTACCAAATCCAAAAGCTCTGCATCTTGAACCATATCAACCTTGTTAAGAAATACCACAATTGAGGGAACTCCAACTTGTCTAGCTAAAAGAATATGTTCTCTAGTCTGTGGCATTGGGCCATCTGGCGCTGAAACAACTAAAATTGCTCCATCCATCTGGGCTGCGCCAGTAATCATGTTTTTGATGTAATCTGCATGCCCCGGAGCGTCAATGTGGGCATAATGTCTTTTTTCCGTTTCGTATTCGATGTGGGAGATATTAATCGTAACGCCCCTTGCTTTTTCTTCCGGAGCATTATCAATATCTTCGTACTTTTTTGCAGTTGCCAATCCTTTTTTGGAAAGAACTGTTGCGATTGCCGCAGTTAAAGTAGTTTTACCATGATCAACGTGGCCAATTGTTCCGATGTTTACATGAGGTTTTTTTCTTTCGTATTTTTTTGCGTCAGCCATAATACCAACAATAAATCCCTTTAAAACTCTATTTAAGGATAAAGTTTATTATACAACGTATTTTCCCTTCAGTCAATACCCCAAAATAAAAATAATCAGTATGTAGTTGTCAGCTGTCCTTTATTAGTTAGCAACTGAAGTAATGCTAAACCACTTCTTACCTCTTTCACCTTCTCACCCCTAGACTCTCTAACAATAATTGTGCTTTTATTTTCCTTAGCATCATATCGGATTCTTATTCTAACAATGCCCTTAAGTTCAAAATTTTGCTCTCTCACATTTGATCTTTGTTTACTTCCGCTATATACTACATTGAAATAATTACTT
>JACQKL010000016.1 GCA_016204535.1 Candidatus Levyibacteriota bacterium | reverse complement strand
TTACCGCAAGGGACACCAACCGGCGGACTGGATATGGGAGCTAAATTCATCAGCGCCTTAATCGTTGTGGCAATTATTGTTGCTATTTGTTTTGCCGTATTCACTTTGGTTCGCGGAGGAATTAATATGGTTTCGTCTGGCGGAGATAAAGAAAGATTTCAAAGCGGCCGGGAAAGAGTAAGATACGCAATTATTGGCTTAATTTTTATTTTACTATCATTTTTTCTCCTAAATCTCCTGGGGCAGTTTTTTGGCGTTAACCTTCTGTCTTGGCAAGGATAACCACATAGTATAAAATACAAGCCATGATATGAATATTGCTATTTTGGGCTCAAGCTTTGATCCTCCTCATAACGGACACCTGAAAATTGCTAGAAATATTTTAAAAACAAAAAAAGCCAACAAGGTTATATTAATGCCCGTGAATATACACCCCTTTGGCAAGAATTTAACTCTCTCTTCTCACAGGCTACAGATGACAAAATTTCTGCAAGAAAAAAACATAGAGGTATCCGAATTGGAAATAAACAAAAATTCCGTAAGCTTCTCCGTCGACACATTAAAAGCGCTGCAACAAAAATATCCTCTCGACAGGTTTTGTTGGATAATCGGATCCGATCAGTTAATAAGTTTTAATAAATGGAAAGAGTGGCAAGCCATTTTAAGGGATTTTGGATTAATTATTTTTCCAAGAGGGACACATGTTGACGTCGCACAAGAGATTAAAAAATTAATGAGTGAAAAACAAATTGGGAAAAATTTAATCATTCTAAATGCCAAAGATTTTCCGCATATTAATATCTCTTCCTCGGAAATAAAACAAAGAGTAAAGAGTGGAAAATCTATTAGCGACCTCGTGCCAAAAAAAGTGGAAGATTATATAATGAGAAATAAACTATATAAATGAATCAGGAAGCATGAATCATGAATTAAGACATAGATTATATTCCTCCCATGATTCTTGATTCATAATTCATAATTCAATATGAACAATTTACCTAAAATTGATCCAAGAAAAGAAAGCATTCGCATAATTGATTTCACTAAAACTACTCTGCGGAAACAGAATTTTAAGAATGTCGTGATTGGACTGTCGGGTGGTGTTGATTCTGCGCTTTGTTTTGCGCTTTTAAAAGAATCTATTGCGCCTGAAAATATTTTTGTTGCGCATTTATATTATTTTCAGCCTCAAATCGATGCTCTTAACCCCATTTTACAAGACACGAAAATTCCTCCAAAAAATATCTATAATATTTCCATAAAAAGCCTCGTTGATGAAATTGCAAAAACATTTAACTTGGCCCCCCTTCGCGCCTCCTTCGCCGAAGTGGCTACGAAGGCCGAGCAAGGCTTCGGAGGGGCAAATCGGTTAAGATTTGGCAATATTATGGCCAGAGTCAGAATGATTCTACTTTATGATCTGGCTAAAAAACATAATGCTTTGGTCTGCGGAACGGAAAATAAATCAGAATTTTATCTTGGATATTTTACCCGCTTTGGCGATGAGGCATCGGATTTCGAACCGATCCGCCACCTTTACAAAACTCAAGTTTATAAACTTGCTGAACATGCTGGTATTCCTAAAAACATAATTAATCAAACTCCAACTGCAGGGCTCTGGGAAGGCCAAACCGATGAGGGGGAATTTGGCTTTTCCTATAAAGAAGCAGATCAAGTTTTATATCTTTACTTTGAAAAAAGCATTCCCCTCCCCCAAATAATCTCAAAGGGTTTTCCGAATGCAGAAAAAATAATTGAGCGGGCAAAGCAAAACGCATTTAAGCACAATCTGCCATATAAAGTTAAGTAATTTTTACCCCTTGACCCCGTAGAGTCTTACCATTCGGCTTTTCAATTCCGTTCGAATGCGCCTCACGGAGCGACTTTGACGGGGTCTGCGTCCCAAAGTGAATTTCGTTCTACTTTGGGACTTGACATCTTTCAAAAATCTGTGTACGCTAAGACTACGATGAAGAAATCAGTTTTATTTTCTTTGTCAACCTTATCTTATATTTTCATTGCCCCATTTGCATATGCTCAAACCGTGCAGCCCTGTGATAATGCTGGCATATTTAAAGACATTTGTAACTTTGGAGGATCAGGATTAGGCGTGGGAGGCGTGTTGGGCGGATTTGTCCAACTGTTTTTTATTCTGGCTGCAATTGTGGCGGTAATTTACTTAATCTATGGGGGAATAAAATGGATTACCTCAAGAGGCGAAAAAGATCAGGTTGAATCAGCCAGAAATCATATTATTGCTGCAATTGTCGGGTTAATTGTAGTTTTTTTGGCATTTTTCTTAATTAACTTTGTACTTGGGTTCTTTATTAAAGGGTTTAGTATTAACAATATTACACTTCCATCCCTCGATACCACCCCCCAATAACAGTTTTTTTAATCAAATCTCTTGTCTTTTTATTTTTTCTTTGCTACTCTTGAGTTATGTTTCATTCCTGGAACGAGATTATTAAAGGCTGTGTCTATGATTCTGGCGGCAAAGATGTCGCCACTCTTAGCTGCATTCCTGCAATTTTTTCAAACATGGTCAATGCTTTGCTAACTTTTACCGGACTGATTGCTTTGGCAATTTTTATTTTCGGAGGATTTAAGTTTATCCATTCGGGCGGAGATCCAAAAAAGCTTGAGGGCGCAAGAAATAATTTAATCTATGGGATATTGGGACTTCTGATTGTTCTGCTCTCTTTTGGTATAATCAACATCATCGTCGCTGTTACCGGAGTTGAGTGTATTAGAAATTTTGGCTTCGGCTGCTAGTAATCGTAGGTAGAATTATGATTCCTTTCCGTGATTCCTGATTCATCATTCATGATTCATCTTTTTTTAAAAACTCTAATTACCCCCAAGATAAATACATCTATTGTGATTGGCATAAGAAGAAAAACTGCTGATTTCTGACCAATTTCAACAACTTCCTTTGTTAAGATGTTCTTTGCAAAATCAAGCGATGGACGGAAGCCAAGAATATAAAAAATAGCAAAAACTATTAATATAGTTATTAGAATTTCCAGTGTCCCCTCCATATCTTTCTTACTTGAAAACATCGTATTTGTAATTGCGAACAATACGTAAACTATCGCCAAGGCTGTAGCTCCCAAAACATAAATATCCTTATCTTTGAAAAACGTAATATTGGTTGAGAAAAAATAGGCAATTCCAATTAGAATTAAAACTCCGACAAGAACAGGAGCAAAACCGATTAGACTTCTTCTGATAGGATCTGTTTTGGCAATTTTAACACTACCAAGTTTTAATCCGCTATCGGTAATTCTTGGGGAAAACTCTATCTCTCCTACCGGTACTAATAAAAAGGCAGCCGCAAATAAATGCGATAATTCATGAATAATTACTCCCGGCAAAAAAAGGAAAAACAAAAAATTCGTTGACATAAACTGAGACAGAAGCTTGCTCACCGCCCTTGACAACAAAAACAATATTAAAATTTCAACAATAACTAATCCCAAATAAATCACGTCTTTATTTTATACTCCTTCGCTTTAAAAATACAAAGCATAATGCCTACGAAGCTTTAATTTTCAACAAAAATAAATCTTATGACTATGTCCTGAAAGCTTCGGAAGTATATGCCAGATCGACGGTTTTAAAGCGAAGTGGCATAGCACTTTTCACAACTGAGCCTAAGACTTCTTTTGTTTGACCTATTTTGATTATCTTGCATTGTAATTTTTCACGTTATAGACTAATTTTATATGGAAAACCACCCCATCCCCCAGGATGTAACGGGATTTCAATTCAAACTAATTGGTAATATGACAATTAAACAGTTTGCATATCTTGCAACAGGCATTATTTTAGCTTGGCTTTTTTTGCAATTGCCTCTTATGCTTTTAATAAAAATTCCGCTTTGTTCCCTATTTGCTTTTTTAGGAATAGGACTTGCTTACGTACCGATCGGAGGACGACCAATGGATGTAATGATTGGAAATTTTATAAAAGCGCTCTTTCGACCAACTCAATTTTTGTACGATAAATCCGGCGCGCCGTTTTATTCTATAGACAAGACAGCTATTCCAAAAAACCAACAAACAAATAATTCTCCGTCCTCTCAAAATAATCAGCTAAAACTTCACCCTCAACCGACCAAGGCGGAAAATCACAATCTACCTCTCCCCTCCCAAAACACACCAGTTAATGCTATTTCTTTACCCAACACAAACCCTATTTTAATATCTAACCAAAATACAACGCAAAATGCTCCTAAAATAAATGGTTCGCCTAAACCAACCAATAGTTCGACACCCCCCATTACTTTGCCTGCGACAATTGAGTCAAAAAATACTGAGTCAAAAAAGGAATTGGGCACACAATCAACCCCTTTCAAAAACATAAGCCCCATACCAAGGAGCATAGGTGCAAATAGCGCAATACCAAGCATGCCAGACTCCCCTTCTCTCGTAGTGGGCGCCACCAAAGATCCCCGAGGCAATGCGCTGCCCGGAATTTTGATCGAGATTAAGGACAAAGACGGCAATCCGATCAGAGCATTTAAAACAAATGAGTTTGGTAGGTTTGCATCCGCTACCCCCCTTGCAAATGGAGCCTATACCATTGAGTTCGAAGACCCAAAGTCTCAAAATAAATTCGAAATAAAAACAATTAATGTTACGGGACAGATAATCCCCCCTATCGTTGCAGTCTCTATAGACACAAGAGAAGAGCTGAGGAGGTCTCTGTTCCAGAATGGTTAGAGTAGTTAAAATGAATAAACCCATGTAGCTAACTTATGAAATCTGCTCAAAAAATCCAAGCCACAACCCAAAAATTTATAGAGATTTCTGATATTGTAGACAACATCGTCTTACTTTCTAACGGAACCGCCTGTTTGATTATCGAAGTTCAGGCAACTAACTTTTCTTTACTCTCTAAGGAGGAACAGGATGTAAAGATTATCTCCTATTCTTCTTTGTTAAACTCTTTGTCTTTTCCCATACAAATACTTATCCGAAGCAAAAAAATCGATATCTCTTCGTATCTAAAACTTCTGGATGGGGAGATTTCCAAAAGTCAAAACCAGCTCTTGCGAAACCAAATAAAACTTTACAGGGAATTTGTGCAAGAATTGGTAAAAGTAAATACAGTCTTGGATAAAAAATTCTACATAGTAATTCAATACTCGGGACTTGAGAGCGGCATAAGTATAAGAGGGGACAACTTTTTCACCTCTGCCAAAAGCAGGCTTTCTTCCAAGGCAGAATCTTTACATACGCAGCTACAGAGAATGGACTTATCCGCAAAAACATTAATGAGGGAAGACTTAGTAAAATTATTTCATGAAATTTATAATGGCGATTTTGAACCGATTAATCAAGCTCTGCAAGGTATTAAATTTCCAGTTCTGAGAAAATCAAATACTTAGCTATGTTTTTTAAAAATAACAAAAAGAAAAATCTTCCAAGCCAAACTTCACCCTTAACGGGGCTACAAAAAGGTACGGTTTCTTTAGTTGACATTATTGCCCCCTCCTCGGTTGAGGTAGACTTTAATTTCATAAGAGTTGGAGAAAGATTTTATAAAACTTTTTTTGTTGTTGGCTATCCTCGCTTTGTTTCCCCAAATTGGTTATCGCCTGTTATTGATTTCGATCACTCCCTTAATATCTCCATGTTTGTTTACCCAACCTCTTCGCCCGATGTACTTTCGGACATCAGAAGAAAAATAGCAGAAATGGAGGCAACTATTGCTTCCCAGATCGATCAGGGACTAGTGGTTGATGCGAAAATTCAAGCTAGCCTAGAGGATGCGCAATCTTTAACAGAAGAATTGGCCAAGGGCATGGAAAGGTTTTTTCAAATGAGCCTTTATATCACCCTATACTCCGATAGTCTCGCTAAACTTAATGAAACTTCAAAAATACTAGAATCAACCCTTTCCTCTTTGTTAATACTGCCAAAAACTGCAACGTTACAGATGGAGGAAGGATTCAAGTCAACAATTCCGATTGCCCTTGATGAGCTTTATATAGCTCGCAATATGGATACCACCTCGCTGGCGTCGACTTTTCCCTTTACCTCAGCAACCCTTACCCAAGACAAGGGAATTATGTACGGGCTAAATCAGCAAAACGGCTCTTTAATTATTTTTGATAGATTTTCCCTGGAAAATGCTAACGAGGTTGTTTTTGGAAAATCCGGATCTGGAAAATCTTTTTTAATCAAACTTGAGGCAATGCGCCAATTTATGTTCGGGACAGAAATAATTATTATCGATCCCGAAGGAGAATACGAGGCAATTGCTAAAACCTTTGCCGGAGAATATGTTTCTTTTACACCAAGTTCCCCTATCAAAATTAATCCGTTTGATTTATCAGGAATGTACGTTGAGGGAGAAAACGAATTGGGCTTAAAAATACTTTCTTTACATGCGCTTTTAAGAATTGTTATGGGAGAACTGGATGCTGTTCACGATGCGATACTCGATAGGGCATTGGTTGAAACCTATCGGCAAAAAGGCATCACTACCGATCCCACTACTCAAAAAAAAGAACCACCCTTAATGGAAGACCTTTATAAAGTTTTGCTGGGGATGGAGGATCCAAACGCAAGCGAACTCGCTCTTCGTTTAGAAAAGTTTATTAAGGGATCCCTAAGTGGGCTATTTAACCAACAATCAAATTTTGATATTAAAAATCCCTTTACTGCTTTTTCCATCAAGGCTTTGGAGGATGAGTTAAGGCCAATTGCAATGCATATCATTTTGGATTTTGTCTGGACCAAGATAAGGAAAAATTTAAAAAAACGCCTTTTAATCCTAGATGAAGCGTGGTATTTAATGAAATATGAAGATTCCGCATCGTTTGTCTTTGGAATTGCTAAAAGAGCAAGAAAATATTTCCTAGCCTTAACAACGGCAACTCAGGACGTTCAAGATTTTCTTTCAATTGATTATGGTAAAGCGGTATTATCTAACTCCTCTACTCAAATACTTCTAAAACAAAGCCCATCAGAAATTGACGTTGTTTCCCAAGTTTTTTATTTGTCCCAAGGAGAAAAAGAATTATTGTTGTCCTCGGGTGTTGGTGAAGGATTATTTTTTGCAGGACGAAGCCATGTTGCAATTAAGGTAGTCGCAGCTCCGTTTGAAAAAGAATTGGCAACATCAAATCCACAAGAATTAAAAGACAGACAAGACAAAGAGGGTATTGAAAGCCCATCTACGCCCCAAGGTAACCCAATGGAAACACCCATTCGGGACACTGCTCCCAGCACTACCAACCAAAATAGCACTCCTTTGTCAAATAGGAGTGAGCCGGAAATATTTTAATAACTTATGGATCCAAAACAAAATCAAGAACCCCAAAAAGAACGTTCATCTGGAGGAATAGGGCAAGGAATAGATTTTATCAACAGTTGGGCGCGTAGAGGCAGGGGGTTTTCTAATCCTTTAAATAAGGTTGGGTCAACACTTGCTCAACAGACAGTAAAAAAAGGAATTCTTGCTTTTCTGGGAACATCTATGCCCGTGGCAATAGCGCTTATTGTTGTGCTTGTCTTTACGTTCATTATGGTAACCGTACTAATGGGGGGAGTTGTTGGAACACCGCCTATTGACACGCGTTCACAAACAACTAATCCAAGCCCAACAATTGAAATTTCCCCAACAATTCTGCCCACCCAAACTTCTACGCCGACTCCTGCTGTACCCTAATAGGCATTATAAGATGCATAAAAGAAGTGTCGCCTACCTCTTTAAAGACACCGGGATTAAGAGGTCCTGTCATCTCAAAAGACATAGCTTCTCCTGTTGTATTTGATAGAAAATCCAAAAGATACCTGGCATTAAAAGCAATGTCGTTTTCCTCGCCTGTTGTTTTTGCATCAACTTCAATAGTGTCTTCCCCCACAGAAGGAGCATTGGCGGAAACAATTATTTTATTTTTTTTGACAGAAAATTTGATTATTCCAGCGGTTTGCCTGGCAAATACGTATCCTGCTTTAATCGCCTCTTGCAAATCCTGCCTCTCAAATATGGTTTTTGTAGAAAAGTCTGTGGGAATTATCTTTTCAAAATTAGGAAATTCTGCTTCAATCAGTCTTCCAATCAAAACAATGTCGTCCTGAGAGAAGATTATTTGGTTTTTTTCTTTTGAGACATAAACCGCCACCTCTTCGCTCTCGGAATCTTTCCCCATCCAAACAAGTTCCCTAATAATTCTAGAGGGAACAATCATGGAGATTGCGTTTTCTTCTTTTTCATTATCCGATGGATTTTTTCTAGTATTTTGCAAAACGTGTCTTTTTAAAGAAAGCCTATATCCATCTGTTGCAACCAGTAAAAACCCCTCTTTTTCTTCTTTTATTAGAATACCGGAAAGAGCTGGTCTCTCTGAATCCGAACTCGCAGCAAAAACAATTTTTGAAAAATCTTTATCTATAGTTTCTTTTTTAAGGATTATTAATTCTTTTCCCTTATCTTCATATAATTTTGGGAAGTCTTCCGTTGGGATTACCTGAAAGGTGGCTTTTGTTTTTTCCCCAGTTAATCTTAATCCTCCTTTTTCTGTTTCAAAAATTATTTTATCCAAAGGAATCGCCCCTATTAATTCCGTAAGGGTTTTTGCTGACACTGTTACTGCACCTTCTTCTTCTATCTTTGCTGGAATTTCGGCTATAATACCGATTTCTAAATCTGTTGCGCTGATAGAAAGTTTTCCCTTTCTTGCTTCAATTAGAAAATTAAGAAGGATCGGAAGTTGAGATCTGGTAGAAATAGCGTGATTCACAAATAGTAATTTTTTTTGCAGATTTTTCGAAAGTAGAGAAAACTTCATAGATTCAATAAACTCGCTATGACCCTGTGTTAGTCGAGTGGGTCATTTTTTTTCTATAATTTATAAATTTGTAGTTGTAGTAGTGTATATGGAAAAGTGGAAAAAAGCAAGAGCGTATAGGTAAAAAGATGTGGATAAGTTGTGGGAAAAGGCTGGATTTTTATAGTTGATAACCCGACTAGCTTTCTTCAATTGTTAGCTTTGTTTTTTAATAAAGACTTTATCCCCATTATTTCCTCCAAGAAAACTTTATTAAACAACAATTTTTCTATTTTTCCAACCCCATGCATGATTGTGGTGTGATCTCTTCCTCCCAAAATGTTTCCTATTTCGACATAACTTAAAGAAAGCTCTTGTTTTAACAAATACATCGCAATTTGCCTTGCTTTTACTATGTGTGCGTCTCTTTTTGGTCCTTTTATTAAAGTTTCTTTGAGATCGTAAAACATGCAGATGTTTTTGATAATTTCATCCGGGCGAAAAAAATGTTTTTCCTCAACCCCCTCCCTACTAAGAACTTCTTCTACTAAATCTGGTGTAATTTGCGTGTTGTGGCTGGTGGTAATAGTAATTACTTTAAGAAGAAGTCCCTCAAGTTCTCTTGAGTCATGCGCTTTTTCAGCAATTTTTTTTGCGACCTCAATTGGTAAATCCAGGTTATATTTTTTGGCTTTGATGAGAAGAATTGCGCAGCGAAGCTCAAAGTCTGCTGCTTCTATGTCTACGGTTAATCCTCCTGCAAAACGAGAAGACAATCTTTTTTCCAGCTTTTTTATTTCGGAAGGTGGACGATCTGAGGATAGAACGATCTGCGCTCCTTCGTCAACTAGTATGTTAAACGTATGGAAAAGCTCTTCTTGTGCCCTGTCTTTGCCTGCAAAAAACTGCACATCGTCTACAATTAAAAGATCAATACTTCTGAACCTTCTTTTCATTCTGGCGGTGTCATTGTTTCTAATTGCCTCTACTACTTCGTTGGTGAACTCTTCGGAAGTTATGTAGATGATTTTTTTATCCGGATTATTTGCGTAGACCTCGTTTGCAATTGCCTGCATAAGATGGGTTTTTCCAACCCCGACAGGTCCATAAATAAAAAGAGGATTATAAGCAGTACCTATTTTTTTGGCAACTGTTGTTGCGGAAACATACGCCAGTTGATTGGTTGAGGAAACAGCCAGGGTTTGAAAAGTATAGTCAGGCCTAACTCTGGGAAGGTGTCCGACAAATGGTTTTTTCTTCTCCTCGGGTTGGGTAAAAAGAGGAGTGCCCATGACGTTTTCCTTAAGTTTCTCGTTAATATTTTTTGGAACAAAAATTATTTTCGTATCAATGTTGGTATATTTATCAACGGTCTTTTTAATAATCTGATAAAACCGTTTTTGCAAAAGGTCAATAATCATTGTTGATGGGGCGGCGACGGAGGCTACCCCGTCTTCTAAAGAAAGAAGACCTGTTGATTTAAAAAGAGTTAAAAAATTGGCGCGGGATACTTCTGTTTCAATTTCTCCTAAAATCTTTTTCCAAAGAACGCTGTTTTCCTCCCTCATACATCAAGAAGTTTAACTATGTGGATAACTTTTTGTCAAGATGCAAAAGTAGATATAACCGTATCTTCTTTTACTCCTTTTAATAATTACGAGTTTTTGCTATACTATTTTAGGAGAATTTATGGAAAAGCTTATAACTCTTAAGAAGGTAAAGAGAAAAAGAAAGCATGGGTTTTTGGTCCGAATGAGATCCCATGGTGGAAAAAAAACACTAAAAAGAAGAAGATCCAAGGGACGAGCAGGGCTTTCTATTTAGAAAAACAATTTGAAAGCAAGAGTCAAAATGTTTAAAAGAGAAAATCGCTTGGCAAGAGGAGTGAAGTTTAATAATTCCTGCAATTTTAATACTGCGGAGTTTGCTCTGAAAGAGAAAAAAAATGGGCTTTTATTAAACAGATTCGGTATTGTTGTTTCAAAAAAGATTGACAAAAGAGCGGTTGTAAGAAATAGGATTAAAAGAATTTTTAGACAGGTATTAAGCGATTTAAACAAGAACATGGTGCCCGGACATGATATACTTTTTATAACAAGAATTGGAGTTTTGGATAAAACAAAAGAAGAAAATTACGGAATAATAAAAAACGCTTTAGAAAAAGCAGGACTTATAAAAAAATGAAAAAACTATTTATTTTACTTATCTCTATATATCAAGGTTTTTTTTCTCCATTCATCAAAAGCATTTTAGGCGTTAATGGAATGTGCAAGTTCTCCCCTACCTGTTCTGAGTATATAAAACGAATGGTAAAACAGCATGGGGTTTTAGGAATTCTATTGGGTATAAAAAGAATAGGGGCGTGCAGGTGAC
Organism: Candidatus Levyibacteriota bacterium; assembly: GCA_016204535.1. Lineage (GTDB taxonomy): Bacteria > Patescibacteriota > Microgenomatia > Levybacterales > UBA12049 > GWB1-37-8. Next base: position 18,784 of record JACQKL010000016.1, on the reverse strand, counting down.
CCATTCGACTTCGCTCAGGGTCATAGTGAGGAGATCGAATCCATGAACCCTTTTTCTGCAATTATTACAATATTTAACACTCTTTTTATCGACCCGATTATTAACATAACGGTTTTATTTATTCATGCGTTTAATGCTATTGGAATTTCAGGATCATTGGGTTTTTCAATTATAGCTTTGACAGCGGTAATAAAAATTCTTATTTGGCCATTAATGTCTGGGCAGATACGCTCTGCTCGAAAGATGGCAGATCTTAAGCCTCATTTAGATAAACTTAAAGAAAAACATAAGGGAGATCAACAGAAGTTTTCTCAAGCCCAGATGGCTCTTTTTAAAGAGCATGGATATAATCCTCTTTCCGGATGTTTGCCTGCTTTAATTCAGATGCCGATATTTATCGCTTTATATCAGGTAATCTTTGCTTTTTTTGACATCAAGTCGGGATTAAATCGAATTAATGATTCCACCTACTCTTTTATACCGGATCTTACGAAGATACCAAGTCCTCAATTTTTAGGAATAGATCTTTCACATAAACCGTCGGATTTTGGTCAATATGGATGGGCACTTCTATTGGTTCCTCTTATTACAGCCTCACTGCAATTTGTCCAGTCAAAGATGATGGCGCCAGCACCCGTACGGAAATATCCGTCAGATTCACCAAAAGAGAAAAAAGAAAAAAACGTGAAGGGAGATATGTCAACTGCTATGCAAAATCAGATACTATATCTAATGCCTCTTATGATAGGATTCTTCGCATACGGTTTTCCTATGGGGCTTGCTTTGTACTGGAATACATTCACGATTTTTGGTATCATACAGCAATATAAAATTGCAGGATTAGGAGGACTGTCAGAATGGATAAAAAAGAAATAAAAATTATAGAGGAAATAACGGAAAAGCTGTTAAAACTTTTGGATGTTGAAGGGAATTTTGAAATTCTGGAAGTAAAAGGCGATAAAGAAGAAAGTTTGGACATCGTTTTAAACACCAAAGACACAGGAGTTGTTATCGGGTATCATGGGGATACGCTTGAAGGGCTACAGCTTGTGCTTTCTTTGTGTGTTGCTAGAAAGCTTGGAAGGTTTATTAGAATTTCAGTTGATGTTGGAGATTACAAAAAGAATAGGGCGGAGTGGTTAAAAACTTTGGCCTTGGAAACAAAAGAGAGAGTTCTGTCGGAAGGAAAAGAAATTGCAATTCCCGAGCTTAAATCTTGGGAAAGAAGAGTTGTTCATTTATTGTTGGAAGGAGACGGAGAGGTTATTTCGGAGTCACAAGGCGAAGGACGCGATAGAATTCTGATTGTCAGGCCAAGAAAATAAGCCTAAATCACAAAAATTTAAAATTCTAAACGTCTTGATAATTTGAAAATTCGCATTTTGAACATTGCTTCGAATTTAGCCTTTTATCTTTTAATCTTATTTGTTTCCACACAATTTGGCCGTCATTTTTGACCAAACTTTTCTTATTTTTTCTTCAATCTTAATTCTGGGGATGCTTGGTCATTATTTTCTAACTCTGCAACAGGGGCAATTATTGCTGCTATTTTTTCTTGGGTTATGTCGGTTGGATCCTAAAACTAACCTAAAGTGACAATAAGAGTTTTGATAATTCCCTGCCCCAATTTTTCCCTAAGCGGCATTTTGATTGATTTGTCGCTCTTAGAACTTTTTCCGAAAACCAAGGCAGAGCAGTATATAATTAACTTATTTCATGATATTATCAATATAAATGATAAATAATTTTCATGTTTTTACGGACGGAGGAGCAAGAGGAAATCCTGGAAGTGCCGCAATTGGAGTTTACATAACCGATGAAAATAATAAAAAGCTTGCGGGATTTGGAAAAACAATCGGAGTTACAACCAATAACGTTGCGGAATACAAAGCGGTAATAGAAGCACTTGATTGGATAATTGAAAATAAAAAAGACCTGGAGAAAAATGCGAAGATTTATTTTTTTCTTGATTCCAAATTGGTTTACTCGCAGATTATAGGGATTTTCAAAGTTAAAAATGCAGATCTTCGGAATTTACTTTTTGACGTAAGAGAAAGAGAAGCGCAAATATTTTTTTCAATCTTTTATAAGCATATTCCTCGAGAGCAAAATACCAGAGCTGATGCTTTGGTTAATCAAGCTCTAGACAATGATATTGCATTAGCCTAAAATAAATCCAGCACCATTTTTGCAACCTAGGTTGTAATGCTGTCGATTATTTATATTATTGTCAGTTTGAAAAATTAAAATGGTGCTTCATAAATTATGAAGCCTGCTCTTTTTTCTGCAAAATATTCTCCTAATATTATTCTTATAATTGATAAAGTTGGATTAATAGGAGAGCGTTTGGCTCTTAAGTTGTCATCGGAATTTCGGGTAGTTCTTGTCAGTAAAAAGCTTTTAGAAAATTATGAAAAAAAGAATGAAAACATAATTCATGTTCCATTCCTAAAGAAGTTTCCATCGATTCCCGATAACAAGTATTCCAAAATTGTGCTTATTGATCAAAAGGGTTTGTGTCTAGACTTTTTACCCACTTTGATTAAAAAGGCTAACAATACTAACTCGGATTTTATTTTAGCTCTAGGATTATTTTCGACAGTCCGCAATCAAATAAGTATTACCTTAAGTCTCTCTTCGGCAGCGAAAGTAGTCTTATTGGGAGACGTTTTTGACAATAGATTAATTTTTAAAGATAAAGACCTAAAATCTTCGATAAGCGACTTTATATATTCAGCCCAAAAATTTGGGAGAATGCAAGTCGTAGGAGAGGGCCTTGGCCGAGCTTATACGGTATTTGTAGATGATGCGGTAAGTAAGCTTAGGGATATTCTAGAAGGCAAAAGTAGTTCCAGTTCCCTTTTTTATATTTTTCCAAAACATACAGTATCTGAGCTAACGTTAGCTCATATGATCCAAAAAAATAATCCTGAAATAACAATAGATTTTACAAAACCAATAGGGGATAAAGAAACGATTTCTTATCCTCTACATGGTAAATATTTACTTGAAGACAAATACCCATTGGCTTCCAAAATTAAAAAAATAAATATTAAAAATGCAGTAATTATTTCAGAAAATAAAGTAACAAAAAGAAAAATAAAGAGAGTAAAATATTTTTCCTTTTTTGTTTGGGTGCTGGCTCTTTTGCTATTTGCTCCTCTTGTTTTTACACTATTTTTTTCGCTTCTTGGTTTAGGTACTCTAAATTACGCAAGAGGAAATTTAGAGAAAGGGAAAATAGCTCAAGCGAAGAGTTCGCTTCATCTGTCTCAAACATTTTTCTACATAGGGAAAAAAACATCAGATGTTCTTCTTTTTCAGGGAAGAATTGTTGGAAGGGAGAATAGCTTAAAAAGATTTTCAGATGACATTGATTTGGGATATAAAATATCCAAAGGCACCTCACAGGTATTTAATGCTCTTGACTATTTTGTTAAAGTTTTTAGCGGGGAAAGCCAGGATCCAATCAATAACGTAATCATTGGGAAAAATGACTTAAAAAGTGCGATTATGATGCTTGAGAAAATAAAAGCGGAAGGAAAAGTCCCAGTATTTTTGATGGAAAAAATTGAAAGAATAGATCCTTTAATTAAATTTTTATCTAATACTTTAGATTTTTTACCAAGTATTTTAGTGGAGGGGCAGAAAACTTATTTAGTGCTTTTTCAAAACAGCATGGAACTGAGACCCGGCGGAGGGCTTATTGACTCGTATGGAATTTTAAAATTAAATAAGGGAAAAATTACAGATTTTTCCATCCACGACGTATATGATGCAGATGGACAATTAAGAGGTCATGTTGAACCGCCATTTGCTATAAGAAGATATCTTCCTTCAGTTCATTTGTATCTAAGAGACAGTAACTTTGAGATAGACTTTGTTAAGTCTGCGTCTTTGGCTTCTAATATCTTGAATGCTGAAACAGGAGAAAAAGTTGCAGGAGTGATTGCTATAGACACGTCGTTTATTAAAAATATCTTGCGTGTAATTGGGCCAGTGAATGTGCCCGATTATAAAGAAATAATAACTGCAGATAATTTTTTTGAATTAACGCAAAAGCATACCGAGAAAGACTTTTTTCCAGGATCAACCCAGAAAAAAGATTTCTTAAGATCTCTTTATGGGGCAATGCAGACAAAGTTTGTTTCAGGCAATGTTTCCTATTTTCCACTTATTCAAGCAATTTCCGATTCGTTGGTTCAGAAACATTTAATACTAACAGTTAATAATGATCTTCAAAATATCTTGGCTGTAAATGGTTGGTCATCTTCGCTGCTTGATAAAAGAAAAGACGATCCGTTAATAATTAATGACTTTCTTGGAATAAATGAGGCAAATCTTGGAGCGAACAAAGCAAACTTTTTTATAAAAAGAAAGCTATCGCAGAGACTGACCCTTGCTGAAGAGGGAACTGTAGAGGAGAGCGTGTCTATTTCTTACTTTAATTCAAGCATCCCAAATAAGTGGCCGGGAGGAGATTACAAAAACTATTTAAGAATTATTGCTCCGAAGAATTCACTCTTATCGGAAATTCTAGTTGATGGTGAAAGACAAATGATCGTTCCCGCTATTACGGACCCAGAAACTTACGAGAAAAAAGGCTTTCTTCCGCCTCAAGGACTAGAAGTAGAGACAGCATATGAAAGCAATAAGAATATTTATGGATTCTTGGTAATCGTGCCCGCCGGAAAATTAAAAACAATAACGGTAAAGTATAATTTTCAAAATGGAATTTCGGAAAACCAATCTTCGTTTAATTATAGTCATAAATTGTTTAAACAGTCTGGTACAGAAGATTACCCATTTGAATTTTCGCTGACTTACCCTAAGACATATAAAATTATTTCAAGACCTGAAGAACTTAAAGTGGAGGGCCATATTGTTTCATTTTCAAAAAACATTTCAAGAGATGAAGAATTTTCTTTGGATTTTGCCGCAAGATAGTTGACGGAAAGCTGACTAAAAGATGAATATTGCGCGAAATCCCATTAACGTTTACAATAATACCTCATATGATAGACAAAATAATTGAGACTAATTATCCCATAAACTTTAGGAAAAAAGAAGCGTCAGAATTAGGAATCCAGTTAAAAAATCGAAACAGCGTTGTGCTTATTGGCATGAAAAGGGTTGGTATTAGTAATTTCTTAAGGTTCTTTCTAAATCATAAAAAAATAGCCAAAAAATACATCGGTAATGAAAAAAGACATTTATTTATCCCCGTTGATTTAAACGATTTAGTGGAGTTGGAATTCTTTCCTTTTTGGATTTTAACGCTTAAGCGCATATTGGATATGACTGAAAAAAATTTTTCGCAATCTTCGATTAAAAACTATACGGAAAGACTTTTCTTAGACAGCATGCAATCAAAAGATGTTTTTTTAACAATAGAAAGTATCAGAAAGAGCCTTATAAGACTGGTTGAAATAGGAATTTTTCCTACAATCTTTTTTATTCGCTTTGATAGACTTAAGGATATCGTAACCAGGGAATTTTTCAGTAACCTTCAGGGGTTGTTGGATTCGACAAATCGCAAACTTACTTACGTATTCACAAGTTATAGGAGCTTAACCATTCTTTCGCCAAGCGTTTTTTCTAAATCATCGCTTTCTTTGTTTGCGCAAAATATACATATTAAACCGGCTGAGAAAAAAGATACAAAAATTATCTTTGATACCTATAGTGCCCGTTATAAACTTTCTCTTTATTCCTCGCTGGAAGATTCTTTTCTTGAGGTTGTGGATGGTTACATTCAGTATCTTCAACTGGCCTTAATTTCTCTCCACGAATCAGCGGTAAAATTAAAAAACAAAGAAGAATTTTTTAACTTTTTAGCCAAAGATGAGAGAATCATTCTTCAGTCAGAGGAGCTGTGGGAAAGCTTGGGAACTATAGAGCAAAAGGTTCTGTTAAAAATAGAAAAAGAACAAAAAATTAGCTCCGATGAAAGAAAAGATGCTTCTTATTTATGGGACAGTGGATTTATTACAGAATCCTTAGGAAAGAAACCAAGAGTATTTAGTTCTCTTTTTAGACATTATCTAAAACGGATACAAATTAAAGATAACAAGTCGGGTGTAGAACTAAGCAAAAAAGAGCACGTACTTTTTAACTTTCTTAAAAGTAAAGCTGAATCTATTTGTGAGAGAGAAGAAATTGTGCAAGCTGTTTGGCCGGAGGTTGAGGAGTTTGGGGTGTCGGATTGGGCAATAGACAGATTAGTTGCCCGACTTCGTGTAAAGCTGAAATCGCAAAAAGCGCATTTTGAAATTCAAACAGTCAAAACCAGAGGATACAAGATGATCGCTGCCTAAGCGGGAATAATTCGGTAAATCCTCGGAAGTTTTATAGTTATTTATTCACGAATTTGTGAAGAACTGATGCTGCAAGAGTTTGATAGGGAATACCTTCTTCCGCAGCCTTAGCCTTAAGTTTGTGAACGACTTTTTCTGAAAGCCTAAGATTAATGTTTTTTGTCTTATTTAATGTATTCCTTGCTGCTTCTTGAAGCATCTTCTTTTCTTTTTCAAAATTTTTGACCCTGACTAACTTGCCTTCTTCAAAAGCCTTCAAAATATCCTCTTCTTCCGGATCTAGCTGATATATTTTCATAATTTTCTCCTTTCTAAATATTTTTTAGTTGCTTTTCTGCTGGGAATAATTGTCTTTAAAAAAATTCTTTCTCCTTCCTTAACATAAGGAACTAAATAAGCATAATTATTTACTTTTACAACCATTATTTTTTGGCCAGGATAACGTTTTTGATTAGGATGGTCATAGTCATTTAAAATTATGTCTTCATCTACCGCTACTTTTATCTCTTCAAATGAAATGCCTCTTTCTTTAATCAGGATTTCGTTTTTTTCTTTATCCCAATCAAAGTAATTCACAATTTATTATATGACAAAAGGTATACATTGTCAATATATGAAGAATTATTTAAGCGAAGTCGGGAATAATTCGGTAAATCTTCGGGAAAAATGATTCATTGAATGGCTTCTGAGGCTATGCTAGAATGATTGCATGGACAAAGTATATAACCATAAGGACGTTGAAGATAGAATTTATGAAAAATGGGAAGAAGCAGGCTATTTTAAGCCGGAAATAAATCCCAAAGGCAAACCTTATTGCATAATCTTGCCTCCGCCCAACGCTAATGGCGCACTTCACTTTGGCCACGCAATGTTTACGGTTGAGGATATTCTTATTCGATACCATCGAATGCTTGGTGAAGCAACCCTTTGGCTTCCTGGAACTGATCACGCGGGGATCGAGACTCAATTTGTGTTTGAGAAAAAATTAAAATCAGAGGGGAAATCGCGTTTTGATTTTGACAGAAGAACTCTTTATAAAATGATTCATGAGTATGTAGAAGAACATAAAGGAAATATACAAAACCAATTACGCCGTCTAGGATTTTCTCTGGATTGGTCACGGGAAAAATATACCCTTGACATAGATATTGTAAAAATTGTTCATAAGACATTTAAAAAAATGTATGATGAAGGACTCCTATACAGAGATTATAAATTGGTTAATTATTGTACCTTTGATGGTACCTCCTTTTCTGATTTGGAGGTAGTTCATGAAGAACGGATTAGTCCTCTTTATTATATTAAATACGGTTCGCTTGTTTTGGCGACAACTCGCCCTGAAACAAAATTTGGCGATACCGCCTTGGCTGTTCATCCCAATGACAAACGCTATCAAAAATATATTGGAAAAGAACTAGAAATAGAAACGGTTTTGGGTAAGGCGAAGATAAAAGTAATAGCTGATGAATCGGTAAATCCTGAATTTGGGACAGGCGTTGTCAAAATTACCCCTGCTCATGATTTTAATGATTTTGAAGTAGGAAAGCGACATAAGTTAGAGCTTAGGCAGGTAATGGGTTTTGATGGAAAAATGAATAAACTGGCTGGAAAATATGAAGGGCTGTATATCAAACAAGCCAGAAAGGCAGTCGTGGAAGATATGCGGAAAATGGGACTTTTGGAAAAAATAGATGAAAATTATATAAGTAGACTTGGTCTTTGCTACAAATGTAAAAATGTTTTAGAGCCGCTTCCGCTTGAACAGTGGTTTGTTAAGGTCGGTCCTTTAAAAGATAAGGCGATTGAAGCAGTTAAAAGCGGAAAAATAAAAATTACTCCCCAAAGATTTGAAAATGTTTATTTTGATTGGTTGGATAATCTTCGAGATTGGAATGTGAGTAGACAAATTGTCTGGGGGATAAGTATTCCGGCATGGCGATGCCAAAATGTCAAATGTCAAATCAGGAGGGTGGATCGTAACAAATGGTAATAAGCCACAAAATTGTCCTAATTGCGGTTCAACTGACTTAGAACAAGATCCCGACACTTTGGATACTTGGTTTTCTTCAGGGCAATGGCCCTTCGCTACGCTCAGGACAAGCCAGCCGGGAGATTTTGAAAAATTTTATCCAACCAGCGTTATGGAAACAGCTTACGACATCTTGAAAGCTTGGGTTTCAAGAATGATTATGATGGGAATTTACGTTACAGGAGAAGTTCCTTTTAAGGACGTTCTTTTTCATGGAATTGTCAATGATCCATATGGCAAGAAAATGAGCAAATCCAAAGGAAACGTTGTAAATCCTTTGGAGCTGGTTGATCAATATGGAGCAGATGCGGTTAGGTTTGCTTTGGTTTATGGAAACGCAACGGGCAATGATCAGTCGCTCTCGTATCCTAAGCTTGAAGCTGCACGGAAGTTTACCAATAAGTTGTGGAATATAGGACGATTCATTGAAACGAAACGAATAGCAAGTATGAAGTATTCAGTATTAAGTATGGAGGAGATTGAAAAAAAAGCTGAGAACGATGGTAAAGATAAAGAAATAATTAAGAAAGTACAAAAACTATCAAAAGAAATTACGAAAAATTTGGATGAATATAATTTTAACTACGCGGCAGAGGCACTTTATGACTTTGTATGGCATGAATTTGCCGATAAATATATAGAAGATATAAAAAATCGGATTAATCCCGATTCATACTTAATACTTACTACTTTATACTTTATACTTCTCAAGCTTCTACATCCTTTTATGCCATTTGTAACAGAGGAAATTTATCAAAGGTTTAAGTTTGGTAAATCTATAATGATTGACAGCTGGCCATCAATATGAAATTTAAGAATACAAAAAAGAAATCTAAAAGAAATAAATCCCCGAGTAATTCCCGAAGTATTCCCGCATTCGATAAAACTCTGGCGCGCAAGCCCGATACGTTTCTTAAAATGTATACATTAAGCCTAAAGATATTTGTTGTCCTTATTTTTCTTCTGACAACGGTGATTGTGGGAATTGATCTGCAAAAAAATATTACACTTAAAGACAATATTGATCGGCAAAGGGGAGACGTAACTCGCGAACTTAAGTTCTGGGAGTCTTTTATTGGAAAACATCAAGATTACAGAGACGCATACTTTAAAATGTCTGTTTTGGAATATAAGCTAGGAAATATATCTTCGGCAAAAGAATATGTTAGTAAAGGTTTATCTTTGGATCCAAATTCGGAAAATGGAAAAAAGTTGGAACAGTTCCTCGTAAATAAATAAATTATTTCTGCGGTTTGGCTGTATCTTCCTTGGCTGTTGGCACTTCTGGTTTGCCTGTGGTTGGTGCTCCAGCTGACGGTTTTCCAGCTTCTGCTGTGGGCTGTGATACTGCGCCTTCCGTTGGCGCTGTTCCCTCCATAGGCGTTGGGGCAGTGGCTGCTTTTGCCGCTTCCGCTGCTGCTTGTTCTGCCGCAGCTTGTTCAGCCGCTTCCTTGCTGATCAATTCTCCGATTTTTACAACTACTTGGGATGGATCAGTTAAAATAGTTACTCCTGTGGGGGGCTTAATTTCGCCAACAGTTATTTGCGCATTAACTGCGCCTAAGCGTTCTACATTTACTTCTATTTTTTCCGGTAAATCTGTAGGTAGAGCTTCGATTTCAACTTCAGAAAGCGGCTGAAGCAAAAGTCCCAATTTTTCCGAGACCGCTTTTGCTTCACCAACGACTACAATCTTTACCATTGTCTTTACTTTTTCTTTGAGGTTAACCTGGAAAAAATCTGCATGCAGAAGACGATGGTTGTAATAATCTTGCTGTACATTGTGAATTAATGATGGTCTCGTTTGGCTGTCTACCTCAACGTCGATAACTCCCGTGACACCTGCTTCTTTGTAAACCTTCTCGAAATCTTTATAGGGGACTTGAACCGAAAGAGACTTAATGTCTTTACCGTAAATGTTTGCAGGTAAAAGACCTTCTTTTCGAAGTTTTTTAACCTTTTTGCCTATAACTTTTCTGGCCGTAACTGTTAACTTTAGCCTTTTCATTATTCAGATATTGTACATTAAATAAGCTTAGATTACAATACGATTGTCTTATGGTAATTCTAGGGATTGATCCGGGGATTGGGAGAATGGGGTGGGGAATCATCGAAAAAATTCAGAATTCCCACTTCGCAGCGAGGCGAGCAGAATTCAGAATTCAGAATTATGGGTGCGTAGAAACTAAAAGCGATTTGGCGATTGAGGATAGATTAAGAACCGTTTACGAAAAAATAACAGAGATTGTTAAGGAATACAAGCCGGATGTTTTGGCGATTGAAGAATTGTTTTTTAACACCAATGCCAAAACGGCATTTATAGTAGGAGAGGCAAGAGGCGTGGTGCTTTTGGCAGCTTCACAAAAAAAACTGTCGGTTGCAGTTTATACGCCATTACAGGTTAAAACTTCGATCACCGGCTATGGAAGAGCGGAAAAAGCCCAAATCGGGCAAATGGTGAAAGTGTTGCTAAAACTCAAAGAAATTCCCAAACCTGATGATGTGTCAGATGCGTTGGCAGTTGCCCTCACCCACGCATTTTATAAAAAGTTTTAATGTACTTTATTTATGATTCTAAATAGAGAGTGGCATGAGAAAAATAGAATGCCGAAGAATCCGACTTTACAGCAAAAAATAGAATGGCATAGAGAACACGCTAAAAATTGTAAATGCCGTTCAATTCCTGCAAAGCTTTTGGAAAAAATTAAAAACTAGTCTTTAAGAAGTTCACGGTAGATCTCAAGAGCAACTAGAGAAAGGGCAATAATAGTCGGGCCTACGATAATTCCGATTATCCCAAAAACATTTATCCCTCCCAAAATTCCAAAAAGCATTAGTATTGGGTGCATTTTTGTTTGACTGCCGATAATTTTGGGAGAAAGAAAATTATCCATAACAACATTAGATGTGAGGCTCCAGACGACAATTCCGATGGCGCCAAAAACATTGCCCGAAATTATTAGGGAAGCTGATATGGGAATCCAAATGAAGGCAATTCCAATTGTGGGAATCATCGATGCGAGTCCATAAAGTATTCCTAAAAGAATAGGTGATTGGACTCCGAAAAGAAAAAATCCAATTCCTCCTAGTACTGCCTGGATAGTTACAACAATAATATTGCCCCTGATGGTTCCGACAATTATTTCAGAAGCTTTATTGCTTAAACGCTCAAGATGTATTCGCCCTAGGGGATTTAATTGAAAAATATACCGAATCATCTTTTCTCTATGTACTAGGAAATTGAAGGTGACCAACATCGTTAATATTATATTGACAATAAGCCCTAAAGTGCTGGACAAAACTTTGGTAAGGTTCGCAGAGAGGAAGCGCAGAGAATTAATAAGAAAGTTATTTATTTCAGAGCTGAAATTATCTATGGAAAGCCCAAACTGATTTAGAAATCCATAAATGACCTCAATTAATTCTTTCCTGAAGAGAGCAGTATTGTTTTGTGAAATGATAGCTCTAATTTCTTGAATAAGAAGCGTAATAGTTCCGCCTAAAGGAATAAGCGCAACAATGAGAAAGAAGACAATAGCAATAAGAGCAGATATTGTTTTAGAAAAATTTCGTTTGGTATTTAAATAGGTAAATAAGGGATTTAACAATACGCTCAAAATAAAAGCGCTGATAAAAATAAGAAAGAATGGCTGAATAAGTTGAAATAGTAAAAACAGAAGTGTCGCAACAATAGCTAGCGTAGTAGTGGTAGCAATGTTAGATTTATTTGTTAGCGAGATCCTGTTTTTGTCTTTTTCCATAAAACATCTTAATTATACTAAATCTTAAGCTTAAACATTTTAGCCAAGGGTTTTTGTAATCGTAATTACGGAAGAGCTTTTTAAATGGATTAAACTAGTTGTAAGGAGGTGAGAGAAAAATGCTGACCATTGGCAATTTAAGTCCGCTTGCATCTTTACTATTTGGCATATTAATTCTTATTTTTCCCAAATTCCTTAATTATCTAGTGGCCTTTTATTTGATTATTATTGGAATTTTGGGATTAGGAATAATTCGGTAGTGATGTCAAATGTTAAATATTTCTATAGTTTTTTATTTAATCTTGTGGTAAAATTTATCTATGGCTGAAGAAACATTTAAGGTCAAGGGAGAAGATTTGCTAAAAAGAGTCAAGAAGTTGATCAAAGAAGGAAATATACGCAAAATTACCATTAAAGATAAAAGCGGAAAGACTTTGGTCGTTTTTCCTCTGACAATTGGGGTGGTTGGAGCAGTATTAGCTCCGGTTTTAGCTGCAGTTGGCGCCATCGCAGCTCTCCTAACCGAATGTACCATCTCTGTTGAGAAAAGTAAATAAAGGATTGTGTTAACATTAATGTGTTAATCAATTAAAATTCTGATAGGAAAACATCAGGCGTCACGATTTTTATGTTTTTAAAAGTTTTTAGATCTAGCAAATCTTTGTCGCCGGTTATAATATAATTGCATTTGCCTTCAAGTGCTGCTTCCAAAACCCGGTTATCATCGTTATCTCTTGTTACTTGAAGCTCTTCTTTAGGGTAGACTAATTCAAAACTCTCTTCTATCATAGCTTTTATTTCTTCCGTATGCTCCGAGTCAAAATTAAACTTTTTGATGAAAGTCTCCACAAGCTCTGCTAATAATATTGGAGATGTTATTGCAACTATTGCAGAGCCAGGATCTTCTATAAGGTTTAATATTTTTCTCGGTTTACCACCAAAATGTATCGCGGATACCAAAACATTCGTATCAAGCACTATTTTAACGAGGCTTTCTTCCGTGCCTAAATTCATAAACAATATCGTTTATCTGTTTTTCGCTTTTAATTCCCATTTCTTCTGCCTTCCTTTTTCCATAAGCAAAAATTCTTTCCCATTTTTCCTCTCTTTCTAAATATTTCTGCAAAAGATCCCTAATAAGTTCAGAACGATTCTTGAATTTCTTTTTTGCTTGCTTATCCACAGCTTTAACTAAGGCTTTGGGTAGAGCAATATTAAAAGTTTGTGTTTGCATACAAATATTGTATATATCTTGTATGTCTTTGTCAAGGGACAAAATTAAATTTCGCCTCGTTCTTTTTTGCGCTGATCCGGGGTTTCATCAGGGCGCTTGTAATCATCTTCCAGTCTCCAAGTTGTTCCCATTTCGGGAGTTGAAGCCTCCACGATATCGCAATCAGTTATGGCTTGATGTCTGTGTTTTTGTCCAACAACCGTTGTATAGCCTTTGCCTTTTTCCAGGCGGATAGTTTCCAATTCGCCTTTGGAATTCTCCAAAATTAAATTACACTCGCCATTCAAAAGCCAATAAGATTCTTGTTTGATATCGTGCGCTTGCAAAGAAAGGCGGTGTCCGGCATTGACATGTAAAATTTTCCCCATATACGGCATTCCCTCCGGTACCCAGTGGAGTTCATATCCCCATGGCTTTTCAACACGTTTTACATAAGGTTTGTTGGTAAAAGTGGAGTGATCAAAATTTTTCGGATCAAAATTCACTTTTTTATTTTACTCTGTTAAAACTCTTTTTGTCAAAGACAACAATCCATGTGTTATAATGGGTCAAAACTTGTATGATTGGGTTTTTGAAAGGAAATGTTGTAGCAAGAGATTCCCCATATATAATTTTGGATGTTGGCGGAGTTGGTTATCGAGTTACAGTTCCCAAAAGCGTTTTCTCAAAAAGCGGTAGCAACGGACAAAAGTTTAAACTTTTTACTTATACCCATGTTCGAGATGATGCCTTGGAACTCTTTGGCTTTGAAGAGGCCGAAGACCTAAAACTGTTCAAATATTTGATTAGCGTTTCAGGCATTGGTCCTAAAACCGCGATGAATATTTTCGGAATCGGGGACAGGAAATCTATTGCAGGGGCAATTATCAAAGGCGATGTTGGTTATTTTACCGGAGTTCCAAGGCTTGGTAAAAAGAATGCGCAAAAAATTATCATTGAGCTAAAAAATAAATTTGGTGAATCTACGGATTTGGATTTGTCGGCCAATTCCGAGGAAGACGACGAAGTGATCGCAGGGCTATTAAGCTTTGGGTTTTTGAAGAAAGAAGCGCTCGATTCGATAAGAGCGTTAAAAGGAAAAGGGAAAACTACGGAGGAAAAAATAAGACTGGCGTTGAAGTATTTGGGAAAGAAATAACAGGATTGTTAAATTGCTAAATTGCTGGTTTACAAAAAATAATTTAATAGTTTAACAATTTTTCTATGCAGCATGTAAAGACAAAAATAAAAGAAGAGGTAGTTGAAAAGGTTAATCCCGAAGAAGAAGTGCTTTTTACCTCTCTTCGGGCTAGTAAATGGGATGAGTTTCATGGACAGAAAAAGATCAAAGAAGCCCTAAAAATTACGATTGCGGCAGCCAAGGCGCGGAAAGAAGCAATTGAACATATTCTTCTGTACGGTCCGCCGGGTTTGGGTAAAACTACGCTTTCCCATTTAATTGCCAAAGAAATGGGAAGTAATATTCGAGTTACTTCAGGACCGGCAATTGAAAGAGCAGGGGATTTAGCATCCATTCTTACCAATCTTGAAAAAGGCGACATTCTTTTTATTGATGAAATTCACAGATTAAATAAAGTTGTTGAAGAAACTTTGTATCCGGCAATGGAAGATTATGCGCTCGATATCATTATTGGCAAAGGACCAAGCGCTCGGACTTTAAGACTGGATCTGCCGCAATTTACAATTATCGGCGCAACTACCAGAATCGGCCTTTTATCAGCGCCTTTGAGAGATCGGTTTGGAGTAGTTCATCGGCTAAGTTTTTATAATCCAATTGATTTGGAAGGAATTATATTCGTTGCAGCCAAAAAACTTAAGGTCAATGTTGATAAGAAAAGTATTCAGGAAATTGCTAAAAGAGCCAGAGGAACACCAAGAATTGCTTTGAAGCTTTTAAAGAGAAGCCGCGATTTTGCTCAGGTTAAAGGAAAAGGGGAAATAACCAAAGAGCTAACTCACGAAGCGTTGGATTTGTTGGAGGTAGACAGTATAGGGCTTGATGGTTCGGATAAAAGATTTATAAAAGCAATTATCGAAAAACACGCAGGTGGACCGGTTGGAATAGAGACCCTGTCAGCCAGCATCTCTGAGGATATCGGGACAATCGAGGAGGTAATCGAGCCATATTTACTGCAGATTGGGTTTTTAAAAAGAACAAATCGGGGAAGAATAATCACAAAATCAGCCTATGAACATTTGGGGAAAAAGTTTACCGCTGATAAAGCCCAACAAAAATTGCTTTAAAAGCCAAGTCGGAAGATTTCTTGGAAGAAGGGGTTAAAAGTAATTATTACCTGAAGGATAAGGGTAAGCAACACTCCGGTAATAAGAAACTTATTAAATTTGAACATCGATTTTCCACGAACTGCAAATGCTAAAACCATATGGGAGACAATTAAAAGATTAAAGACGATAGTTCGGGCTAGAACTTCCGAATGACCGATTCCAAGTACGAGTTTAAATACTAGAATGAGAAGTAATGAGAGAGATATTCCGGAAGTTAAAATAAAGATTAACCTATGGTTACTTAAAATAGGAGCGATTGGATTTCGGGGTTTTTTATTAAGAACTTCGGGATCCTTATTATCCGAAGCAAGCGCTAGTGCTGGTAACCCATCGGTAACTAAATTAATCCATAAAATTTGAGTAGGAAACAAAGGATTGGGCAGTCCAATCAATGTAGATAAAAAGACAAATAAAATTTCAGACAAATTACCAGCCAAAAGATAAGTAATTGATTTGATAATATTGTTGTAAATTGTTCTTCCTTCCTCAATTGCGCTTACTACCGTTGAATAATTGTCATCGGTTAAAACAATATCGCTTGCTTCTTTTGCCACATCTGTTCCTGATTCTCCCATTGCCAGCCCCACATCGGCTCGTTTTAAAGCCAGAGCATCATTGACTCCGTCTCCGGTTACTCCGACTACGTAACCCATTTTTTTAAGAACTGTTACGATACGCAATTTGTCTTCAGGCTTGGTACGCGCAAAAATTCTGGTTTTAAGAACTATCTTTGACAGCTCATCGTCTGTCAGTTTGTCAATTTCCTCACCGGTTGCAATATCCTCATCTTTTTCAAGAAGGCCAATTTCTTTGGCAATGGTTGCGGCAGTTAAGGTATTGTCGCCAGTTACCATAATGGTTTGAATGCCTGCGTGTCGTGCTTGTTGAACAGCTTTTATTGCCTCGAGTCGGGGAGGGTCATAGATTCCGACAATTCCTAAGAAAGTTAAATCTTTTTCCGCATCCTTTCTCTCCACATCACCCCTGTGCGAAGAGGTTCTGGATCCAAATCCGATGACTCTTAAGCCTTCCTTGGCATACTCTTCATAAATCTTATTAATATCTTCTTTTTCTTCTTGAGAAAGTTTGCTTTTTGCTAAAATTACCTCTGGTGCACCTCTGACAAAAATATGTTTTGCTCCATGATCTTGCGGATTTTTCTCCCAGATAGTTGTCACAGTTGAAGTTTGCGGATCAAAAGAATATTCTTCAATAATTTTACCTTCCTTTTTAATGCTTTCCAAATTTTGTGTTTTTTCATGCGCCCAAAGCAATAAAGCTGCATCGGTTTTATCTCCAACTACATCCCAGGATCTACTTGGTTCGCCTGATTTTTGAATAACCGAAGCAGTATTTCCCAAAACGCACGCTCTTATAATCGATTGAAGATATTCATTTTTGGCTATCCAGGATTTTTTAACCCGCATGATATTTTGCGTTAAAGTCCCGGTTTTGTCAGTAATAATTATTTGGACTGCGCCCAATGTTTCAACCGATTGCATACGTCTGACAATCGCTTTTCTTTTTGCCATTTTTCCAGTTCCAATCGCCAGAGAAATAGTAACGACAGCTGGCAATCCTTCAGGAATGGCGGCAATTCCCAGGCTTACAGCCAAAAGCAAAACGGGGATAAATTCTTTGCCCTGAATGATTCCAATAGGGATAATAAGTGCAGATACAAAGAGTACAATAATAGAAAGCGTTTTTGCCAGTCCATCTAGTCGTCTTTGGAGGGGGGTTTTATCGGGAGCAACCTGAGAGAGGGTTTGGGCAATTTGTCCGAAGCGGGTTTGCAGCCCAATCTTTTCTATAATAAATCTCGTAGATCCTTTGATAACCATTGTTCCTAAGAATAGGGAATCATTGTGGTTTTTAATAACCGGCAATGACTCACCTGTTAATACAGATTCATCTACTTCTAAAAATTTATTTGTAATAATTTTTCCATCAGCTGGCACACGATCTCCTTCCGAAAGAATGACAATGTCTCCGGGCACGATATCTGTTGCCGGTAGCTGAATCTCTTTTTCGTTTCTAATTACGCGGACAACGGCTTTAATGTAGGTTTTTAATTTATCCAAAGATTTTTCTGCTCTATATTCTTGAACAAAACCAAAAAAGGCGTTCAAGAGAAGAATAATCAAAATAAAAGTTCCATCAATAGTCGAGCCAATAATAAAAGAAAGAGAAGCGGCCGCCACAAGAATTAAATTTATAAAAGTGGGGAATTGAGAGATGAGGATGGAGAAAGCAGAGATTCGTTCTTGTGTTGATATTTCGTTTTTGCCAAAAACTTTTGCCTTTTCTACCGCTTCGACTGTCGTTAATCCTTTCTCCATATTTATATATTATCATTTCGGGGTCTGTATTGAAGAGCTTCTGCGATATGGGTCGGATTTATTTTCTTTAATCCTTCTAAATCCGCAATGGTTCGAGCTAGCTTTATAGTCCGATTGTAAGAACGGGCAGATAAATTCATTTTGCTAACCGCCAATCGCAAGAGTTTTAGACAGTTGTCGTCTAACAAGCAAAACTCTTTTATTTCTTTGTTACCCATTTCGGAATTAGAGGTAATTCTAGATTTTCTGAATCTTTTAGTTTGGACATCACGTGCCTTCTGAACACGTTTTCTAATTGTTAAAGATTTCTCGACGAATTCGTTATTGTTCTGCGTTGTCAATTTTTCCACTTTTACTGCCGGTACATCTAAATGAATGTCAATTCGATCAAGCATTGGTCCCGAAATTCGTCTTTGATAGCGGATGATTTGTCCGACATTGCATTTGCAATTTTTTACAGGATCTCCCAGAAACCCGCACGGACAGGGATTTTGCGCTGCGATCAACATGAACTTAGCCGGGAAATTTACTCTTCCGGCAGAGCGGGAAATAGTCACGATTCCGTCTTCTACCGGTTGTCTTAATGCCTCAAGAACATGACGGGGAAATTCCGGAAATTCATCCAAGAAAAGTACGCCTCGGTGAGCCAGAGAAATTTCTCCAGGCTTTGGAGTTGTTCCTCCTCCGATTAATCCAATATGGGAAGTGGTATGATGGGGAGAACGGAAAGGTCGGGCAACAATAAGTGATCTGCTATCCAAAAGTCCTGAAATACTATAAATTTTTGTCACCTCTAAAGCCTCCGGTAAAGTAAGAGT
>JACQKL010000001.1 GCA_016204535.1 Candidatus Levyibacteriota bacterium | reverse complement strand
TCACCTAGGGTGAAGGTACCGTTTGCAGTAAGAGTGCTATTAGCAGTTAGCGTGCTTGAGGCTGAAAGAGTTGTAAATGCTCCTGCTGCTGCTGTAGTTTGACCTATTGCAGCACTGTTAATACCGGTTGTGGTGACGTCAAAATTTGCAGAGTCGATAACAAGATTGCCGGATGCGTCTGTAGTAATTGTTGGGTCTGTTATGCTAGCGCCAGACGAATAAAGTGTCAGTATCCCATTTGCCGACTGATTTGTACCAAGATAAAGGTTCGAGGCTGACTCATCAAAGTAAAAACTAGCTCCCGCCACGGTTGATCCACCAATCACTATGTCATCAGTTGTATTGGTCAAATAAGTAAAACCTGTATCTTGAGACCATTTAGAAGAACCGGCACCAATCGCTGCATCCAAATCATCTAATACGTCTTGAACATTCGTGCCCGAAGAGTTGGCCAATTCGTCATAAACTCCTATCAAATATGCTCCGGAGGTAATATTTGAAGTTCCTGTATCGTTTAACTCGATTGAGCCAATTTGCAGAGTTTGACTAGCGGGAATTTGAATCTCTCCGTCACTTGTGATCGTAACCGCATCGCTTGTTCCGACCACTAGCTGTCCCGCCACATCCCAATTTCCCGATACTCCTGCTGCTGTTGTTAAAGTACTGGCCAACTGAATATTTGCCTGACCCGTTGGAGATTCGCTTAGATCAAAATCCCCGCCCAAAAAGTTAAGAGTGCTGGCATTATTGACCGTAACATTGCTTTCCTCAATCGTCACTAGCGCCTGAGCGCTAGAACTCCACTCCGGAATACCATTTGAGGAAGCAATAAGTATCTGTCCGCTAGTGCCTATTCCAAGCTTTGCTAAAGTGTTTGCAGCTGATGCATAAAGCATATCGCCGGTTGTGTAACTGGTTAACCCTGTTCCTCCAACCGTTGTTCCCACTGTTCCGCTTTTAACTGCCGTACCGCTGACGCTTCCATCAGAGGATATCGTAATAGTATTTACTACATCATTATCTACTACACAACCGTCGCACCCTCCTCTGCCTCTAACTGAAGACAATGTTGACTTGTTGTTGATGGTAACATCGCTAATGCTGATGTCAGTTCCCGCTGTAAGGCTAACGCTTCCCGTTTTTCCGCCCAGAGACGTTACTCCCGTATTGGTTATGGTTGGTGTCTGACCTGTGCTAATTGAGATGCCTGTCCCTGCCACTACTCCATAAAGCACATTTGAAGCGGTCAAGGTTCCGGTCCCGGCATTGATATTTTGATTATTGGTGATTATTCCTCCGCTTAGAGTGGCAATTTCAAGCGAAGTCAGTCCTTCGACGAATTCCGAAGCTTTACTAAACTTGCTGGGAATATTTACGTTGAAAAGAAGGTTTGAGATTCCGGCTGAAGCTGCCAAAACAGCCTGATTATCTTCCTGTGAAATAAACCTGAGAGTCTGGGGCTTTGTGTTAAAGCTAATTTTAGAAGGAAGGTCATGAATGAGCTTGACCAATTTATCCTTTTGCTGATTAAGGCTCGTAACTACGTCATATTTGACAAAAGCGATGGCTCCCACAAAACTAAATATTAAAACTAGAGTTGTAAATACCAGTACTAGTGCGAAAGGATTGGTTCTTTTGACATGGATTGTCTTTTTTTCACTTGCCGTAGGCTCGCTTTGTCTCTTTTTCTTTGATTCAATAAGTTTTTCCTGGTGTATTTGCAGAAAATGATCTTTCAGAAAGCTATTTGAGGGAAATTGGCTTAAAAAAGATGGGGCAGAATGAGAAACCGAAGGAGCTGAGCTTGAGGAATGGGTAATTTTGACTTTTGAATTTTGACTTTTGAATTCATCAATCTGTTGCTGTGTGTAGCGGCGTTGGTTTCCGGCTGTTCTGGTAGGGACAAAATGCCCCCGTTGGTCCCAACGGCGAAGGGTTTTTGTAGAAACTCCTAAGATGTTTGCTACCTCTTGGATCGTATAAAGCCTATTATTCATAAGGACAGCGCCTACTGTTTCAAAAACTTAGACATTTGAATCAAAATGTCCAACATTGTCCAAGTATTATTACGACATATTTCACAGATATTGTCAAGAGGTAGATTAATCTTATCTTAATCATATCAAGAATTAATAAATTAGCCTCGTTTTTATATAATAATTAAACTTGGACACCTATTGACTTCCTGATAAGATTATGATACAAAAAGGATAAATCGATATGCTTAACATCTCCTACACTATTTCGCCGAGGCTAAATGAGTATTTGCACCAAATCGATAGTTTAAGAAAGCAGATCCTCCTAACTCCTATTTCCCCAATGGAAGAACTAAAACTGCGTTGGGAAGCAACTTTTAACCGTATTTATTACTCGCTCAAGTTAGCCGGCAATTCTCTAGATAGACGAGAGATGCTAAGAATTCTAACGGAAAATACTCATAAAAAGATCGATTCGAGCCTTGAAGCGGTTATAAAATACAAAGCAGCTCAAGATTATATATTTCAAAATTGGCTGGGATCGCAACACTCGGTTGACGCACAAGCCCTGATCGATCTTCATAAAATCATAGGCGATGGAAAAGTTAGGATTCCTAAAGCTGGTCTTCAATACCTTTTGGATTACCTTCAGGCTCGTCCGCTAACGTCTGAGCGTAGCGATGGCGGGCGGGCTAAATCCGAAAATCCGATAATCCGTGCTGCAATTATCAATATCGAAATTGAAAAAATGCAGCTTTTTTCCGAACACGTCTTGGAAATTGCCAATCTATCTTCTCTTCTCTTTTTGTATAAATACGGCTATGATATGCGAGGATTCTTAGCTTATGAAGCCGAATGGGATGAAGAGAATGAGGACGAATATAGAGAAAACCGCAGGCGCGCCGTGGAGACAACCAGCCTTACTCTCTGGCTTGAATATTTTGCCAGCTCGATGCTTAAACAAATCGAGAGGATAAGGCAGTCGATTGAAAAATCTAAGTCATCAGTATTGGGACTTAGGGAATCATTCTGGAAGTTGAACGAAAGGCAAAAATCTATACTAAGCCTTCTTGATCAACCTCAAATTACCATCACTAATCGACAAGTCCAAAAGCGATACAAAATTTCTCAGATTACTGCTTCACGTGATTTGGCAAAACTGGAAAGTTTGGGTTTTTTGTTTTCTCATGGAAAAGGTCGATCAGTCTATTACACAAAGATTTGAAGAAATCATATACATTATATAAAAAGATATCAATTATTAAACTAATATATCTATAATAATTGCCAATGGCGCAATCATTTTAAAAAAAATCATCCGTTTATTTCCTAGCTTCGCAAGTAGCTTCGCAAGGGGACGCCTTGTGAAGCTAGGAAATTTGTGATACCATAATTTTATGCCTGCAAAAAATGCAACCAAAACATACATAGAAAATGGCTATTATCACATTTACAATCGTGGCGTTGAAAAAAGAACTATTTTCCAGGATCAACAAGATTATTCAGTTTTTCTTTCCTACTTAAAAGATTATTTGCTCCCAAAAAACGAAAAAGAACTGCATGAAAAACTTTCAGCCGAAAATACTTCCTCAAAAGAAAAAGATAAAGCCCTTAAGCTTCTTCGTCTAAATAATTTTAGTCAAGAAATCACTCTACTCTCCTATTGTTTAATGCCCAACCACTTCCACTTTTTTGTTAAACAGAAGAATATGAATACCATTGATAAATTTATGAATTCTTTAGCCACAAGGTATACAATGTATTTCAATCGCAAATATAAAAGGGTCGGAAGCCTATATCAAGACGTATATAAAGCAGTTTTAATTAACCGTGAAGAGCAATTTCTTCATTTATCGCGCTACATCCACAAACAGGCTTTAAATCTAGATAATCAACCTTGTTCTTACCCGGAATATGTGGGATTGAGACAAGCAATGTGGATTAAACCAGATGAAATCCTCAGCTTCTTCTCAAAAGCGAATCCATCTTTATCTTACCGAAATTTTGTTGCACAACCGGAAGACAACGAAAAATTGAAAAACTTAACCCTAGAAGATAATTAGCTTCGCAAGTAGCTTCGCAAGGGGACGCCTTGTGAAGCTAGGAAAGGTTTTGAAGAGAGCAAAAGATTAAAAGATTGAGGGGATTGACTTAAAAGAATAAGCGCCATAAACTGAATATATTGATTAAATTAATGAAACACTCTGCCTTTATCGGATTCGTATTTTCTTTATTTATCTTAGGTATTCTCTCTCCCATCTCAATTTATGCTCAAAATACATCTGCCGGCACAGCACTATCTATTCTTCTAAGTGATAAAAATGTCAAAGATGGAAGTATTATTGCCGCAACGCCTAAAGGCTACGGACTTACAAGTATACCCTACGACTCCAACATCTATGGAGTATTAACTGAAGATCCGGCCGTATTTCTACAAAATACCAATGACACGACTTCTAAACCCGTAACCCACACAGGAAAAGCCTATGTTTTGGTTTCGAGCATTGGCGGCAACATTAAAAAAAATGATTTCATAACTACTTCAACCATTCCGGGGGTCGGCCAAAAAGCAAATCGAAACGGCATGATTTTGGGAACCGCTCTTGAAGATTATAGCAACTCAGACCCCAAGACAAGTAGAAAAATCTTAGTTGTAGTTAGTCCTCATTACAATTCTTCTTTTATTGATCCCAAGTCTAATGCATTAGAGGTTTTAAGAAAAGCCTCTGACCCAAGCGCCTTAACTCAACTCACCTCTCTTCGGTATGTTATTGCCGCCACCGTTGTCTTGATTTCATTTATAATTGGATTTGCCTATTTTGGACGAGTTACGGCCAGAGGAATTGAGGCAATGGGAAGAAATCCGTTGAACAGCAGAACAATTCAGCTTAATCTTATTTTTAATCTTTTCCTGTTGGTTCTTACATTAATTATTGGCCTTGGAATTGGCTATTTGATCTTAGTACTCTAAGTATATGAATATTGAACCCATAATATTTTTTGACCTGGTAGGCACTATTTTTATTTTGGCTATTGCGCTGGTTGGCATAGTTTTCTATTTTTCTCATATTTTAAAAAAGCACTACTCTTCCCTAAACGCTAAAGATGAAAATATTAAAAACAATGCGGATTTATTGGATGTAACTCGCCAAAAAGCAGTGAAAATAATTAATGAAGCAAACAATAGGGCAATCGACATAATAAATAAGGCTAGCCTATCTACGGATATCGCCTCTCACAACTTTAATCAACAAATTGCACACATTACATCTTTACAAATTAAAGAGTTTGAAAAAGACTCTTCGGATTTTATAAAGCTCTATAACAAAATCCTTCAGGATCTCAAATCTAAAAACATAGAAATATTTCAGAATATATCTAAAGATATCGAAGTAGACGCAATGGGGGAAATTAAAAACTTTAAAAACTCTCTTGAAAAACTGACCATAGCATCCGAGGATTTGGTCAAGAAAAAAATTGACGCCAATTATGAGGCAGTAAAAAAGAGAATTGAAAACTATAAGCAGGAAAAGTTGAGAAAAATTGATGATGAAATTTATGTGTTATTGGAAAAAATATCCAAGTTAGTATTGGGTAAAGCGCTTAATCTCTCAGAGCATGAAGATTTGATACTAAAATCTCTTGAGAAAACCAAGAAAGAAGGGGTATTTGAGGAGATATGAAGAAAGATATTTTGATGTATTTTGATCTAATAACCTCGATAAAAACAGTGACGGAGGCTGATGCGCTTTCTGTGGAGCTCGATACTCTTTCCTCTTCTCTTTTTAAATCCAATGTGTCATTCAACAAAATCCTTGTCTCAATCAGCGAGACTACTGCCCAAAAAATAAGGACTATATTTTCAAAAAATAATTTAGACAGCAACAACAAAGAAGTAGTTTTTAATTTCTTACAAACCATTAAAGATTTAATTAAGAAATTTAAAATTATTAAACTTGTCCTGGCTTTTGATCCTCCACTTGCAACAGTTGAAAATATTCACTCTTATGTGAAAAACGCGATCGGAATTGGATATATTTTAGACATTGAAGTATCAACAAACTTACTAGGAGGAGCAATTATCATATTTAACGGAAAATATAATGATTTCTCGCTTAAAAAAAGCCTGGAAGGAATTTTTGCAGATAAAAAAGAAGATGTCTCAAAAATGATTTATGATTAAAGATTAAAGAATAAAGAATAGAATCGTTAATCATACCTCATTAATCTTTAATCAATGGCTTATGAAGGATTTTAATTATTACCTTAATTCAATTTCGGAAATCGGTTTTGTCGAGCAGGCCTCCAATCCAATTGTCTATGTAAGCGGCCTGCCAAAAGTAAAGCCTGACGAAATAGTTATTTTTGAAGGAGGCTCGATTGGAATAGTTTTATCTTTTACCTCTAAAATTGTCGAGATACTTATTTTCTCCAAAAATCCAATTATTCACGGGACAAAAGTAGTCAGAACCAATGAATTTCTCCAAATACCAGTCGGGGTCGAGCTGTTGGGAAAAATAATTGACCCTTTTGGCAATCCGTTAACCGCTCTTGATATCTACAAAAAGCCCTCAATCCTTAGAAGAATAAATAACCTGGCATCGGGCATTTTATCCAGAAAGACCATCGCCAGACAGCTTGAAACAGGAGTACCAATTGTTGACTTGGTAATGCCGCTTGGATTTGGCCAAAGAGAACTAATTATTGGAGACCGAAAAACTGGAAAGACAAATTTTTTGCTGCAGGCAATTCTAGCTCAAGCCAAGCAAAAACATATCTGCATTTATGCAGCAATCGGCAAAAAAAGACTGGATATCAAAAGCACCGAAGATTACTTCAAGAAACAGGGAATTTTTGACAAAATAGTCATCATTGCCTCAGGGTTTGATGATCCAATCGGACTAAGCTTCCTAGTTCCGTTTGCCGCTATGACAATTGCCGAATATTTTCGAGACGAAGGGCATGATGTTTTATTGATACTGGATGACTTAACCACACATGCTAAATTTTACAGAGAAATTTCTCTTTTGGGAGGAAAATTTCCGGGACGAAACTCCTATCCAGGCGATATGTTTTATACTCATGCAAAACTCCTCGAGCGGGCTGGAAATTTTAATACTAAAAAGGGCGAAAAGGCCATCACCTGTTTACCTGCGGTTGAAACTGTACAGGGGGATTTATCCGGCTATATCCAAACCAATATCATGTCTATGACAGACGGACACTTATATTTTGATTCGGATCTTTTTGCCAAAGGGAGACGTCCTGCAATAAATCCGTTTTTATCTGTTACTAGAGTCGGCGGCCAAACTCAATCAGCTCTAAAAAGAGGTGTAAACCGCGAAATCCTTTCTTTTCTAACTATCGCTGAAAAAATGCAGAATTTTACTCATTTTGGCGCCGAATTAACCGAAAGCACTAAGGCAACACTAGCTGTTGGAGAAAGAGTAATTAAATTCCTAGACCAGTCGCCTTCAACCACAATGCCCATTAATCTTCAGGTACTTTTATTTAGCATGCTTTGGGACAATATTTTGCAAAATAAAAACGTAGAGCCGATCGGAAAAGACATCGATAAGATTATTGATTCCTACAAAAATAAAGCCACTCTCAATAAAGAGATTAACAAAATAATCGAAAATACACAGTCCTTCAATGATCTTTTAAAGATTATAAGAGAAAAAGGAGAAAAATTGCTGTCGCAGCTTAAGCAATAAGAAACAAAATGCGAACATATGGTAACTAAAAAAGAGGTTATTAAAGAAAGAGACTTTCTCACAACTCTTAATAATATTTTGGAGACATACGAAGAGATTGCCGCAACCAGAATGGCGCGGATCAAGAGTTCAGTTCTTGACAGCCGAGATTTTCTGCTTGAGATAAATGCAATTTTCCAGCAAGTTAAGTCTTCCTATAAAGACAAAATTAATCTTCTTATGAAAAAAAAGAAAATAAAAGACCCCACTCAACTTACTTTCATCAAAAGAAACGGTAAGACTCTGTATGTCCTTGTTTCTGCAAATACGGGTCTTTATGGGGAAATTATCAGGAAAACCTATGACATTTTTGTTGACAAACTTAAAAAGGAACCTCAGGATGTTGCAATTATCGGAAAACTTGGTCTTGGAATATTTAAAGCTGAAAAAATTCCAGCTCCCCTCACCTACTTCGATTGCCCCGATAACAAGATAGATGATCAAACCTTAAGGAAAATAGTCGAGCATCTTATTGAATATGAAAAAGTAATTGTTTTCTATGAACGGTTCGAAAACATTGTTACTCAATCACCTATTGTTGCAAATATCTCCGGAGATCCTCTTCCGTGGGAAAAAGGAGCACCTCTTGCTCAGTACTTTTTTGAACCCTCTCTAGAAAAAATCATGGAATTTTTCGAAAAAGAAATTTTTGGCTCTATTTTTCAACAGATAATCTTTGAATCGGAACTGGCAAAGTTTGCTTCCCGTATGGTTTCCCTAGATCTTGCCTCAGAAGACATCAAAAACAATATAAAACAGGTTATACTTACGGAAAATAGAATTAAGCATCAGGAAAATAACAAACGGCAAATGGAAAAATTTGCCAGTATGAAATTGTGGAGGAAGTAGAATTTTTATGGATAATTTTGGGAAAATAATCGGCGTTCAGGGACAAATTATTGAGGTTGAATTCAAGAA
The DNA here is from genome assembly GCA_016204535.1 of Candidatus Levyibacteriota bacterium. GTDB lineage: Bacteria > Patescibacteriota > Microgenomatia > Levybacterales > UBA12049 > GWB1-37-8. The sequence continues at coordinate 3,771 of JACQKL010000001.1, read as the reverse complement.
CCATCAGCCAAGTATTCATGATATTTTGGTCTTGCAAGATGACGACAGCATTAAAATGCAAGTTGCTTTTCCGTCGGGCGCAACTTCTTTTTTTTGTTTGAGTCTTTATCCAACCGATAAATTATACCGAGGCCTTAAAGTAATAAATACCAAAAAACCAATTCTAATTCCAATAGGAAAAGCTCTTTTGGGAAGAGTAATCAATATAGTTGGCGAGCCAATCGACGGGTTGGGAGAGATTAAAAAAGAAGGCGAAAAACCAATTTATTCGCAAGGTCTAGACTATAGCGAAATAGCAAAGACTACCGAGATCTTGGAGACAGGAATTAAAGCAATTGACTTTTTTTCCCCTATGGTTAAGGGTGGGAAAATTGGTCTTTTTGGTGGAGCGGGTGTTGGAAAAACAGTTTTGCTTACAGAAATTATTCATAATGTCGTTGTTCTTCATAAGGGAAAAGGTGTTTCGGTTTTTGCGGGGGTTGGGGAAAGAATTAGAGAAGGACACGAGCTTTTTGAAACACTTTCCGCAAAAGATGTACTCTCTTCTATCTCTTTGGTCTTAGGAACCATGGGAGAAAATCCTGCCGTACGTTTTCTAACAGGCTTTACAGCTGTAGCTTTGGCTGAATATTTTAGGGACAGTCTTAAAAAAGACGTACTGTTTTTTATTGATAATGTCTTTCGGTTTGCTCAAGCCGGCAATGAGCTTTCAGTTTTAATGAATACTATCCCATCCGAAGATGGCTATCAGGCAACTTTAACCTCAGAGATGGCTTCCTTTCATGAAAGATTGGTTTCTAGTAGAAACAATTCCGTCACTTCAATTGAAGCAATTTATGTGCCAAACGATGATATTTTGGATCAAGGAGTTCAGGCAATTTTTCCTTACCTGGATTCATCCGCTGTGTTATCAAGAAGTATTTATCAAGAAGGACTATTGCCCGCAATTGATCTTTTGTCTTCAACCTCTTCAAGTCTTAATCCGGGAGTTGTAGGAGAGCTTCATTATGAAGTGGCCCTCAAAGCTTTAAGTTTATTAAAACAAGCAACTGCTTTAAATAGAATCGTGTCTCTGGTTGGAGAATCCGAGCTTTCACCATCAGATCAGCTGATTTATCAAAGAGCCAAAAAACTTAGAAATTTTATGACTCAAAACTTTTTTGTCACAGAAAATCAAACTGGTAAAAAGGGAGTTTATGTCCCAAGACTTACAGCAGTTGAAGATGTGAATGATTTGATAGACGGAAAATATGACGCCATAACAGATGATAAATTCAGTTATATTGGGAGCTTAAAAGACTTAAAATGACCAGTACTCCAAACCTTACAGTTGTAATACGAAACAAAGACAAGGTTTTATATAGCGGCAATCCTTATGCGGTAACCTCTATTAATGACAAAGGAATTTTTGATATTTTACCCGAGCATGAAAATTTTATTTCTTTAATAAAAGAAAAGGTAACTATTCACCAAACCCTCAAAGATAAACAGGAAATTCAAATCGAGAATGGCATTGTAAGAGTAATTCAAGACAAGGTATACATCTATGTTAATTTTAGAGCTTAAGCTCTAAAATTGCCAATTTATAATTCAGATTTTAGAATTCAGAATTGAATTATGAATGCAGAATTAAGTAGAAAAAACGATTTTAAACAACAATTCAAAAAGCGATGTTTTAATTTCTCAATTTCAGTTCTTAAAATAGAAGAGTTTTTGAGAGATAAGAGAAGTAATTGGATTCTACTAGATCAACTCATTCGTTCTGCGACTTCGATTGGTGCCAATATAGTTGAGGGAGGAAATAGTACTTCGAGAAGAGAATTCATTAACTATTTTCAGATTGCCTTAAAATCTGCCTCTGAAACTTTGTACTGGCTAGCTCTTTTAAGAGAAACGAACTCTAATCATAAAGATAAGATTAATAGTTTAATTACAGAATGCACCGAGATTAAAAAGATGATCTCAACGATTGTGTTAAATACTAAGTCTAATTCTAGATTCTAAATTTAATTCTTAATTTTGAATTATAAATTCTAAATTCTTTTTAGATTCCTCTGTGGTAGCTTGCCTGGTGAAACGATTTTATTTTTTCTTCATTCGGGTTTTCAAAATGTTCTTTTATAAACATAATTGTTTCTTTGGGATCTTGGGTATTGACAAAAATACCAGTTCCCACTTCGAAACCACCCAAAACTTTGACCCTCGGAATAATCCGCAAATACCAATCTCCCCCCGGATAAATATAAAAATTAAATGGAAATTCATTGCCATGACGAAGATCGAGAATCTGTATCAGACGAGAGAGCGTAAATGCCAAATCTGAAATTTCTCTATCTTTAATTTCTCCAAATGCCCTACCTCTTTCTTTAGGCGCAATCCAAGTTTCATCCGGCCATTGTGAGGTATGAGGGCAAAAAATAACAAAATGACTGGTCTCTTTAAAAATTTGCCCATTGGTTGCAACCGCCATCTCCTGTGGGGCTGCAAGACGAGGTAGATCCAAACTTATATGAGAAGGTACAACCGCGAGTTGAGTATGCGGATGAGGTAAACTTTCTCCTCCGCCTTTTTGCCTATTATGAAAAATATATACCTGCCCCTTTTTCTCATGTGTTTTGAAACGATCCCTGTAAGTTTTAAGTATTAACTCCACCTGAGGCAAAGGTAATTCGGCGAAATTTTTATCATGGTCGGGAGAATGAATTATTACCTCATGAATTGGGGCAAAAGGAAATTTGTTGGGAATAATTCTAATCTTCCAATTGTTGTCATTTTTCTCTCCGCCAATTCTATAAACTTCTCTTTCATTTGCTTCTTTTCCCGGACAAAAAGGACAAACAGGCTCGATGCCATTAGCAATATCAGGCCTTTGTGCCCGGCGTGGAGAAAAAATAATCCATTTTTTGGAAATGGGATTTTGCAAGAATTCAAAATCAGCCATAAGTATTAGCTTCTTTTGCGATTAACTGCTTCTACTGCATTACGTACAAAAGATTGCGCCCATTGATACATATTTCTATCATCCAAGGTTTCTTTCATAACCTTGATACGTCTTGTTTTTTCCTGCTTTGACATCTCTAACCCTCTTTTAATTGCACTGACAACCTCATCTATATTATAGGGATTGACAATTAGAGACTGCGTCAGATCTATTGAAGAACCGGCAAATTGAGATAGCACAAGCATACCAGGATCAGGGGCAAAATAAGAAGCAACGACAAATTCTTTTGAAACTAAGTTCATTCCATCATCTAGGGGCGTAACCAGACATAAGTTGGCTCTTTTATAAAGATTCATGACTTTTTGTCTTGAATAAACTTCGTGACTTAGATGTATTGGTTGCCAATTTTTGGTACCATATTTTTCATTTATTTGTCTTGTTAGCTCCTTAATATCTTTCCTTAGAGTTACATATGCCGGAATTGCCTCTCGTGATGGCGCAAGAATGCCAAGATATATAACTTGACCTATATAATCCGGATGTCTTTCAAAAAATCTATCTATAGCCATTAATCTAAGCCTTAATCCTTTCGTATAATCAAGCCTGTCAATTCCCAATATTACTCGATATTCCTTGAATATTCGATCTAGATCTTTACCATTTGATATCGATAGTTTATTTTTACTCTTACCTACCAATCCAAAAACATAACTTACTACATGCTTGGTAAATCCGGTTTTTTCTGGATTTTTAACCAGATTTTCTATGGTATCCGTATCTATGCCCATAGGAAGATTTTGTACTGTTGTGGCATGCTGATTGTAATATAC
>JACQKL010000014.1 GCA_016204535.1 Candidatus Levyibacteriota bacterium | reverse complement strand
GGGTTGGGACTGTATCTAGTTAAGGGAATTATTCAGTCACATGGCGGCCGCGTATGGGTAAAATCAGCGCCAGGCCAGGGCACAACGATTTCTTTTACGCTTCCTATTGATGATGATGCCCAAAACTATTACGACGAACCCAAACCCTCTTCTCGCTTACATCTCTCCCCCCAAACTCTCAATTAATAAAATACCTCAAGAAAACCTAAATAAGTTTGAGATATCTTATAATATTTGATAGAATTGCTGAGATGAAAGAAAAATTTTCCCAAGGAGGATCTGAATATAGAGCCTATGAAACTAAATTGCTTTTGTTCAGAATAGATATAAATGACGTACTTTTAAGCCTTTCTCCCGCAGAAATAAAAGCAAAAATAGAAGAGGGTATAAAGATTGTCGAGGGACATCTTTCGCAACTTGAAGAAAAAGCATTGAGCAAGTTAAACGAAAGCTTCCAACGTCTAAAAAGAGATATAGGGGCGGTTAGTCCTTTATGTCTAGCAGCTGAGACACTTGCAATAGCAAACAATACTCTGTTGACAGAAGCCTTATCTAACTATACGCAAGCTATTGATCCACACTCATCAGAAACTTTATACAAGCAGGCAAGGGATAAATTTGCTTATTTTTATGATACCTGTGTTGGTATCATAGAAATATCAAGTATGCTCCAATTAGCTGAAGAGAGTATAAGAGGAGAAGTTGATGCGTCAATTGCCGCAAAAGAAGATTCCACTGAACTTTTTAATGCTCTAGATCCTATAGGACAAGTGAATGCTCATCTAGACATGACTAAAATAGCTAGGGAATCTCGGCAGTTGCTCGAAGAAGACAAAACCGGCTTTCTTCTCGTTGATAGGAAAGCCCAACAGATTACAGAAAAATTTCCTTTTAATCCTAAAGAATGGGCTGTTGGCGGCGCACAAATAGGAGCCTTAATATATAAATCTCTTTATCCTAAAGCTGTCGAAATGCTTAAAAACTTTAATTCTTAAATCATATCTCTCTCCATCAGAAATAATCTCGACCTCCTTTTTGCATTCTTTAACAAACTGTGATAGTATATTTTTAATATGAAAATTAAAACTTATGACCTCTCAAAAACATTAAAAAAATATTCCAACGAATGGATTGCTCTTAAGCCTGAAGGGGGAAAAGTAGTAGCAGTTGGTAAATCGCCTAAGCAAGTATTAGATCAATCCAAAAAAAAGGGCGTAGATCATCCTGTTCTTACTCGTGCTCCCAAAGATTACGGAACCTATATTCTTTAGTTGGTTATGGACTTCAAATACAGAAAATTTCCTACGAACCCGAACAATTGCCCCATCTCTAACCAACAATACGCACTCAGACCTGTTATTCAAATTGACTTTGATTCTCCAAATGGGGGTTTTGGATATTTTGTATTAATAGATTCAGGCGCAGATTATTGTATTTTTCATGCCACAATTGGTGAACAGCTAGGCTTCAAAATAAAAACAGGCAAAAGACTAATTTTCTATGGTACCTCAGGAGAACCACAAGAGGCATACTTTCACAAAATCTCATTCAAAATAGGAGGTAATTCTCACGAATGCGAAGTGGGATTTTCTTACGATATGGAAAAACTAGCATATGGACTGTTAGGGCAATACGGTTTTTTCAACAAATGGAGAGTCAAATTTGAGTACGACAAAGAAAATATCGAGTTAAAAGAGGTTATTAAACATTAAGACATAGCCTTGTAAGGCGAGGCCTTGGAGCCTCAGGATAAAGGATAATTCAGGATAATTTTAATAATCTTAAATCTTAACAAAACTTGGCATAGTCACATGACCTACTCCAAAAAGAAATCTTGAAGTTATTTAACTTTTTGATGCGATCGTTTAAGACAGTTAAATCAAATCCCAAACAATGCTTAACCTAATTCTTAAGCTTTAAGCCATATCTTTCCCCATCTGTCACGATTTCGATATCTCCGTCTTCATCTGTTCTTAAAGTCTTAATGTTTAAATCATTCAAGATTTTAAGCACTTCTTTTGCCGGGTGGCCGTATTTGTTGTCTTTCCCAACCGATATAATTGCCAGCTTTGGCGAAAGTCTTTGTAAAAGGGTTAAGTTTAGGCCTGTTTTTGACCCATGATGAGGAATTTGAAGGATAGAGACTGGACTGAAACCCTGAGCTTGTCGAAGGGCTTCCTCCAACTCCATTTCCTGACTGTCTCCGGTTAACAATACTGAAAAATCTTTATATTTAATTAGACTCTCCAAAGATGCTTTCTCCCCGCTTTCGCCAATTAACCCATCCGGACTATTGACTAAAACAAAATCTTTGCTTGGACCAACAAATTCAACACTAACCCCATCTTTAATTTTAAGCTTATCCCCTGCATAAATATAATTTATTTTAATTTTTTGGGAAGATAAAGACTGCAAAAGCGTTTGGTATCCAAACGTATTGTTTTTTAAATTTTCTGTTACGAAAGTTCCTATTTTGTAATATTTTGACAGAGCTATAAGGCCTATTACGTGATCTGCGTGAGGATGCGAAAGCATTACTAGTTCTATTTCTCTGTCCCAAAAAGGCATATGTTTTCCAAGACAGGATAAAACAGAATCATCCGGACCGCCGTCCACCAAAATGTCCGATCCGTTGGGAGTTCTGATAAAAATTGCATCACCCTGACCGACGTCACAAAATACAACATGTAGTTTTCTGTCATTGTAAATCACATTTTGATATACTAAGATACATCCTAACAAAAAGAGAAGAACGCCTAAAATTAAAAAAAACCTGAGCTTTGTCAAATGAGTCATGTTCTTCTTTTAGAAATAATTAAAACGCTAGCCAGCAAGCAATAATATCCGGCAATAAATTGCCAAGGAAGATCTTTAACAACCAACACTCCTCCTATTTTCCCGAAAAAATTTACAACGGTTTCAAAATATATTAGAAGCGGATAGCAAAGATAAATTATTAATTGTCCCAACGGCTCGATAACAAGACCAAATATTGCGCTTATACCGCCAATTGCCATAAGTATCGGTACTGTCCATAAAACTAGCCCGTTTACCAAAACGGAATATGCGGAATACGCCCCAAAATTTGCCAGAAGAATCGGCAAAGTTGCAATTTGAGCCGCAATTGTCGTCAAGATTTCCAAAGATCCCATTCTTTCAATCACTTTTACTCTTTTTCCTCTCTCCAAGAAAGGCTTTATATATAAAATTCCCAAAGTTGCTACAAAAGACAATTGAAAGCCAATATCTGAAATTAATGAGGGAGAGATAAAAAGCATCGCAAACCCTGCCAAGAATAAGCTATTGACAGCCAAAGTTTGCCTGCCTAGAATTTGAGCCGAGAAGACTATTATTCCCATAATTGCGGCTCTGACAATTGACGGTTCCAGTCCTCCCAAGACGGCATAAAAAATAATGCCAAGAATACTAATCAAAAGTGCCATTTGCCGTTTTAGGAAAAAAGCCAAAAAAGAACTGATAAATCCGCCAATTAAAGTAACGTTCATTCCAGACGCGGCAATCACATGATAGACCCCGGAAAACTTCAAGTTGTCTGCAAATTCTTTGGACATTGAGGACTTTATGCCAAAGATTATACCCAACATTAGACTTCCAAAAGGAGACGGAAGGGTTTTGGAAAATAAGGAAATTAATTTTTGCCGAACATTACTTATTGCTCCCAAACTTATTCCCCAAATTCCCGAAGAATTTGTCTCCTCTATTTTGGGAAAATAAATAATTGCAATCTTGCTTTTATTATTTAGCAGTTTTAGCTTAATACTGCCAACAATCTGTAGGCTATCTCCATAGTGAAATTCAGGGAAACGTCCTGTGACAACTCTAACGCTTTGATTCGAAGCTAAATTAGCAGTAAATATTTGTTGATTGCTAAAAAATTGTGGCTCTGACAAAAGAGTTGTCTTAAAACTAATTTTTTGTCCGTCTGTAAATTGAGGCTGGTTATGGTAGAAGAAGAAAAAACGCAAACCTAAAGTTATAAGTAAGACACAAAGCGCTAACCTGCTCATATTGATATCTCAAATCGCAAATCTTAGATGTCAAATCTGAATCTTAAATCTCAAAACCTCTATAGATTTTAGATTTAAGTTTTGGTTTTGAGTTTTGACATTTGACTTTTGAGATTCAATAGACCGTAATCTTATCTTTTATCTGTTCAAATACCTTACTGCCCACGATTTTCTTATTGAAAAGTTCATCTACTGACTGATATGGCCTGCCGGAAATTATTTTTTGTGCTGTTGCCGGACCGATTCCCGGCAATGCTTCAAGCTGAGTTTGGGACCCCGAATTGACATTAACCAAAGAAGAATTTGATTCGGAGTTTTGTTTTGAGGCTTCTCCAATAAAAGGTAGATATACTTTTGCTCCATCAGTAAGTTTAACTGCCAAATTAAGATTTTTAGTAATAAATTCCCTGTCAGCTGAAGCAATTAAGCCGCCTGCCGCCACAAGACCATCTTGAATTCTGGAACCACCCGGTAGCTTGTATAAACCAGGCTTTGCTACCGCCCCCTCAACATCCACAAATACAGCTTCTAGTTGCGGAGATTCTTTTTGTGAATTTGCTTCGAAGACAATATTGTCCGAGCTTGTTCTTGTCTCTAAAAATATCCCTATCAAACCATATACAAAGAATATCATTCCTAGGAATCCTAGGCTTAAAGGTAACCAGTATTTTTTCAAAAGAGGTTTGCATTGTTCAAAGAGGCTGTGAAAATCCATAGTAAATAACTCACTCCACGACGAAATTAATTACCCTTCCCTCAACATAGATAACTTTTCTAATTTGCTTACCTTCCAAATACCTCATCACTCTCTGATTCTGTCTTACTAGCTCCTCTATCCTTACCTGATTATTCAAGATTTCTTTGTCGACAATAATATTTCCCCTTAGCTTTCCGTTTACCTGAACCACGACCATAAACTGTGAAGCCTCCAAAAACCTAGGATCATATTGAGGCCAGCTTGAGTTGTGAATCGATAAAAACTTTCCAGCTTTATTCTCATTTAGCAGTTGATATAACTCTTCGCTAATATGTGGTGCGAAAGGCGCAAAAAGCAAAACTAAAGTTTTGCAGTATTTAGCATTAAGTATTTTGTATTTAGTATAAAAAGCGGAAAGCTCGTTATAATATTCCATTAAATGGGCAATGGCGGTATTGTAATTTAGTTTTTCAATATCTTCGGTTACAGCTTTAATAGTCTTATGCATTAAACGATCCAAATCAGAATTTTCTCCTTTTTTATCCATACTTAATACTTGCTGCTTAATGCTTGATACCAAACGCCATATTCTCTTTACAAACCTATGCGTTCCTTCTATTCCTGTATCCCTAAAGTCTCCTCCCATCTCAAAAGGTCCGGCAAACATCAGGTATGATCTCACCGTATCTGCGCCAAATTTTCTAATGTATTCATCGGGAATGACCACGTTGCCTTTACTTTTGCTCATTTTGGCGCCGTCTTTGATTATCAATCCATGCGCGCGGAATTTCGTGAACGGCTCTTCGAAGCTAATAAGCCCCAAATCGCTCAATACCATCGTCATAAATCGTGAATATAAAAGATGTAGCACTGAATGTTCCACTCCGCCAATATACATATTAACAGGAAGCCATTTTTTTACCCTTTTTGCATCAAAAGCAGTATTATCTATATCAGTTGAGACATATCTAAGGAAGTACCAAGCGCTATCCAAAAAAGTATCTGAGACATCTGTTTCCCTTTTTGCCGCACCATTACATTTCGGACAATTAGTTTTATAAAATTCCGGATGATTTGCAAGAGGAGACTTTCCGGTGCCCATGGGCTTATAATCTTTAATGTAGGGCAAAAGTACAGGTAAGTCTTTTTCTGGAACCGGTTGCCACTGACATTTCTCACAATAAATCATCGGAATTGGTGGCCCCCAATAACGTTGTCTTGAAATTAACCAGTCGCGGAGATGATAATTCACCTGTTGTTTAGCTTGGGCTTTTTCATTTAGCCAGGCAACGATCTTTTTTCGTGCTTCTGCCGAAGTTAAACCGCTAAACTCTCCAGAATCAAACAGAATCCCGTCACCCGTAAAGCACATCTCTAGATTTATAATTTTTTCGTCCAAATCTCTGTTTCCTGTTTTTAAAGTCGGCTTAAGAGGAATTTTGTATTTTTTAGCAAACTCAAAGTCTCTTTCATCATGAGCATCAGCAAATACAGCGCCAGTCCCATAACTTCCAATGATAAAATCAGCAATCCATACGGGCATTTTTTCTTGATTAGCTGGATTAATTGCATAAATTCCCGTAAAAACACCTGTTTTTTCTCTATCTTCTTTGCTTCGGTCCATATCTGCTAATTTCAGAGAGTTTTGTACATAGCTTTTTACTTTTTCCGGCGCTTTCCGCCCAACACTTAACCATTTTTGAGCAAGTTCTGGAGATATAACAAGAAAAGTCGCTCCAAACAACGTATCTGGTCTGGTTGTAAAAACCTCGATCTCCTTATTCTTAAATCCTAAACCCGCTTCGCCGTGAGGCGAGTCATCAATCTTAAATTTAATTAGAGCGCCTTCTGATTTCCCAATCCAATTTCTTTGCGCGGTTTTGACCTTTTCTACCCAATCAATCTTGCTCAAACCAGATAGCAACCGATCAGCATATTTGGTTATTTTGAAAAACCATTGCTCTAAATCCCTCTTCTCAACCACTGAATTGCAGCGCTCACAACAACCATCAATCACTTGCTCATCGGACAAGACTGTTTTGCAGGAAGGACAGAAATTTACCGGCGCTTTTTTTCTATAAGCAAGTCCTGCTTTAAATAATTGAATAAAAAGCCATTGCGTCCATTTATAATATTCGGGCTTGTAGGTCTCAACCGTTCTTGTCCAGTCAAAAGAGTTTCCGATGCTGTGAAGCTGGCGATAGAAATTCATTTCGCTTGTTTTTGCTTGCTCAACTGGATGTCTACCTGTTTTTAAGGCATAATTTTCCGAGTGAATACCAAATCCGTCCAAGCCAATCGGCTCAAAAACATCATTTCCCTGCATTCTTTTAAATCTACCATATACATCTGCGCCGGTGAATGCATGCATATTCCCAACATGCATTCCTTCGGCGGAAGGGTACGGAAACATCATCAGGTTATAAAAAGGCAACTCTCCGCTATTCAAATCCGGAGAATAAATTTTATTTTTCTCCCATATAGCTTGCCATTTTTTTTCAATTAAACTTGGATTATAAGTATTATCCTTTGAATTCATTTAATCCTGAGTATAACACAGTTTTTTTTCTATTTAAACCGTTGCATTTTTATGCTATATTCCCTACCATTGAATTATGACCTTTCTGATGCAATCCCTTGTTATTGTAGCCTCTTTTTTGGCTGTTTATCTCTGGCAGAAATCTTCTTTTTCAGCTTTTACCATTCCCCTCCTTGCGCTTTTGGTCGTAGTCTATCTGATTCTCGCCAGAAAAAAGAACCTGCGGTTTTTTTTCCTAAATTCCATAATTCTGCTTCTGGTCTTCTCAACTGGTGAAATTTCTTCTCCTCTTTTTTTTCTTCTCTATTTCTTAAGTTTTGGTATTGCTTTCCTGTTTGATCCACAAGTTGTTTTCGTATTCACTGCAGGTTTGATCTTGTTATTTTTTCCTTCAAGTCTTAAAACTGACTTAACAAAAAATCTTATTCTGCTTTTTTCTCTTGTTTTTTTGTCTCCAATTGCATTTTTCCTAGGAAAAACCTATCAAGAAAATCAAGCAAACAAAAAGAAAATTGAAGCTATGAAGAAAAAAGCAGAGGAAACAGAAGATTTATGGTTAATGATTTAAGATTAAAGGTTCCCTATTTATTTACTGGATTATTTGCTTATTTATTTATTGGACTATTTATTCCCCTGGTAAGAGCTGAAACAATGTTCAATAAAGATTATATTATTCAAACAGAAAGAATTGACACGGTTGCCGAACTCGCACCAAACACAAACAATAACATACAATCTGATGATAAATTTAATTCTGAAGGGAATTTTAAAGTTAAAACCGGCTTTGAAGACAGACCATCCAGCCCTCCTTTTTCCGTTTCTCTTTCTTCTGACTTTATTGACTTTGGACTACTTACTCCAACTAATCCGATATCTCGCACCTTAACTTTAAGCGTAAATAGCTTTTCAGTGCCGGGATATTCTATTGTTGCTTCAGAAAATCACCCGCTGGAAACAGGTTTTCCTCAAAAAATTATCGCGGACACAACCTGCGATCGCGGAGAATGCAATGAGGAGCAATCAGGCGAGTGGACAAGTCCACTCACTTTCGGATTTGGGTATCGCTGCGATAACATAATGGAGACTGCTTGCGACAACTCATTTTCAAAATCTAGTACCTACAAGCATTTTTCAAATGCTGATAGGAAAGAACCTTTTCAAGTTATAGTAAGGGGAAGATCGAAAGATGCTTCTGTTCGCCTGTCTTATAAAGTGAATATTTCCACGTCTCAGCCCGAAGGAGTATATTCAAATACAATAACTTATATTGCGATTCCTAATTTTTAACAGGTTATGGTTAATGATTTAAGATTTAAGGTTCCCTACTTTTTTATTTGCTTATTAGGTTATCTACTTATTACTCAAGCTGCAAATGCAAGCTCTTTGAGCTTGAGTATTGATCCATCAATTGTAGAAATCAAGGCTACCCCCCCCGCTTTAACCACTAGCACTTTAACAATCAAAAACTTAAGCGAAGGCCAAGTTAAACTTCTCATACAAATTAAACCTTTCAAAGCTAAGGTGGAAAACGCCCGCCCGCCAGCGAGTTCGCTCGCAGGCGAAGTCGGGCGGGGAGAGCCCGAGTATTTAACTTCAACCGATTCTTTTATATCTAATAATGTCAAGATTCTTGACAATGGAACTCTGGTAGAAAGCATCGCTTTAGGTCCAAATCAACAAAAAAATCTAACTTTAAACATCAATATCCCCGCCAACATCAATACCTCAGATTACTACTTTTCGATTATCTTTATATCACAAAACATCTCGAAGCTTACTTCCAATACATCTTTAAATCAGCTTGGAATTGCCAGTAATGTTTTACTTTCGGTTGGCCCAAAAGAAATTCCCGATATTGCAATCAAAGAGTTTTCGTCCGATTCATTTTTTAAAAAAGGACCTGTGCCTTTTGCTGTTAGGGTCAAAAATAAAGGCGTTCACTTTATAAAACCAAAGGGGGAGATAATGATAAAAAACATGTTTGGTCAAACCATTGGCAAGATAGATCTGGCAAGCGTAAACATTCTATCCAATAGCGCTCGCACAATTCCAGCTGTATGGGAAGAAAGTTTCCTATTGGGATTTTATACTGCCACGCTTAATGTTACCTTTTCCAATGGACCAACTTTTTCTAAATCAATTCATTTTTCTGCCTTTCCTATCCAAGGCATAGCTATATTCGTACTTTTTGTTCTTGCAGGAATTGTAATTAAGAACAAATTAAAAGCTTATGTAGATAGGTAAACCCTACTCAAACGACGTAAAAACCCAATATAATCCAAGGTATAATTAGGCTCTATAAATTTCAAAACATCTCATAATACGCCATTCGCAACGCAGACTAAGGTCAAATCCTGCAATTTGCCAAAATCTGGCGAATCTTTATTGTCAAGTATTAAAACCGTCAAAACTGATATAAAATTTTGTTTTTTAAGTAGCAGTAATCTTTTTCCCGTAATTAGCTATAAATTTATAGGAAGCACTGATGTATTCCTTTAATTAAGGCTTTATCTTCAATCCAATCATCAAGAAAATAATTTCTATCACTTGTCTATGTTTACTGCCAATTATTATTTTTTTTATAGCTAAAAATTTGCAAGAAATTAACAAAAATTTGTTAAAAATAAAAATGCGTCTCATAAAGATAGGTCTATTATGATATGGTTAAAAATTTTAAGTAATATAGTTAGGTACGAATATTTCTCGAATATAGTGCCATAAATCGGTGAAATAATGTTTTCACCTGATTTTCACAGAAATTTTTTCCCTTTTAATATATATCAAATAATATCTTAAAGCATCGTTATTTTTTTAATTTGGCCTCTTGACAAAAGCTCTCTTATTCTTTATTCTAATTGTAGAGAAAATAATTATTTTTTGTTTAATTGTTACTAATAACTTGTATAATCCGTATAATTTTGTAGCTAACATGGGTTTTAACATTTAAATGAATTTATTGGCGCAATTTATTAATTTCCTTAAAAATCAGAAAAACACATCCTCCTTTTTAACTATTAAAAATTACAAAGCAGATGTAGGGCAATTTATAAAATGGTTTGAAGAGGAATTTGGTTTTCCTTTTGATCCGTCAAAAATTAATCTGCGGATTCTTGAAGATTATAAAAAGTCCAGAAATCTTTCTTATAGCTCCATTGAAAGACATACTTCGTCATTACGTAAGTTCTTCAATTTTCTAAAAGCAGCAAATGTAATTAATTTTGAATTATTTCCGCAAAATTATAAAAAGAATTTTGAACCTGACCCGTGGCATCTGAAAAACTTTAAAAATTTTCTTTATGAATACAAAAAATCGTATTTAACCATAAAAAACTATATAAATGATATCAGAAGCTTCTTTGCCTGGCTTGAGGAAGCATCTTTAACAAAGTATGCGTGGGGTGTTGCAGAAAGGAATTTGTTCAACATAATTAATCCACAGACTATAGAAGAATACAAACAAAGATTATTTGTCTCTAAATTCTCTCCCCTAACCATCAATAGAAAGCTTTCTTCCTTAAGAAAATATCTCAACTGGGCAAAAAATCAGGAATTCATTTCTTTATCTCAGGCAGAATTTAATTTAGCGCCTGAACCTTCTTACGCTACTAAAAATGAAATCTTAAAACAAGCTAATATCCAAAGGGGCGCTCAAACTAATAAAGCCATATATTCTTCTTTTCCGCCAATAAGGCTAATGCAAAAAGTCCTAGGAGGAGCTAATTCTCTCTTTGATAGTTGCTTTATTATTCCCCTGGCCAAAATTATTGAAAACTTGCAATATTTATTTTGGAAAACCTCGGGGAAAAAGATATTTATAAAATCAACTACCCTCAACCCAAATCCAGTCTCCAATACCGCAAATATTAAAAAAGAGTTTTATGCTCCCCTACAGGTTTCCCTACGCTATTTACCAAGGCATAAAGTAATCTGGCATTATCTTCGCCATGTCCGACCAAACTGGTACAAAAAATATCATTCGCTATCAATTACTCACTATTTGCATTTTGCAATTTTGATCATCTTAGCCTCCGCAATCGGATTTGGAACGTATAATGAGTTTTTTAAAGAAGTACCTAAAGAAGCCGTTTTATCTGCCGCTGCCTCTACTCCTTCACCTCGCATTCTCTCTTTTGAAGGAAAGCTTTCGGATTCCCAAGGAAATCCCATAATTAAACCAACTAATATACTTTTTTCACTTTATAATCAAGAGGATGCATCAGAACAGGCTTCTCTTTGGCAAGAAAATAATTTAGTCAAGCCGGATATCAACGGGGCATTTTCAATTTCACTTGGCCGCAACACCCCTCTTTATGCTACTTTCTTTGAAAAAAACCCCGAGCTTTTCTTGGGAATTACAGTCGGAGGAACGCAGTTGAGTCCTCGCCAACAGCTTCCCACAACCTCCCTAGCAAGTAACTCTCAAACGCTTTTGGGGCTTGAGCCTATAACCAATACTTCTCAAGGCTACAATGTAATTTTAGCGCTTGATTCTTCCGGCAACCTAAATATAGAAGATTCAAAAACCCATACCTTTCAGGCTATCGGAGGACAACTAATACTCTCAGGGAATGTTTTGTCTTTGATTACTGCTCCGGATAGTAATGGGAATGTGGAAATTGCACCGTATGGTTTAGGAAAAATTGATCTTTTAAAACCCATACAAAATAGCTCAAACAATAACAACCCGGGAGGAGTGGCGGGAGCTGTCGAGTTCGATGATTTGGTAGCTATCTTGGCAACCAGCAGTGCACAATCGGCTCTCACTATCAATCAAAACTCCCTAGGGGCATTAATTAGCGCTAGTACTTCGGGAATTGCTAGGTTCACTGTTGACAACGATGGGACGGGAACATTTGGCGGAGATGTCAGAATAGAAGGCGGAGATTTAGAAAGCACAAATACAACTTTTAATCTTCTGAATAACACCGTTACCACACTGAATATAGGAGAGGCCGCTACAATAATTAATTTAGGTGTTTTTGATGGAACGGTTAATCTTAAATCCAATCTAAGCCTTGGCAAGGATCTTATACTCACTTCTTTAACATCAAACGGTGGCATTCTATATACAAATGAATCAGGAAAGGTTTTGCAAGTTTCATCTGGTTCAAGCTCCGATTGTCTAACCGGTGGATCAAATCCATCCTTTGCTTCTTGCTCCAAGATCTTAAGCCAAGTAGGCAATGTCGGTATCGGAACCACAACTCCGCTATTTAGGCTTGATATTCAGGATTCTCAAGATGCAACCGCTACTGCGCAAATATATAATACTAGTACAAACGAAAATGCGGACGGATTAATCGTAAAGCTGGGAAATACTTCAACTAGTGCAGTTTCTAATACGAATCACTTTATCGGTTTTGAAACAAACGGCATTGGCATTGTCGGATCCGTAAGGGGAGATGGCGCAACAGGTGTCGACTTTAGAACAACAGGAATTGCTGATTTTGCCGAGTATCTGAAAAAAGATCCTCTTCAAGTCGTAGAGTATGGCTCCCTTATGTGTACAAACAATGGTTTAGTAGCACTTTGTGATTCAACTAACGCCAGTTTAATCGGGGTCGCTTCAAATCATGGAGGGGTTACGGGCGGAGTAGATTTAGGAGAAGGTTCTGTACGAGTGGGGTTTGTTGGACAAATTTACATAAAAGTATCAACTATAAATGGTGTTATTAATGCGGGAGATGCTCTTACTTTATCTTCCATTCCGGGCGTAGCTGTCAAAGCGATAAGCGCAGGACAAATTATTGGAAAAGCTCTGGAAGATCTGACAACTATCGATGAATCAAAAGTCGTTGGCTACTTTGACCCTGACAATAACGAGTATCGAAATAAAGCCAGTTTTCCCAATGTTCCGCTAAAACAAAATATTGCTCGCGTAGTTAAGATGCCTGTTTTAGTAAGTGTTTCTTGGTATGATCCGGCCGCTTATTTAGCCCAAAATGGTGAACTGACTGTTCGTGGCACCAATCCAAGCAATTATTCTGTTTCTAATTCTTTCAACGAAGCTTTAACTAATATTGGCGCCTTTTTTGAAATTATTGCCGCAAATATTAAAGCAGGACTAATTAACGCTTCTGAAGTGATTACAAATACTCTGGT
>JACQKL010000002.1 GCA_016204535.1 Candidatus Levyibacteriota bacterium | reverse complement strand
GTTCAGCCCCAAGCATTGTTCGGGTCGGTAGCTCAGTGGTAGAGCAGGAGCCTTTTAAGCTCTTGGTCCTGGGTTCGAATCCCAGCCGGCTCACAAGTTAACAATAGTTAAAAGGGGTTAACAGTAGATAACAATTGTTAATATGTTTAAAGGCAAAAAATACATTACTTTTGATTGTTATGGCACTTTAATTGATTGGGAAGGCGGAATTAGAAAAGCCTTAGAGAGGCTATCTGAAAAAAATCGCTTTAATCTGGACTTAACTAATATCTCTGATAAATATATTCAGGCTGAACTTGAGGTAGAAGCAGAACAATATAGAAAATATCATGAAGTTTTACAACTTTCAGCCAAAAAACTCTTAAATCAAATGGGTTTTGATATTTCAGACAAAGACGCTCTTGAATTTGCAGACTCCATTTATAACTGGCAACCTTTTCCAGAGACACATGATGTTTTAGCTGAATTAAAACAAAAAGGTTACAAACTAATAATCCTCTCTAATATTGATAATGAAATTATTAAAAGGTCGATCGAACTAATAGGAATTGATTTTGATGGTGTAGTGACTGCCGAAGAAGTTGGTTCTTATAAGCCAGCTCATGGACACTGGCAGGAAATGCTTAAAAGATTTAACGCTCAAAAGGAAGAAGTTCTTCATGTTGCGGCGAGTTACATTCACGATATCATTCCAGCTAAAGAACAAGGTTTTGATGCAATTTGGATAAACAGGAACAGTGAACAACCAACTAGAGAAATAAAACCAGATTTGAAATTTAAGGATTTACGACCGCTACCAGAAAATTTATTCTAGGATTTTTTTAAGAGTTTACTTATTCCATTATCAAAAGACTTGAGCTCTCCCTTTAAAGCTCCAGAAGATACCAGGTAGTCCTTCATCAGCTTAGCCGAATCTTCCTGCCTAGAAATCCAGGCATCTCCCATCTGATTCGCAAATACATATGGCAACGTTTTAACCAAAACATAAAGCCAGAATATGGATATGTTTGCCGCAGTTTTGAAGAGTTTCTCATCCATTTGTGGACCAAACGATACACCAGGATTGTTATCATTATCCATATTCTTCGCTGCCTCAAATACTTTTATATAATTCGAATGAACAAAGCTTGATTCAACCGTCCATATTTTTTTAAACTCAACTCCAATAATACTTTCTGCCTTTTGTGTCCCGGTTGAAAATACGATATTCCAAGTCTTAAGCGATTTAATTTTTGAAGCTATAGCTTTAACTGTGCTCTCGTGAGTCCTTCTAAGCAGAGTAAAAGCCTCTGGATGATACCCATTTAGGTTTAACAGAAAAGCTCCTCTTAAAGCAGTATGTGCTTCGGTTACCAAAGCAGCGAGTGGCATATAAGATTTGTGAAGAGGATGTTTAAAAATTAAGGAAATAAAATAATAACCATATTCCCAAATATAGACATAGTTGTTAAATTTGCTGTGAAGAATATACCTTGCTCTGTCTTCCGCATCATACAAGAGTAGATTTGACTCCGTTGCTCGGTCAAAGTGAAGAGTCGGGTAGTTTTCTGAGATAGGTCTTTCTGGGTCTATGTCGGGAATATTGGGAACGAACCAGGTTTTTCCTTGTTTGATTGCACCTCTAACCTTACCCTTTTGACATTGTCTTTTGAGCGTATCTGCTTTAATGCCGTATCTTTCTTCTGCTTCTGAGACTGTAAGGTAGCCTGGAATGCCTTTAATATCTGCCATGTAGCAATTGTATCCCGATATCGGGATAATGTCAATATGTCTCTAGGTTGGCCACAGGGATCGAATTTTCTAATATGCATACCTATACATTTCTTAGACCAAATACATAAGAGTATTCTGAATTTAGGCCTTCCTGAAGGAACAATTTGAAAAATTCTTCCAGTCTGTGTAATATATCATTGGGATCACCAGATAGTGCTAAAACAGACTGGGGATTAGGGGTGGATTGGTCTTTCTATTTTATTGGTTTAGCAAAAAGATATTATAGTTTAGTATTGTTGCAAAACTAACCCATGCTAAATAAGGCAGTAATATAAACGATGCCTTTTGGTCAATTTTGTAAAACTTAACCATCACCATCATTATCAAAATCCACAAGACAACTATGTTGAGTAAAGATAGAGGAATATTGCGCATACCGAAAAAAACAATTGACCAAGTGGCATTTAATACAAGGTGAACAGCAAAAAGCTTTAAGGCATCTTTCACTTCTTTTTTCTTTGTTCCTTTAGTCCATATCCAGTATAGGGAAATTCCCATCAAGGTATAAAGAATAGTCCAAGCAGGACCAAAAAGCCAGTTAGGAGGCCTAAATGAAGGCTGGTTAAGAAGGTTATACCAGTTTTCAATCGAGGAAACGGTAAATACAGCGCCTATGAGGCCTGCGCTTTGACAGGCAACGATTGACAAAACAAGTTTTAGAATATCCTTGGGCAGTTTCACTCTAAATACATCATTGCAAATTAAAAGGCCTTTGTAAACACCAAGAAACCTAAGCTATGTTTTTAATATCCTCAAAAAAACTAACTCAGGCATTTTTGTGGATCACAAATTTAAACAGGCCTTCTTACAGAACCAAATTCTGAAATTCCACTAAGCCAATCCTTAAATCTTTTCAGTCTGTTAAAAGTGTAAATATGAAATCCAGAAATAAGTTTATCATTACCTGATATCTCTATTTCCCTAACTAATTCTTCTGGCAAATATTCACCTATTTCAGTAGCGCCAATATGGGGAATTACATTAAAACCATTTCTAACTAACAATACGGAAAGGTCCAATGTTGATTCAATACCTTGAGTGGGGGATGAGGTAATGTTTACCCCTAGTCCTAAGCCCCCAGTGGTAATCGCTCAAGCACTGGAGCATTATTATATCAAAGAACTCAAAAAAGTCGAAGCCTTTTGCGGCGAGTAGCTCTTGAGAATCTTACTAACCTTTGATAAAATAGTTTTTTATGATTCCAGTAACAGCACTAAGGCCAGGGGTAACATTCGAAGATCAAGGAGATATTTTCGAAGTCATAACCTATAACAACATGCATCTTCGAAAAACAAGTTCTGTTGTGCAATTAAAAGTCAGGAGTCTCCGAAGAGGCGGAACAATTGAGAAAACTTATGGG
>JACQKL010000010.1 GCA_016204535.1 Candidatus Levyibacteriota bacterium | reverse complement strand
GTTTTGTGCTATAATGCGTCTACTTATGGCCTCGAACGGAAAAAAGAATAACAAAAAACAAAGAATCATAAAGGTAAAAATAAAAGCATCGTGGAAAAACGTTTTGATTTATGCGTTTTTGTTTCTCTTTGCGATGTTTTTTTTCATGGGTTTTAATGCCCAAGAGCCTTTTGAAAATACAAAAACAGTTCCATTGTCTCAAGTTATTCAGGACGTAAAAGCGAATAAAGTTTCGGAGATTACGGTTTTAGACAACAAGCTTACGGTTCTTGAAGGAAAAAATACATTGCAAAGCTATAAAGAGGGAGGAGCAAATGTTTATCAGATATTCAAAGATGCGGGTGTACCTCTGGATAAAACTAAGGTTGTCATCAAAGATCAAACAGGACTAAATAATTGGTTAGGGATTATTTCCTCGGTTCTTCCAATTATTTTGATGGTCGCATTTTTTTACTTTATCTTTCGTCAGGCAAGGGGTGCTCAGGAAAATATTTTTTCTTTTGGTCAATCCCGAGCAAAACTTTTTAGTAAAGACACTCCCCGAATTAGTTTTGCCAACGTCGCAGGTGTCGATGAGGCAAAACAGGAATTAACCGAAATTGTAGATTTTTTGAAAAACCCTCAGAAATATAAAGCAATGGGAGCACGTACTCCAAAAGGAGTTCTAATGGTTGGTCCTTCAGGGACTGGAAAAACACTTTTAGCCCGAGCAACAGCCGGAGAAGCCAATGTGCCATTTTTCTCAATGGCAGGGAGCGAGTTTATGGAGATGTTGGTAGGTGTTGGTGCCTCAAGAGTTCGAGATCTCTTTAATACTGCCAAAAAAGCCCAGCCGGCAATTATTTTTATTGATGAAATTGATGCGATTGGAAGACAACGTGGCTTTGGAATTATGGGTGGGCATGACGAGCGAGAACAAACCCTAAATCAAATTTTGGTTGAGATGGATGGATTTTCCCCCACAGAACAGCTAGTGGTTATGGCGGCAACCAATAGGCCAGATGTTTTGGACCCCGCCCTTGTTCGGCCCGGAAGGTTTGATCGAAGGGTGCTTCTGGATATGCCAGATGTGGTTGGAAGAAAAGCCATTCTTTCCATTCATGCCAAAGGAAAACCATTTCATAACGATGTTAATTGGGAAAGAGTAGCCAAAAGAACAGTTGGGTTCTCGGGCGCAGATTTGGAAAATATGCTTAATGAAGCGGCAATTTTGGCAGCCCGACTTGGTAAAAAAGCAATTGATATGAGCGATTTGGAAGAGGCTGCGACAAAAGTAAAATTAGGACCTGAGAAAAAAAGACTTCAATCAGAAGAAGATCGAAAAATGACTGCTTATCATGAGGCAGGACACGCTTTGGTATCGTGGCAAATGCCTCACATGGATCCGATTCATCGAATCTCAATTGTCAGTCGTGGGTTATCGTTGGGTCACACTATGATGGAGCCAACCGAACATATTCATGAAACAAAAACAAGACTTATAGAACAAATTTCCGTAATGCTTGGGGGAAGAGCTGCCGAAAATATGATTTTTAAAGAAATGACAACTGGGGCATCAGATGATATTGCTAAAGCAACTTCTGTTGCCAGAACCATGGTAGTGGAATATGGAATGAGCGAACTTGGGCCAATTAATTTGGACAACGAACAACGCACTATCTATGATCAAAAAACTATTTCTCCTGCAATGGCATCCAAAATTGATGAGCAAATCAAAAAAATTACCGATGCAGCTTATAAAGCCGCAGTTGCAATTTTGGTTAAATTAAAAGACAAACTGGATATTATTGCAGAGGAATTGTTGAAGAAAGAAACAATTGATGCGGACGAATTCATAAGGCTTCTGGGTCCCAAAAAAGCTTTATCTCCTGCCAAAGTATAGGTTGACAAAAATGCCCAAAACCTGTAAAGTAAATTATGGAGCCGCAAAAAATAATTTCTACTGTTGGCTTAACCTTCGATGATGTTTTACTTCTTCCGTCTTACAGTGATTTTACTCGTTCAGAAATAGATCTTTCGACCCAACTTACCAAAAAAATAAAACTCTCAATTCCCCTTGTTTCCGCTCCGATGGATACGGTTACAGAGCATGAACTTGCAATTGCTTTGGGAAAAATGGGAGGGATCGGAATTATTCATAGAAACTTAACTATTGGAGATCAGATTAAAGAAGTAAAGCTTGTAAAAAGTAAAAAGCTTTTGGTTGGGGCAGCAATTGCCGGGAAAAATTTTGAAGAAAGAGTAAGAGCTTTAGTTAATTGTCAAGTTGATGTTATTGTCATTGACTCTGCGCATGGTTTTACCAAGATTGTGGTTAATGCTGTAAAATATCTGAAAAAAAAGTATCCCAATCTTCAAACTGTTGCAGGAAATATTGCAACTTCCGATGGGGCAAAAGGACTAATTGCTGCAGGAGTAGATGGACTTCGGGTTGGAATGGGGCCTGGTGCAATTTGCACAACCAGAATAATTTCCGGGATGGGAGTTCCGCAAATAACAGCCATTATGGAAACGGCAAAAGTTTCTCAAAAAGCAGGGGTTCCTGTGATTGCGGATGGAGGAATAAAATATTCAGGCGATATAGTTAAAGCCTTGGCGGCAGGTGCGTCAACCGTGATGATGGGAGGATTTTTTGCCGCTTGCTTGGAGTCGCCGGGGAAGATAGTTGAACTTTCACAAGAAAAAGTCCCCTTAAGGTTTAGAAGTTTATTTAATCACAAAAATAAAAAATATATCTTTAAAGAATACAGAGGAATGGGGTCGGTTGGCGCAATGAAAAAAGGAGCGAAGATAAAATCCGAGGAAGAGTTCCATGGTAAAGATTATGGGGATAGAGTTTTGGTTGCAGAAGGGGTAGAAGGATTGGTACCCATAAAAGGTACCGTAAGAGACTTGATAGATCAGGCAGTTGGGGGAATGAGGTCAGGGATGTGTTATGTGGGAGCAAAAAACATATCTTCTCTTTGGAAAAAAACCAGATTTATTAAAGTTACCCAGGCATCTTTGGTAGAAAGCCACCCTCATGACATCTTGGTTACGAATCCGGGAAAGAATTATGTATGATTCTTGTTGTTGATTTTGGATCTCAAACAACACACCTTATTGGTCGTCGCATCAAGGATTTGGGAATTGATATAAAGATAATTTATCCGCAACGCACACTTTTGGCAATTAAAAAAGAAAAAACCTTGGGAATTATTCTTTCGGGAGGACCATCTTCGGTTTATGAAAAGAATGCTCCAACAATTGATAAGAAAATTTTTTCTTTAAATATTCCAATTCTCGGAATATGTTATGGATTACAATTAACAGCTCATTTGTTGGGCGGAAAAGTAGTTTCAGGAAAAAAAGAATACGGCCCAACAATGTTAACGATTAAAGATGAAAAATTAAAGATTAAAGATAAATTGCCGCGGCAATTTACAGTTTGGATGTCGCACGGTGACGAAGTTGTTAAGCTCCCGAAAGGCTTTAAAACAATTGGCTCGTCTGTTGGTGTGCCTTTCGCGTTTGTTGAAAATAAAGATAAAAAAATATACGGCTTACAATTTCATCCTGAGGTAGAGCACACAGCATATGGCTTACAGATTTTGTCCAATTTTGTAGACATATGTAATTTAAAATCTGGCTCAAACATTCAAGAAAAGTTCAAAGTTAAGGAAATCGAGGATAATATTAAGAGAATTGTTGGGGAGAAAGATTATGTAATCGGTGCAGTATCAGGAGGCGTAGATTCTACAGTTGCCGGAACATTAACAGCTAAAGCAATAGGGAAGAGATTTATCCCAATTTATGTTAATAATGGACTTATGAGAAAGGGGACAGGGGAACATGTTGTTAAAATTTTTAAGGAAATTGGCATTAAGCCTCTAGTAATAAATGCGGTAGGGGAGATGTTGAGACGTCTTAAGAAAATTACAGATAGCGAGTCCAAAAGAAAAATTATTGGCAATTTTTATATCGAAATCTTTGAACGGGAGATGAAAAAATTATTGGCAAAAAAGATCCCTGTAAAATTTTTGCTGCAAGGAACAATTTATTCCGATGCTATAGAAAGCCAAGGAA
This sequence comes from Candidatus Levyibacteriota bacterium, assembly GCA_016204535.1. Classification (GTDB taxonomy): domain Bacteria; phylum Patescibacteriota; class Microgenomatia; order Levybacterales; family UBA12049; genus GWB1-37-8. The sequence goes on along the minus strand of JACQKL010000010.1, from coordinate 8,930 downwards.
CAAAGCATTCTGCGAAGATTAAGAGCCATCATAATGTTGGAGGTCTTCCAAAAAAAATGAAACTAACGTTACTTGAGCCGGTTAGAGACTTTTACAAAGACGAAGTCAGAGAGATTGGAAGAGAACTTGGTTTACCGGAAGAGTTTATTCTAAAACAGCCTTTTCCGGGGCCAGGATACGCAGTTAGAATTAGAGGAGAGGTTACAAAAGAAAGGCTTGAAATGGAGAAAAAAGCAGATGAAATTGTTCTTTCCGAGCTTGAAAAGTCGGGAATTCCGAATATTTTTATGTCATTTCCTGTTATGACTGGTGTATATTCCACTGCAGTCAAGGGAGATGGAAGGCAATTTGGAGAAGTAGTTGCCTTAAGAATCGTTGAGTCAAAAGACATAATGACCTCAACTTGGAGTAGGATACCATATGGTATCCTACAGAAAATTTCATCACGGATTGTTAATGAAGTCCCCGATGTTTCAAGAGTTGTTTATGACATCACCACCAAACCCCCGGCGACTATGGAGTGGGAGTAAACGGAATTTAGAATTTATAATTCAGAATTAATAATTAAGGTTTTAGGGAGTTTTTAGATATGAATTCTTCTAGGTTTTGGCGTGCTTGACTATCGGTAAATTGCTGAATTGGAGACTTCATGAAATAACTTGATGGCTCAACTAAACTTCCTCCTACTTTATTATTCAAAGCTAATTTGCAGCATCTGATCGCATCAATTACCACTCCTGCCGAGTTTGGGGAATCTTCAACCGATAGTCTTACCTCAATCTCGGTTGGAACATCGCCGAAGTGCCTGCTTTCAATCCGCATAAAGGCAATTTTATTGTCTTTTAAAAATGGCACGTAATCACTGGGTCCGACATGAATATTCTCGGGCGCAATATCCATATCATGAAGTTTAATTTGTGAAGTAACAGATCTAGTTTTAGAAATCTTTTTGGATTTAAGACGAGACCTTTCGAGCATATTAAGAAAATCCGTATTTCCTCCGACATTCAACTGATAAGTTCGGTCAATCGGCATTCCTCTGTCTAGAAATAAATTTGTCAGGACTCGGTGGACTATGGTGGCACCAACTTGAGATTTGATATCGTCTCCAATAATTGGGAGATTGGTTTTTTTAAACTTATTTGACCATTCCTTAGTTGAGGCAATAAAGACTGGTATACAATTAATCATTGCCACTCCTGCCTTCAAACAGACATCCGCCCAATATTCAACCGCTTTTTGACTTCCAACCGGCAGATAATCAATTAAAATTTCCGCCCCGGTTTCTTTCAGGATTTTTACCGGATCAGGAATTGGCTTTTTACTAACCTCAACTACCTCTTTAAGGTATTCACCGATTCCATCCAAGACTTTTGCATTTTGCACAACCACACCGGTTTTCTTAACTTTAGCAAAGACTTTGGTATTGTTAGGTTTAGCATAAATCGCATCAGCTAGATCAAGCCCGACTTTGGTTTTGTTAACTTCAAATGCAGCCACCACTTCTATATCGGAAATTCGATAACCGCCAAGTACGGTATGCATCAAGCCTACAACTGATTCATTGTCTTTAGCGTTTTTATAATATGTCAGTCCCTGAACTAAAGAGGAGCAACAGTTTCCTATTCCGACAATGGCTATTTTAATTTTGCTCACATATGCTACAATAACAGCAAAATATATTAAAGTAAAATTAATATAAGTTATGTATTATAAAAAATAATTATGATTCAGGAGCTTAAGCGTTTAACTTCCATAGTTGATCAAGGATCAATAACCAAGGCTTCCAAAAAACTTTTTTTGACACAGCCGGCACTTTCATTGTCAATTAAAAGGCTGGAGGACGAAATTGGAATAAAATTATTTAAGCATATTGGTAAACGTTTGGTTTTAACAAGAGAAGGAAAATCCGTATATCAGATTGGGACACAAATACTAAAACTTTGGACAAAAATAAAAGATAATAAAAATATAAATCTGGAAGAAGCAAAATATTCAATTGGAATTTTTGATAACGCCGCTCTCAAGCTTTCAAAATTTTTCCAAAAAAGTTTTTCCAAAAACATTTTTAAATTTGAGATAACTATTGACAGGTCATCAACCCTTATAAAGGCAATGCGCAATGGTCTGTTTGATATCTGCATTTGTATTGTTGCAGTGGATTTCGCTTTAGAAAAAGAAGTAATTGTGGTTAAAGAATTTGTGGAAAAACTTATTCCGGTTTCAAGGAAATTATGGAAAAAAGAAATGAAAAATATCCCCTTTATTATGTACAATAACGATTCGGCAACAAGAAAATATACCGATGAAGTTTTTATCAAACACAATATAAAACCAAATATTATTGTTGAATCAACCTCTCCTGCCTTTATGAAAAATTTGGCAATGGGTGGTTTTGGCGTAGCATTATTACCTGAAAATTTTGTAGAGACGGAAATTAAACAAAAAAAGCTTTTTGTGCAAAAATTTCCGTTTCAATTTAAACGAAAAGTTGGGTTATTTCTAAGTAAAGACAGTAATTTGAAAAAAGAAGATAGGTTGGTGCAGGAAATTATCAAAAACTTACAATAATAGTTTTAATTATTTTCTCGAAGATTTTATTTCTTCAATTGCCTTTTCAGTTAATTCGACTGCGAGTCCAATATATTCTTGAGGAGTTAATTTTTTAAGACCAATTTTTTGAGAGTCTTCGATTTCTAGGTTGTCAATTAGCTTAAGCCATTCTTCTTGTCCCTTAATGTGCCCTCCTCTTGTCAATTTAGCCATTAACGAATAAGGGTCTTCAACGCCATCTCTTCTAAGTAATGTTTGGGCTCCTTCTGTAAGTATCGACCAGTCTTCATTTAGACGTTTTGCAATTTCGTCTAGGTTTGGCGCTACTCTTGAAAGTCCTCCTGTGACACTTTTGTAGGCAATGAGTGAATATGCTAGGGCAGTGCCTATATTTCTTATGACAGTACTATCGGAAAGATCTCGTTGTAATCTTGAGACTGGAAGTTTTCTGGAAAAGAATTCAAAAATTGCGTTAGCCATTCCTAAATTTCCTTCACTGTTTTCGAAATCAATAGGATTTACTTTCTGAGGCATTGTTGAAGAACCTATTTCTCCCTTTTTTGCCTGCTGCGCAAACCAATTATCGCTTATATATCTCCAGACATCTTGATCGAAATCAATGAGGACATTGTTAATTCTTATGTAGTTTTGGAAATACTCAACCATATCTTCGTAGGGATTTATCTGTGTTGTTGTTAAGTTTGGTTCAAGTCCAAATGATTTTATAAATTTTTCAGAGAATGAAAACCAATCAATATTGGGATACGCTTCTTGAAGGGCATTAAAGTTTCCGACAGCGCCAGTTAGCTTGCCGGTTAATTGTTGTTTTTCAAGCTTCCTTGTTTCCTTGTTTAAGCGAGATGCAAAGTTTACAATCTCCTTTCCCAATGTGGTCGGAACTGCTGCTTGGCCATGGGTTCTGGCAAGCATAGCGGTTGCTTTGTGTTGTTCCGCGCGGGTCACCAACTCGTAGGTAAACTTATCAAGAGTTGGGATAATTACGCTTTCCGTTGCTCTTTTTAACATTAACCTATATGAAATATTATTTACATCTTCTGAAGTTAAGCCAAAATGAACCATTTCTGTGACGTTTTCCAAGGAAGTACCTGAAAGCATATTACGGAAAGCTCTTTCCATTGCTTTTACATCATGCCTTGTTTCTCCTTCTATTTTTTTTATTCTTTCTGCATCATCAAGACTTAGGTTGGGGCCAAAAGAGTTTAATCTTTCTTTTTCAGCTGGCGATAGTGATCTTACAACGCCTACGTTAGATAAAGCAATAAGATATTTCGCTTCAATTTCCATCCGCGTTTGAATTAAAGCAAATTCGGAAACAAATGGTCTTAGTTCTTGTGATCGACCACCATATCTTCCATCGATCGGAGTAACTGCAGTTAATTCTGTAAGAGGCAATGATGGTTGCCTTTCTGTCATAATATTCTTTATATATAACTTAATTTAACAATAAAGTCAAAGTTTAATAATTTCTTCTCTTTTTGGGCCGGTTGAAATATATTTTATTGGAGTATTAATCAGTTTTTCTATTGCTTTTAAATAATATTTTGCCTCAAGAGGTAAGTCTTTATATTTTGTAATTCCCTTCGTAGATTTACGCCATCCCTTAAATGTTCTATAGATTGGCTTAACTTTTGCCAGGAAACTGGTATCTCCATCAATATATCTTACTTTTTTACCATTTAAGGCATAATGAGTGCAGATTTTTATTTCGGAAAAAGTATCTAAAACGTCCAACTTGGTAATTGCGAGCGTAGTAAATCCATTAATCTGTGATGCAAATCTGATTAGTTCCGCGTCAAACCATCCGCAGCGTCGTGGCCTTCCGGTGGTTACTCCAAATTCTCCGCCAGTTTTTCTCAATTTAGCGCCGATCCCGTTTTGTAATTCTGTTGGAAAGGGTCCACTTCCTACCCTTGTTGTATAAGCTTTCACAACGCCAATAATCTGATCAAGTTTTTTTGGTGGAATTCCCGATCCTTCCGTTACTCCTCCTGCTACGACCGTTGAAGCAGTTACGAATGGATAAGTTCCCCAATCATTATCCAAAAACATTCCCTGGGCGCCTTCTAAAAGTATATTTTCTTTTTTCTGTAAAGCAGAATGAATTAATGAATAAGGTTCTTTTATATACGGTTTAATTTTTGTAGCAAATGCAAGATATACTTTTTCAATGTCTTTTTGTGCCAACGGGCTTACCCCTAATGAAGTTAAGATTTTATTTTTAAGAAAGAGTTGGATTTTGAGCTTTTGGGAAAATACCTTTTTGTCCATCAAATCCCAAATACGAATTCCGTTGTAACTGACTTTATCGGCATACGTCGGACCAATTCCTCTTCCGGTTGTTCCGGTCTTTGTTTTTCCTTTCGCCTTTTCACATAAAGAATCTAAAATTTTGTGATATGGCATGATAATGTGGCATCTCGGAGAAATAAAAAGTTTCCCTTTTGTTTTTATTCCGCTTTTGGCAAGCATTTCTATTTCCGCTAGCAAGACTTCCAGATCCAAAACAACACCGTTTGAAATTACTGTTTTTGCATGGGGGGCAAAAATTCCGGATGGAACAAGGTGCATTGCGAATTTTCCGAATTTATTGATTACCGTGTGGCCTGCATTATTTCCTCCGTGGAAACGTACTACGAATTTACTGTTTTGAGCAATGTGGTCTATTATTTTTCCTTTTCCTTCATCCCCCCACTGTGCGCCAATTACCAAAGTTACTGCCATAAAGCCTTTGCTATTGTATTAAACGGAATTTAGAAAAGCAAGAAGTAAAGTGATAGAATAGGGACGTCCCGCCTACGCTTAAGCTTCGGCGAGGTAAATATGGATGAAGTTTCACAAATAAGGGAAAAAATAGATCTGGTTTCTTTTATCTTGGAATACGTTCCATTGAAAAAAATGGGAAGGAATTTCAAGGCGATTTGCCCTTTTCATAACGAAAAAACTCCCTCTTTTATTGTTTCTCCGGAGCGACAAATCTGGCATTGTTTTGGCGGTTGCAACAAAGGCGGAGATGTTTACACTTTTTTGATGGAATATGAAAAATTGGAATTTATAGAGGCTTTACGCATTCTGGCCAAAAGAACAGGGGTTGTCTTACGAGAGTCAAATTTTCAAACCGGTGTTTCCTCAAAAAAAGAAAAGATCTATAAGCTGAATAAAATCGCTTTGGATTTTTATAACTTTGTTTTAACCAAGCATACTGCCGGAAAAAAAGCACTTGCCTATTTATCGGGAAAACGAAAGTTAGATATAGAACTTATCGAAACTTTTAATTTAGGATTTTCCCCAAAAGACGGCGTTTCGTTGGTAAATTATTTAATCAAGAAGAAAAAATATAAAAGAGAAGATTTGGTTGAGGCAGGTCTTGCGTTTTACAAACAAGGAAGTGTCTTTGATTTTTTTAGAAATAGATTGATGTTTCCTCTGTTTGACCACCGTAATAATGTGGTTGGTTTTGCAGGCAGAGCCATAGAAGAACCTTACCAGGGGGGGAAATATATTAATACCAAAGAAACGCTGGTTTACCACAAGGGAGATATGTTTTTTGGCTTAAATACTGCCAAAGATGAAATTAAAAAAATGGATAAAGCCATTATTGTTGAGGGAGAACTGGATGTCATTTCCTGTTTCAGCCAGGGCGTTAAAAATGTCGTTGCAGTCAAAGGAACAGCTCTGACGGAAAATCAGGTGTCACTTTTAACGCGCTTTACCAATAGTATTTGCCTTTCGTTTGATGCGGATGAAGCGGGATATACTGCGACCAAAAGAAGTTTGGAAGTGTTGGAAAAAAAAGGAGCACATATTACAATTTGCGTATTTGAGAATGGAAAAGATGCGGATGAGGCAATTAGAAGTGATACCGTGGTATTTAAAAAAGCAATCAAAAAAGATATTCCGGTCTATGATTATGTTTTTATGAAAATCTTCTCGCAAAACGACAAAAATAAGGTGGAGGGAAAAAGAAAAATAACTGATGAGTTCCTCCCAATAATCTCTAAAATCGAAAACGAAATAATCAAAGAACATTACCTAAAAAAGCTAAGTTCGGAAATTGATGTTTCATTGGATGCTTTGGTTACGGAAATAGAAAAAATTCATAAAAAAGAAGTTGTTAAAAAAGATCTATTTGTCCTTCCTAAAGACAAAAAGTCAAGACTTGAGATGCTGGAGGATTATTTGTTTTCTCTGATTGTTCAATCGGAAAACCCAAAATTAATTTTAGAAAAAAGTTTGGTAATTCTTAAAGATTATAAATTTGAAACGGTTTCTTATCAAAAAATATTAGATTATCTTTCAGGTTTTTTTAAAACACATGACATCTTCAAAAGCCGTGATTTTTTAAATATTCTCCCCAAAGAATTAGCTTCCTCATTCGACACGGCTTTTTTGTATCCTTTGCCCAAATTCGAAATGGCTGAATTTGAAAAAGAGGCAGAAAAAGTGGTGCGAGAAATGAAAATACTTTTCTTGAAAAATAAAATAAAAGAAATTTCAATTAGTCTTAAGGCAGGCGAAGGGACTCAGGATATCCAAAAAATTACGGATTTGGAAAAAGAATTAGCTTTGACGGTTGGCCTTTTGGGTAATCGTAAAATGTGATAAAATAAGAACTTGAGGATATGGAAAAAAATATAAAAAAACGCAAAGAAAAAACACCAGACATTTTATCGGACATTGTTTTATCTGCAAAAAAAAGAGGGTATATCACCCAGGATGAAATTTTGGCGATTTTCCCAAGGCCCGAAGAGCATTTGGCAGAATTAGACCACTTATACGACAGGCTTTTGAATGCCGATGTTGATGTTTTTGAATCGGTCGCCAAAGATCAAGATGAAAACAATAAGCCGATGGAAGCGTTGGAAAAAGAGCTGGAAGCTTTAACTGTTCTAACCGAGGGGACAGTTTCCGACCCTGTTCGGATGTACCTTAAGGAAATTGGAAGAATCCCTCTTCTTAAATTTGATCAAGAAATTTCTCTGGCCAAAAAGGTTGAAAAAGGGGATAAAGCCGCTAAAAAAATACTAACGACTTCTAATTTAAGATTAGTTGTCTCAATTGCGAAAAAATACGTTGGACGAGGCCTAACGCTTTTGGATTTGATTCAGGAGGGAAATCAAGGATTAATTAGAGCGGTTGAAAAATACGACTGGAGAAGAGGGTATAAATTCTCAACTTATGCCACTTGGTGGATCAGACAATCCATCACTCGGGCGATTGCAGATCAGGCAAGAACTATTAGAATCCCCGTCCATATGGTTGAAAATATTAACAGGTTTTTGCGAACTTCCAGGAAATTAATGCAGGAATTAGGCCGTGAACCAACACCTGAAGAAGTGGCAAAGGTGTTGGGGATTGATCCGGACAAAGCACTCGAGATTATTAAAATTTCCCAGGAGCCAGCCAGTCTTGAAACGCCGGTTGGAGACGAAGACGACTCAAGGCTTGGAGACTTTATTCATGATGCTGGAGCTCCGACTCTTTTTGATTCGGCATCTCGCGAACTTTTGAAAGAACAAGTTGAAGGAGTGCTGTTAACTTTGTCAGATCGCGAGAGAAGGGTTTTGGAGGAACGTTTTGGCCTTAAAGACGGAAAGCCAAAAACACTAGAAGAAGTAGGGCGGATGTTTGCGGTAACTCGTGAGCGAATTCGCCAAATCGAAGCCAAGGCTTTGCGAAAACTTCGCCATCCAAGTCGTGGCAATAAATTAAGAGACTACCTCGGAGACTAAATAGTTTTGTTTTTCGAAGGTCTATATAATATTGTTTTTCCAGAATTAGTAAAGCTCCAAATCCAATTAGTCCGGCGATAAACCCGAAGATTCAGCCAATAATTGGGATAAATTTTATAATATCATAAATAATAATTCCCACTATCAAAGCCCAAGCGGTATTGAGTTTTTTATTCACTCTTCTTAAAAGCCAGGTTCCAATACTAATGGCAATTATAAGTTGACCTAAGAAGCCAAGAATAAGAAGACTAATTCCCAAGATTATGGCAACAGATAAAGGACTGGATTTTGAGAGAATTTGATGCTAAAATCTCTATGAAGCAATTTTACATTTTAAATTTGCTTGATTCCTCTGTAGCTCAATGGTAGAGCGGCGCCCTGTCGAAGCTTTAAACGGCAGCTTTCCGAAGAGATTCGGATTGAAAAATCGGGCTAATTCGGGGAAGCCCTGAGCTTGTCGAAGGGTAATCCCGAGCTAAATGATGTACCAAATGGTATGTCAAAATGTGTAGAGACTATATACCCGAGCCCCGATGAAATATTGGGATATAAGATAGTCCAAGCCTTTTGGTAACAGAAGGGTTCTTGTAAGGCGATGGTTAGAGGTTCGAGTCCTCTCGGAGGAGC
>JACQKL010000011.1 GCA_016204535.1 Candidatus Levyibacteriota bacterium | reverse complement strand
ACTTTCGGGCCAGCAATTTATTACGAAGTAAATTTTAGACTGGAAAAGTTGACAGGGGTTAAATACAAAGTAGTTGAAGAAACTTTAGGCTTAGGAAATGTTTCCAAAAAAACAACTGCGAAAACATTTAATTTTACAGACGTTTTAAACAACCAAAAAGAAAGAATATTGATACCGATTGATACATCTTTTGGTATTTTGATACCCAAAATTGGAGCAAATGCTAGAGTTTTTCCCAACGTTGATCCTTCCAGTCCAGACAAGTTTTTACCCTTCTTGCAACAAGGAGTTGCGCATGCCAAAGGGACTGTTTTTCCAGGACAAAAGGGAAACATTTATCTTTTTGCCCATTCAACGGATAATTTTTGGAATGTAGGTCGTTATAACGCGATATTTTATTTATTGAAAGATTTAGGAGAGGGTGATGACGTAGTGGTTTTTTATCAAAATGTAAGACATAATTATACGGTAACAAAGTCAGTTATTGCAGATCCGACGGATGTCTCCTACATAGCCGATTCGCAAACAGGTAAAGAGCTTTTAATTCTTCAGACCTGTTGGCCGCCTGGTACGACCTGGCAAAGGTTGATCGTTTTTGCCACTCCCAAGTAAGCAATGCTTTTAACTTGTTTAATAACAGGCGAGCCTCGCCTTCGGCGGGCCGCCGCGCCGGGGACTACTTGGAAAAGATTGATGGTATTTACGGAGCCTAAGTAATACTACAAATACTACCAATAAATACCAATAGTCCAATATTGAAATATTTGTAGTATTTGAAATTTGTAGTATTGGTAGTATTTATTTCAGGCTGATCGTGTAGAGGTTTGGAGAGATTGCAGGGTTACCGAGGTCTGTAAGTATGAGGATTTTTGATCCGTCTGGCCAGGCAAAAACATAATCGTCAATAAACGGACCGGCATAGACAGTGATTCTATTTTGTCCATCATAATCCATAATACTTATCTTTTTGTCGTTGACAAAGACAAGATGTTTTGAATCGGTAAACCAAGTTAAGGGAAAGCCGTTTATGAAATCATTGCTATTATGGTCAGGCACGGAATCTAAGATTTTAAAATTTTTATCTTCTTTTACATCATAGGTATAGATGGCTCCTTTACTAATTGTTCGTTCTTCTGGTGTTGAGTTAGTACCTATTAATGGGGGGTTAATAATTGAAGGTAAATTTGCGGATTGGGTTGCTTCGTAAATAAATTTTGTTCCATCCTCAGACCAGGCTAAAATTTGAAAGTTTTCCTTTATAATACTTACTAGCTTTGCCTTAAGCCCTAGGAGCGCAGATTTTTCCTGATCTTCTTTTTGTTCGAGCCAGACCGCTTCAACGCTAGACAGCGTTGCCGTTACATCTTGAGGATTTTCGTTAAAACTGGTTTTTAGAAGATAAGTAGTTACGATATTAACTCCTGCGGAAATCGTTGCCACGAGCTCTTTTGCATCCGGAGACCAGGAGAGACGAGCCTCAGAAAACCTATCTAAAGTGTCATCTGCGATCTGGGTAGATGAGCTTTGTAAAGTAAGTATGGGTCTTAAGCTCATATCCAATATGTAAATGCCGTTTTTCCGGGAATCGCCAGAAGATGAGGTAGTATAGGCAATTTTAGTCCGGGATGGATCGATCACGGGATTACGGATCCCTGTATTAGTGATATTTTCAAGTTTGGGCGCTATGGGGAGAAGGAGAGCATAAGCTGTTGATACAACCTCTTTTTCTATTTTAATTTTTTTCTCCCAGGGAAAATAGCCTGATTTGGCAATCTTTACATCATAGATTCCCGGAGAAAGACTGATTGTGTTATTCGTAGCAGAGGTTAAATGATTGTTGATATATATTCCTGCTCCATCAGGTTGGCTTGTTGCTGCCAGAAGTCCTGTGCCCAAAATGCCTACCTTGCCGTTCCCGAAGCTGAAATTGTACCCCCTGCCGTACAAAACAACAACTATTGTTCCGACAATTAAAAATAAAAAAATTGCAATGTAAAGGAAAACCTTCTTCATCGGATTTTATTATATATCAAAAGATTCTAAAAACAAAGCCACTTAATGTACTTGCATTGTTGAGGACAAGGAGTATATAATCAAATTCATCAAGGCCAAAACCTTTTTTTGACATACTAAATATAGGGATTGATATAGATAAAATGTCAAAACTCAAATCGTAAAGCTTAAAATTACAACTTAAATCTAAAATCTTGATAGGCTTTGGTATTTGAGATCTAAGATTTGAGTTTTTAATATATTATGTTTTCCTTATCGGGTAAACGAATCGGAATAGATCTGGGTACTGCCAATACATTGGTTTATCTTGTTGGGCAGGGAATAGTCTTAAATGAGCCAACAGTAGTTGCCGTAACAGCTGAAGAGAACAGGATAGTTGCTGTTGGTGCGGAGGCAAAGGAGATGTTGGGAAGAACTCCGGGAAATATCGTAGCGCTTCGGCCTTTAAGAGATGGAGTTATTGCTGATTATACAATTACCGAAACAATGCTTTCTTATTTTATAGATAAAGCAGCTGGTAAATCCCGATTTTTTAAACCGGAAGTAATGGTTTGCATTCCATCCGGAATAACTCAGGTCGAAAGACGAGCAGTTTTAGATGCAACCATGGCAGCAGGAGCTAAAATAGCGTATTTAATTGAGGAATCACTGGCTGCTGCAATTGGTGCAAAAATTCCCATCGCCCAGGCCGCGGGACATATGATAGTGGATACCGGTGGAGGCTCTACAGAGGCTGCTGTTATTTCTTTGGGAGGTGTGGTTGTGCATAATTCTGTTAGAGCTGGAGGAAACAAAATAGATGAGGCAATCGCAAATTATACAAAGAAAAAATTTAATCTTCTTGTTGGGGAGAGAACAGCTGAAGAAATAAAAATTACAATTGGAAATGCTTTTATTGAAGAGTCAAAGCTTTCGGGAAAAGATTCTGAGATACAAAAAATGGAGATCAGAGGCCGGGATACTATCACTGGTTTGCCTAGAACTATCCATCTTACGGAAGTACAGGTGAACGAGGCTATCAATTCGGTTTTAATCACGATTGTCGGAGCAGTCAAAGGAGTTTTGGAACAAACTCCTCCTGAGCTAGCAAGCGATATCATTGATAAAGGAATTGTAATGAGTGGTGGAACTTCGCTAATTAAGAATTTTGATAAGCTGATGACAAAACTAACAGGCGTTCCATGTCATGTCGCTGAAGATGCGCTGTTATGTGTTGCCAAAGGAACAGGTGTAGCTTTGGAGAATATAGAGTTATATAAGAGAAGTATAGCCAAGAAGTAAAATTTTTGTGTCATGCCGAATTTATTTCGGCATCTAGTTTTTTCAGTAATTAGATCCTGAAACAAGTTCAGGATGACAAGAGGTAAAATAGTCTTATAATATTTATAAGAGTTATTTCAAATATTGTGAAAATTCTGAAAAAAGCAAATTTTTCACAGAATAATAGATTTATAGTATTCTGCATGGAGAAACAATATAAACTCATTGTTTTATGATCTCGAAAGCACAAAGGTTAAGAGTAAAATCTGAGTATATTTCATATTCAAAGTAGGGAAAACAAAAGGTTTTAAATAAAGAGAAAATAACTTATAGTATAAAATTTATGATTGTAAAAAATGATATACTTGGTGTTGGCATAGTCAATGCTACGAAAAAAGAAATCCTAGAGTATATTATTAAAAGCCTTGAATTTTTTAAAAAAAAATACTACATTGTAACTCCAAATCCGGAATTTTTGGTCCTCTCCAGCAAAAATCTTGAATTCAAAAATATCCTAAATAAGGCGAATTTAGCCTTGGCAGACGGCATCGGAGTTATTATTGCTGCTAAATTTTTAGGGAAACCCCTAAAAGGGCGTTTAACTGGCGTTGAACTGCTAGAAAGCCTATGTAAGGAAGTGTCAGAAAAGCCTATAACAGTGGGCTTTTTGGGCGGTGGCGATGGCGTAGCAGAGAAGACCGCCGAGTGCTTACGTCTTAAGCACCCAAATTTAAAAATTGTTTTTGTTGGCAAAGAATGGCCAAATGTTAATTTATCGTTTCGGCAACCACGCGTTTCAGATGATGTCCAGTCAATCGCTCGGGGTCCTGCCGCCAGTTTCCCTCCCGCCACTGCTCGTTCACAGTTTTCCTTTCGGAAAAATTCACTGCGCGGTGTCGGGAGCCCTTCCTCTGGCATCACCCCTCGCTCAAAATTCATGATTCCTCCCATCGACATTCTCTTCGTTGCTTTTGGTGCGCCTAAGCAAGAAATTTGGATCAGTGAAAATTTAGACAAAATTCCGGTAAAAATTGCAGTCGGAGTAGGAGGCGCTTTTGATTATATAAGCGGGAAGATGGGAAGAGCACCAACTTGGGTGCAAAACATTGGTTTTGAATGGTTATACCGCTTAATCCGCCAGCCCTGGCGCATCAAGCGCCAGTTTTCTCTTTTGGAATTTATTTTTCTTGTCTTAAAAGAAAAGCTTTCTTGATGTATTGCGATATATTTTAAAATATTTTGCTATATTTTAAGAGTTTAAAATTAATAAGTTAACAAAAAAAAGAAAAATTATGCTAGTATAAAAAGATGAAGGTTTTATTTGTGGTTTGGGAGCTGGATCCGTTTATTAAAGTCGGTGGGCTGGGGGATGTGGCCGAAGCCCTTCCTCAAGCGCTTCAAAGTTTGGGAGTGGATATTCGCATCGCAATTCCTTTCTACAAAGCCTTAAAGTTAAAACGATGTAGAAAGAAACTTATAAAACGTTTTAATCTTAAATATGCAGAGAAGGTTGAGGAAGTGGAAGTATATGAGGTAGAGCATCCATTAAGTAAGGTGCCCGTATATCTTTTAAGAAATAGTAAGTACCTGGATACTCCCGTTTTTCCTGATACATTTGCCTTTTTCAATAAGGCAATTGTATCTATGTTGGTAGCAAATTATCTTAAGTGGATGCCGGAAATAATTCATTGCAACGATCTGCATACCAGCTTAATTCCACTTCTCCTTAAAGAAAATAAGTTACCTATCAAAACCATGCTGACGATTCATAATCTTACTTATCAAGGGAGAACGTCACTGGATATTTTGGATAAAATAGGCATTGCGAAAAGTAAATGCCAGATAGTTCATTGGGAAATCGAATCCAGAAAAATTAATTTTTTACTCGAGGGAATTGCCCATGCAGATATTATTACGACTGTTTCTCCAACTTATGCCAAAGAAATACTAACTGAGGAGTATGGTGCGGGGTTGGAAGAAGTTTTGCGTGCCAAAGAAGGCAGAATTTTTGGGGTACTCAATGGTATAGAGGATCATAAAAGAGAAGCAAGGCTACTAGCGAAAGACGCCTGGGAGGAGGAGAAAAAGAAAAATAAGCTTTCTTTACAAAAAAAGCTAGGCTTGAAGGTTGACGCATCTATTCCGCTTTTTGCTTTTATCGGTAGGTTTGATCCTAAACAAAAAGGTATAGATATTTTACATAAAATGCTTCGAACGATAGATCTAGCCGGTTATGAGTTTATTATCTTGGGAAAAGGTGATTCGGAATGGGAAGAACGTTTTCAATGGTTAGACACATTTTTTCCGAAAAATGTTGCCTGTGCATTCGTATTTAACGATAGGTTCGCACATCGGATATATGCAGCATCTGATTTTATCCTAATTCCTTCAAAATTTGAACCTTGCGGATTGATACAAATGATTGCTATGTCATACGGCACTCTCCCTATTGCGCATAGGACCGGCGGCTTGATAGACTCTGTAAAAAACGGCCACAACGGTTTCCTTTTTAATAATTATTCGGGAGAAACGTTGCGAGATGCGGTTGAAAAAGCAGTGCATATGTGGTGGCATGAGAGAGGAAAATATAAAGAGATGGTAGGAAATGCTTTGTCTGCCGATTGGTCTTGGGATAGAAGTGCAAAAGAATATCTAAGGTTATATGAAGAAGTACTCAAGCCTATTTAGCCTTACTTATAATTTTCTTATAGATTTCTTCGTAGCCACTTACCATTTTGTCGATTGTAAAACTTTTCTCAACATGACTTCTTGCATTTTTACGCATTTGCAAATATTTATCTCTGGGAAGAGAATAAATTCTTTCAACCGCTTCACGCAATCCTTCCAAACCTGTTTTTTTAATAATCCAGTCACCTCGAATATCATTATCCGAAGGATTAACTAAGAAGCCTGTTTCGCCGTCTTTAATTATTTCCGGTACTGATCCTCGGGAATAGGCAATCACAGGAGTTCCGCAAGCCATAGCTTCTGTCAAAACCAAGCCAAACGGTTCTTCCCATTGAATTGGAAAGAGAAAAGCAATAGAATCTCCATAAAATTTACTCTTTTCAGCATTATTTTTTTGCTTTTCGGCCAAGATGACATACTTACCGTCTATTTCGGGAAGGATTTTTTGATCAAAATCATCCTGGCGCTGAGCATGGACAGATGCGGAGATTATAAGTTTTTTCCCAACAGTTTTTGCTAATTTAATCGCAACGTCAAGTCCTTTTATTGGCGAATATCTACCAAGCCAGGAAAGATGATCCTGAGAGGTAGGATAAAAGCTATAGTCATCAATATTTATTCCGTTATATACATTTCCAATATAATTTAAATTCGGATTACCTTGTCTTTGAAAGTTGGAAATTGAAATAAAAGAGTGGTTTTTGAACAAGCTTAATGTTTCAAGGTATGTATTGATTGAGCTGTTGTCGGAATTCTTTTTGGAGTCGGGACAAAAAGAGCCATGAAGCGTATGCAGAAAAGGAGTTTTAAGACTATCTAAAAGATGCATTGCAAAATATTCGCAGTGATTATGAACAATGTCGGTGTCCGGCGGAAGAGTTTGGAGGGCATGATAAATATGGTTTAAAAACAACAGTCCGTAGCTATGTTCCAAGAGGGTATCTATACCAAGGCTTTTTTGATATAAGTACCTTAATTCCCCGGATATTTTACTGTCTCCGGTTGCATAAACAATCACTTCGTGACCTTTTTTTTGAAGCCCTTGCGCTAAATTATAGACAATATTTTCTATACCTCCGTATCCTTTGGGAGGAAGAGGTATCCATGGAGGAGAAAGAAGTACTATTTTCATATTATTTATTTTTATCTCCTAGAACTTTCCGATAGACTTTTTCGTATTCATCAACCATTTTTTCGACTGTAAAGTTTTTTTCAAAATGTCCTCTGGCATTCTGCCGCATTATTAAATATTCGTCTTGAGGCATATTGTAGATTTTTTTTAAAGCTTCCCGTAAACCTTGTATGCCGGCACTTTGATCTACAAGAAACCCTGTTTTATTGTTGACGATTATTTCCGAGCAAGCTCCGTCATTATAGGCAATAACCGGCGTCCCGCAAGCCATAGCTTCGATTAAGGTCATACCGAAAGGTTCTTCGCGTTCGTTAGGAGAGATGAGTACTTTGGCATTTTGGATAAACGTTACTTTGTCTTCTCCCTTAAGATTGTCGATATGCTCAATATTCTTATTAAGATTAGGTTGGATTTCTGTCTTCCAGTATTCCATGACTTCGTTGTAATCGCTTTGGTTGGGATTAGGAAGGGGTGAGGCAACAATAAATTTAATGCCTGTTTGTTGAGCTAACTTAATTGCCGTATGAATACCCTTATATTTCTTCATTCTTCCTAAAAACAGCATGTAGTTTTGATCAGGGATTTTTTTAAAAGCGTAGAAGTTTGGATCGCTACCATTATGGACGGTGGCAATATAATTTAGTTCCGGCATAATTTTTCTTTGCGTATTGGATATGGAGATATAATTTTGCTTTGGGTAATTTTTGTATAAAAAATAACCTGCACGAGTATTGTAGATTTCATGATGCAAAGTATGCACGGTTGGGGTAGAAGTAAGAGGAGCAAAGGGAAGCCCGTAAGGAAGAAGATGGTTATGAATAATGTCAAAAGAATCTGCAACTTTATATGCGGCTGATAAGTTCATTAGCTCAAACATGTCTTTTATTTTGGGATCAGGAAAATTAATATCTTCTACTTGCTTTGGTGTTATGCTTACAAGACGTGCATTAGTTTTGGAATCACCGGAGGCAAAAAGAGTAACTTGATGTCCTTTTTTCTGCAGTCCTTCTGCTATATAATAAGCCAGATACTCTTGCGCTCCGAACCCAAAACCTTTCGGGGGCACGCTGATCCAGATAGAAGCCACAATTGAAATCCTCATCTATATTAAGTATACATACAGTTCTAGAGAAAAAGCAATTTGCAAATGTTATAATTAACCAGTTATACTATTAGGACTTATGTTTTCCTATCTGGATCTGAGGGATTTTTTCAAAAAACAGAGAATAAGAGTTATCATGGTAGCTGACGGAGAAACACGTATCGTGGAAAAAAAAGGAAACTCCATTATCGAAAAAATTCCAGCAGGTGGAGTATCTGTTGCGCTAGATCCTATCGCCAAAGCCTCATCTGCCGTTTATATTGCCCGGGGAAGAACAGAAGAGGAGAGAAAATTAGTTGGTCCAAGAGCGGACATAAAAGATGTTGATGGAAATTATATTTTGAAAAGATTATTCCTCAACAAAGATGAAATAAATAAATATTATTATGGATTTGCCAATCAAACTCTTTGGCCCCTTTGTCATGTAGCCTTTCAATCACCGGCATTTCATAAAAACTGGTATGAAGGATTTAAAAAAGTAAATCAAAAATTCGCACAAAGTATAAAAGAAGAAATAAAAGGGAAAACATTTATTTGGCTTAATGACTATCAGTTATCACTGGTCCCCAGATATTTGGATAAACCTAAAAATACAATAATTGCGATGTTTTGGCATATCCCTTGGCCCACATGGGAAATATTCCGTATTCTTCCTTGCAAAAAAGACATATTAGAGAGCTTGTTAAATTGTGATTT
>JACQKL010000009.1 GCA_016204535.1 Candidatus Levyibacteriota bacterium | reverse complement strand
GGAGTAGGCAGGAGAAATGTTGTCTTGATTATCTTTTTCATAAACCTTTTGGTTTTTGGCTTTCTTGCCTTTCAAATTTATGTTTTGCATAACTCATATCGTGGTCTGTACAAAAATACGGGACAGCAGGGAGTTTCATCAAAGGTGTTGCCTCCAAATACCTGTCCTGAGCGTTTGATTACAGAAAAAGACAAACAGACTACAGTTTATTGGAATGGACAGACCCTTCCGGTAGCTGGAGAAGAACAAAGCTGGGTAGAGGAAAATTGCCCAGGGGTATTAGAATAGCCATGACCCAAAAGGATTTATTAAATTTATGCTATACTCTATGTACCGAATGATTCTTGTGGTTAAAATACCTTAATGTAGTGCTTTCTTTTTGACTTCAATTAGCTTATAATACTAAAATAGATATGCTATTTAGAGAGAGGATAAGACCATCTTTGGACACAGAACCCGGACAACAAATTGTCGAATCTCTAGGTATAGAAGCACAAACTAAAGAGGCTATAGCAGAATTATTAGAACTATTTACAGATATTCCAGCTGTAGCATGGTCTGGTCGTCAAAAGCACCATTTACCAAAATATAATTATGAACTGAAAGTTATCGCCGATACTCAAGATCGAAGGGAAAGAACCAACGCCTCCCTTGATTCAGGCCCGGGAGTTACTATGATTTCGCTATTGCCCACCCCAGACTATAAAAATTCATTGTCTGCTATTCATGAGTTTTATTATAGAAGTGTCGCAAGTGCTAATCGCCGTAGTACGGAAGAGGTATTGATCCACATAAAAATGAGATTTGATCCTGGCAAAGAAGAACCTGTCATTGAAAATACTTTTGATTGGCAAGCGATAACTCCTGAATGGTGGGATGATTTGAATTATCCTCCTGGACATGCTCTAGACGTTATTAAAAAAATAACCAAAGTCGCTAAGTTAAAAAAAGAAGAAAATAACAAAACATAATCATCCTATTTTGCTTTAAAAACTTCCATAGTGTAAAATAGCAGGAATTTTATTTTTATGACTGCTGAACAAGGACCGTCTAAATCCGAATTACCAAGTAAAACTGAGAGGTTAAAGCCCGGCTGCAAACTTCTTTTGCCCAGCCCGGATTTTTTAGCGGCTTTTGCATATGCAAACAAAGAGAATAAACGTGTCGTATCTACAATGAAGCCCAATGAGAAAACGCTATATGCTTTATTTGAGGAGTATGATGCTATTTATAGCTTACTTGCGCAATTAGTCAGAAAAGAAAATATTTTTGTAACAAAAACAAAGTTTCTTATTGGGAAAAATGGTGGAGATATTTTATTTACGGAAGAGGTAAGGTTACCTCAGAAATTATTAGATAAATATAGGCCAATTGGCGCACACTTTTTAACGAGCGATCAATATAAATGTTACCCGCGGGACGCCCATACATTTGTTGATGGAAAGATTTTGGCAAATAAAAACGCCTGGAGTATTAGCGAAGACATTGTTCGTTCTGGATTGGGAGAAGGAGGAAGAGTATTGACGCGTGGAAAAGTAATATTTATTACTCGAGATATTAATAGAAACTTTAAGGATGAAACAGCTAGGTTAAGACAAAGCGGTTTTAGAATAGGAGTTTTGCCTTTCGTTGATCCGCGTGAGCAAAAACATGATTTTAAAGAGGATCATATCGACGGTCATGCAACCTTAATTGAAGGTCAGAGTGGCAAATTATCTTTGATTGTAGCAGACTCATACTCACGACAAGGGAATCATACAAGAAGAATGATCAGGGAGGCCTGCGAATTTGTGGGGGTGAAAATGGTTGAAGTTGACGACAGCAATTTGCCTCCTTTAGCACTAAATTTAATACAGTTTGAAGATAGATCAATAGCAATGACAAACTCAGAAGCTTATGATCTGGAATTAACGCTGGTTAATATGTTGGGAAGGGACAAAGTATTTACAACCGATGTGCCTCTGGTGAAAATCCCACATCTAACTTGTGCGGGAATTCGTTGTCTAACCAATATTATTCCGCCACTACCGTTTATAAAATAACAAACGATATTCCCAGGGTTTTTGTTTACTTGATCCCTAATATATTGTAAAATATACCTAAGAAAAATTTATGACCCAGTAGCTCAGTTGGATAGAGCAACTCTCTTCTAAAGAGTAGGTCGTGCGTTCGACTCGCACCTGGGTCACACCTGCCTTGCTGAATGGTGGCATTAGCTCAATGGTTAGAGCATCAGGTTGTGGACCTGAGGGTTGACGGTTCGAGTCCGTTATGCCACCCTGCGCCCTATAGTTTGAGACTCTCTATCTTTCGTGATATAATTACTTCATGAACGAACACGATTACCATCCAAGAACTGAGCTGACAGAGATTTCGGAAAGAGGCATGATGGATCGTCTTGCAGAACGGGAACATGCTTTTGGTATCGTATCAATGGAACAGCTTAAAACTCCTCAGGATCGTTTAGGGCAATATTCTCGACTTGAGAAGATGATTGGAAGTACTCCCCTCGATTCAATGAGATTGGAAAATGGAGTGACTATTTGGTTAAAAAGAGAATCTGAAAATCCCACAGAAAGCCACTATGATAGAGTTTCTGTTGCCATATTAAAACGACTCGAGATGAAAGGCTTTGTAAAACCAGGGGATAGAATACTGGAAGGAACTTCTGGAAGTGCCGGAAGATCTTTTGCGTGGGCTTGTAGCAGATTAGGATTTAAGCTAGACATTGTTGTTCCTCATGCCGATGAAATTCCTTCTGAGCGTGTGAAAGATATGAAGGCGTTTGGGGCAAATGTTATTCATGCCGATGAACATGGCGGTATTGGAAAAGTTACCAAAAAGTTCAGGCAAATAGTGGTTGATTTAAAAAACAAAGGATACCAACGAAAAAATTGCGTACTGGAAGGAACACCAGTTATAATTTTTAAGAGAGGAAAAGATACTGTTATTGTGCCAAATCATTCGGAAAATATTATAACTCCCAGTGCATTTAGAGCTATTGCTGAGGAAGTAGTTGCTCAATTACCAAAAGGAGCAAAAATAAATGTTTTCATAAGTACATTGGGGAATGGATCCACCTTAAAGGGAATATCCGAAGGATTACGCGCCGCATATGGGAATGTAGAGATTATTGGGGTTGAACATAGAAACTCGCCAACAAACGCAGTAAGAAAATTACGAAAAAAATTCGGTGAAGAAAAGATGCGAGAAGAATTTGAAAAAATCTATGGTTTTAAAATGCCAGAAAGAGAAGAAATGACATATCACGATTCTTTTGGAGCAAGTACACCGGGATATGAACCTCCTTTTGTCGAAATTGATAAGATAGATGGTATTGTGTTGGTTGGCGATGAGTGGAGAGACTATAAGAGACGTGTTAATACCTATGCTTGGCGGCATGGGAATCCGCGTAACCTTATAGGCAATACGACAGCAGAAAACTTATATACTGCTTTGATGCTTGCAAAGCGTCAAGAAATGAAGGGGAAAAGCATATTGGTTATTAACTACGATAAAGCGGATCAATATGCTGATTGGCCGCCACAAGTTAGGACATATCAACATCCTCTTGGAAAACCTAAGCCAGAGGAAATTCCTTATTCAGTATTGACCCTTAAATTGGGAGTTTGAGGGTGGTTAACATCTGAGTTAAAATATCCACATATTTTGCTTTTGCATACATAATAATTGTATTTGTACCAGTTGGAATAATAATACTTGTGGACTCAACCCCGTCGGAATTTTTCGTATTTTTCTTTGTTGCGCTGACAGAGGCTACTATAAGAGCTTCTCCTACCTGGGGATCAATAAGTAAAGCTTCATTATATGTTCTTGTGCCATAAGAAAGGGTAATGGATAAATTTCCAGAGGAGGTTGCATCTTTTGGGTTAAAGACAACGTATTCTAGAATTTTTGGATCTTGTTGGACTGTTTTCTGTGCAATCCAGCCTATTGGATATTTTATAGAATAGGAATATTTAGAGCTGACATAAGCGCTCCAGCTGGCTGTTAATTCCGTCATCGGAATGCTGGGCGTAGGAGTAAGGGTTGGAGTTGGAGTCTCGGAAATTTTCTCTAGCGGTGTAGGTGTTGGCGAAGGAAGCGTAGTACTTATTGAAGGAAACTTGGTTGAAGAAGATGATTTTTTGTTTGTCATCAACAAATAGGTCGTTGAACCAAAAGAGATAAGAGTTAAAACAGCAATTATCAGAATTATTGATTTATTTTTTACTAAGAAGAATTTGAGTTTTGAGAAAAAACTTGAACTTAAATTAAGATTGGTCATGCCTTGGGGATTGTTTGAATTTTGAGGTAAGTTATTTTGAGAGTCCATTAGAAAAATTATCACACAAATAAATTGTGTCTGTCAATATTTGTAATTTTGGAAGAGTTAGTCGGGCTTGAAGAATTTGCGGCCTTTTAATTTTTCCGGTAAGAAAGATATGTTGCTGGTTGGGCCGACATAAGTTCTACTCCACTTATAATTCTTAGCATACCCTAATTCTTTCATTAATTTCGTTGGTGCATTTCTTAAATGAAACGGAATTGGTTCGTTTGGGAATTCATAAACAGCTGCTTTTGCTTCGTCAAGCGCATTAACAACAGCTCTTGATTTTTTTGCATTTGACAAATACAAACAAGAATAAGCTAGAATTAACTGAGCTTCTGGCATGCCAACTTTGTGTATCGCATCAAACGCAGCATTTGCCTGAATTAAGGCTCCCCTATCAGCTAATCCTATATCTTCAGCTGCAAAAATTACCATTCTCCTTGCAATAAATTTCGGATCCTCCCCGTTCTCAAGCATGCGAGCCATGTAGTACAAAGCAGCATCAGGGTCGGACCCTCGCATGGATTTAATAAAGGCCGAAATAACATTGTAATGTTCATCTGCTTTCTTGTCATAAAGACCTGCACTTCGTGTTTGAAATACTTCCTTAATGATCTCGCTTGTAATTTGTTTGCTTTTGAAATTAGTGACTGCCAGTTCCAAAGCATTCAACATTATTCTCGCATCCTGTTCGCAAAGTCTTATTAATAATTCTTTGGCGTCATTTGTAATTGTTTTTCCGTGTTTTCCAAGACCCTTTTCTTTGTCTTTCAAAGCAATATCCAAGATTTTTTCAAGATTTTTTTCGTCCAATCCTTTCAAAACAAAAACTCTGCATCTGGATAACAATGGACTTATTACTTCAAAAGATGGATTTTCAGTTGTAGCGCCAATCAAAGTTATGAGTCCTGACTCAACATGCGGTAGAAGACTGTCTTGTTGCGCCTTGTTCCATCTATGAATCTCATCAATAAATAAAACAGTCTTTTTTCCCTTTTCTTGACTCTTTTTTGCGGAAATTATTATTTTTCTCAAATCCTCTTTTCCTGTTTGTACTGCAGATAGAGCATAGAAATCAGAATTGGTAGTCTTGGAAATAATTTGAGCAAGAGTCGTTTTACCAGACCCCGGAGGTCCCCACAAAATCATGGAAAAAAGAGTTTTGCTCTCAATCATTTTCCGAAGAATTTTGTCAACACCTACCAAATGTTCCTGCCCAAAAAATTCTTCCAAATTCTGAGGTCTTAGTCTATACGCCAAATTCATAAGGCTATTGTAGCACGAAGATGCCAGTCTATTTACTCTTTGGCAATCCTTTTAGAAAATCTTCAGTCCCCTCTTCGTATTCTCTTTCTGTAGTTATTACTTCAAATGGGTATGAGTCCTCATGAGTACCTTTCTTGCCTACATGTACATGTCTGACTTTAAGATTATTTTTATTTAATTCTTGAGCCATTTTTATATCTCCCGGACTGTCTCCTATTGTGGTGAATTTTACAATTTTCATACCTTTATCTTTCAGCCAATTTAAAATTCTTTTAATCCCAAGATGTTTTCCAACCTCTATATTTTGTATATCGTATGCAATCGGATTTGGCTCTACAACTAAAACATTTTCTAATTGGTATTTTCTAATTAGTTCATCAACCTGTGGAGCCAAAAGTTTTTGGTCTTCACCATAAGATGTCATGTCATATCCGTCTCTCATTTCAGTTGAGATCATTGTTCTTTTTGTTAAATCAAAAAAAGTTGAGTCCGAATATTTTGAATTGACAAGGCTTCTAACATCATTTTGCAAATTTTGAGGAATAGATATAGATTTATCAATATGGTCTTGGGGCTGGCCGTTTTCATCAAAATCCATCCATGTGCCACCCTTTTCTCCAACAATAATCAAATTTTTCAAATATTTTCTGGTTTCGAGGTCATCAACGAGAGGTTGCAATGTCCTTTCAAGAACCCATTCTGTTGATCTTCCTGTGTTGAGAGCGACTGGCTTTCCATTTCTCAGCTCTTTTGCAATATACCGTAGTACTTCAGGATTTGATTTTTTATCCTTTAAATTACTGATCACTCCATCCACGTCTAGTATTAACATGTGATCAACAGTTTTCATTAAACTTATTATACTCTTGTGGGCAGAGGGATTTCTGCGACTTTTCCCCATTCAGACACAAGGCCGTCTGTGTTATAAATTTGGATAGATGAGACATTAAACCTAGAAGGATACTTACCATTAACTTCTCTTATCACTTCTTCTTTTGCCTCTTTCGGAAACGCTCCGTATGCTATGCTCATGTGAGGAAATGGGGGAGGATTACCCGCTTGAAATATGGCATGTGAATTTTTAAAAAGATTAGTAAGCTCTGGTGAATCTTTGCCTCTAATAAAAAGAGCCCGATTCCATGCTCCTTCATATTTGATTTCGTTAAGTTCTATGTCGAATGCCTCTTGATTTATTGCAATTTGTCTTGTTTTTGCAATCACATCTTCTTCTTTCAAATCAATGCCTCCCAGTATTGTTACATGAGGAATAAATAAAGGCGCATTGAATTTTTTGGCTAATTCATCAACTAGATTATTTAGTTCTTCAAGCTCCTTTCCTTCCGGCACAAGCCAAAGAGAATACCCTTTCACTCGCAAGATACGTTCGGGTGAGTTTTCTGGAATAATAGTTTCGTGAGACATATATTTTATTATACTCTCGCGGCGCTTAGGTGATCAAGTTTGGAGATTAAGGGATTTAGTATTTTATTTTCCAACTTGACACCTGGAGGGTGAACAGCTATTGACACCTTATTTAAAAAACTTCATACTAAGCTTATGTCTTATCAACAAACAGTTTTTGCAAATAACCAGTTTTACCACGTGTTCAACCGCGGCGTTGAGAAGAGAACAACATTTATCGACAAAAGAGATTACAGTCGCTTTACAGATTCTCTTAATTATTACAGAGCAAGAGATCAGCATGTGCGTTTTTCTTTTAGGGGCAGGATGGAGGTTGATGATAAAAACACTTTCTCCGGACCGCTTTTCGCTGAAGTAGTTAGCTATTGTTTGATGCCAAATCATTTTCATTTACTTCTTAAACAAGTCAATGATAACGGGATAACAATGTTCTTGAGTAAATTAAGCAATAGCTATACAAAATATTTTAATACTCGATATAAAAGAGTTGGTCCGCTTTTTCAAGGAAGTTTCAAGGCCGTAAGAATAGAAAGTGATGAGCAATTGATTCATGTGTCTAGATATATTCATCTAAATCCCTTAATAGATTATCTTACTAAAGACCTTAGGAAATATACTTACTCTTCTTATTTGGAGTATTTGGGAATTAAAAAGGGATTTTGTCACAAAAATTATATTATGGATGGATTTTCCTCACCCGAAGCATATGAGAAGTTTGTTTTAGATCAAGAAGATTATGGTAGGTCAATAAAACTTTTGGAGCGGGCAATACATGAAGAGATGGCATAAAAAGAAGGTGTCTGCGTATTGCACCTGGAAGGTGTCGCCTCGATTATACTCTCGCGGCTCTGACGCGATCAAGTTTGGTGAGAAGCTTTTTGCGAAGTCTTAAATTCTTGGGCGTAACCTCCAGAAGCTCATCGTCTTCCAAGAAATCCAAATATTGCTCAAGACTCATTTTTAGAGGCGGAGTTAGGGCAATTGCAATATCACTGGTTGAAGCTCTCATGTTAGTTAAATGTTTTCCTTTGGCTACATTTATCTCAATGTCTTCTCCTCGGGAGTTAAGCCCGATAATCATTCCTTCATAAACAGGAGTTCCGGGATCTATAAAAGTTATTCCTCGTCCTTGCGCATTTTGCAGTCCAAAAGTTAAGGCAACTCCGGGCTCTGAGGCAATCAAAACCCCGTTTCTAATTTTTGGAAGAGGAGGAGTCAGTGGTTCATATTTATCAAACATAGTGTTAATTACAGCAGTTCCTTTTGTGTTAGTCAGTAAAACATTTCTTATGCCAAGAAGAGCTTTTGAAGGAATTTTATATTCAAATCTGATGTTGTCTTTACCGTCGATTGTCATATTTGTCATCTTTCCCCTTCTTTCTCCAAGTTCTCTGGTGACAATTCCTTGAAATTCTTGCGGAACATCTACAATTAGGTCTTCAACCGGCTCCATCTCTACTCCATCAATAACCTTTGTAATAACCTCAGGTCTCTCAACCTGAAATTCATAACCTTCCCGTCTTAGGGTTTCAATTAGAATAGATAAATGCAGTTCTCCACGGCCTGAAACTATAAATTTGTCATCTCTGACTTCTAGCTTAAGACTTATGTTTGTTTCTAGTTCTTTTTGCAATCTTTCATAGACTTGTCTTGAGTTGGAAAATTTTCCCTCTTTTCCGGCAAAGGGGGAAGTATTGGCAAAAATAGCAATCTTAATTGTTGGATCTTCGATATTAATTCTAGGAAGCGCAATCGGATTGGTCGGGTCGGTAAGCGTATCGCCGATCGAAACATTGTTAACTCCAGTTATTTCAATTATCTCGCCTGCAGTTACTTCCTCAACCTCTTCTTTTTTAAGCCCACGGTTTATAAAAATATTCTCAATTTTTGCTGGTATTGGTTTATTGTCGGCTTTGATTAAAACAACTGCTTGTCCTTTTTCTAGACTTCCGCTTCTTATTTTTCCAATGACGTGTTTTCCTTTGTGGGAATCGTAATCAAGTGCGGCTATAAGCATCTTAAAAGGGCCTTTTTCAACACGAGGGGCTGGAATATATTTTACAATTACTTGCATTATTGCATCCAAACTGGTAGAGTTTTGTACGTCCTCGAGCTTTTCTGCTGCTTTTCCTTCGCGACCTATCGCATATAGAACAGGAAAGTTCAATTGATCTGTATCAGTGGCAAGCTCCAAAAAAAGATCATTGGTTTTTTCAAAAGAATCTTTAATATTTGCGAGCTTTTTGTCTATTTTATTTATAATAACAATTATCTTAAGACCCATCTCTAGAGCCTTTTTAAGCACAAATTTTGTTTGCGGCATAGGGCCTTCTAAGGCGTCAATAATTAAAAGTGCTCCGTCCGCCATGTTTAATGTTCTCTCCACCTCTCCGGAAAAATCGGCATGGCCGGGAGTATCAATAATATTAATTCTGTAATTTTGATAGTTAATAGCAGTGTTTTTAGCCAGAATGGTAATTCCCCGTTCTCTTTCCAGCGGATTGGAATCTAAAATTGTGGTTTGCTGCATTTCTGCCTCATTTTCACGAAATGCCTTAAACTGCTTAAGCATGAAATCAACTAAAGTTGTTTTTCCATGATCAACATGGGCAATTACTGCGATATTTCTTATCTTTTCAGCCTTAAATGAATCCATAAATAAAAACAGCCGGAAACCTTCTTTGGCTGTCTTATAATTATAGCACAAAAGAAGCTGACTGTTTTTGATACTTTTTATTCCACTTTTGTTCTATTGTTTTTCGGATATTTTTTCCGTATTCTTAAAATATGGAGAAAACAATTCTTCACATTGACTTTGATTCGTTCTTTGCCAGCGTTGAGCAGCAATATAATCCAAAGCTTAGAAACAAACCTCTTGGAGTGACAGCTGCAAATGGACGAACCTGTATTATTGCCTCAAGTCGAGAAGCCAAAAAAATAGGCATTAAAACCGGCGCTCGCACTTATGAAGCATTACAAGTTTGCCCAACTCTTAATTTAGTTAAAGCAGATTTTGTTAAGTACTTTGAAATATCAAAAAAGTTTCTAAATATCTGTAAAAATTTTTCCCCTTTTGTTGAGCTTTTTTCAATTGACGAGGTATTTATGGACGTTACGGCTACTTCCCATCTGTTTAATGGTGTATATAACTTAATAATAAAACTGAAACAAGAAATAAGAGAAGAAATTGGTGAATATATTACGGTTTCGGTCGGCATTTCTCACAATAGATTGTTGGCCAAACTGGCATCAGGCATTAATAAGCCGGATGGAGTATTTGAAATTACCAAAGATAATCTTGAATTGGTTTATTTTCAGGCAAAACTAACTGATATGTGTGGAATTGGAGAAAGAATTAAATTACGCCTTAATAAAATTGGTATTTATACTCTTTTGCAGTTGCGAAATGCTTCCCTATCTTTGCTAATCTCAGAATTTAAAAATTCCGAAGGGCATTTTCTGAAAAACATAGGTTTGGGAATAGATTCAGATTCTTTAAACTTTTTTACCACTGCTCCGGCGGTAAAATCGGTTGGCAGAAATTATTGTTTGCCCAAAAATGAATACAATAAAAGTGTAGTTTTGCAAAACATCTTTGAACTCTGCGAAGAAGTTAGCATAAAACTAAGAAGGTTAAGTAAAAAAGCAAGAACTGTAGGATTATCCTTAAGGGGTTCAGATAATTTTCATGCAAGAAAAACATACGAAGCATATTTCGATACGGGAAAAGAGATTTTTGATATGTGTATTAGCTTGACACCTGGAAGGTGTCGCCTCAATTATGTAAGGCAAATAAGCGTATGGGTTGGGAATTTAGAAGATTCGGTAAATACGCCGCTTTCCTTGTTTGATATAAATAATAAAAAAGAAAAAGTACAAAAAATAATAGATGAAATTAATGAAAAATTTGGTAACCACACTATCCGCAATGGTTCTTTACTATACGCTGATGAATTGACAACTGTTCCAAATGGTTATCTGGCTGATAAATATGAAAGAATAAAGCTCGCCCACGAGTCTATTTGAAATTCACACATATCAACCTACTATCGGATACCCGATGTTCAGATATGAATCAACACAGGGAGTTGATTAGGTTTGAATATAAGGATTTTATGCGTTAAGAAACTGACATTCAGCAAGAATGGAGCTACTTTTACCATTTGGGAGCCCCAAAACATCCAAAGAAGAGGGGTTCTTGTAAAGATCTCTAGTTAAAACAATATGGTTTGTAGTTAATAACTGTTTTTGCGCTTGTGAAATACTGGAGAGTACTGTAATTGGGTAAAGTTTGTATTTTTCAACCAAATCCCTAAAACTTCCCTGCGCTGGGTAATCCCAAGAAATTACTTTCATCCTGCTACAGATTGCATAATTTAGAGCATCAGGCGTAATTTTGGTATTGGTTACAAGCCAAGCCTCATTAAAATTGTGTTTTTCTTTGATATCATCAAAGCGGGCCTTTGTATATAGCGAAACATGGATTTGACATCTTCCCCCTGGATTATTATGAAACTTACACTCAATCATGTATTTGTTTTGTTTTTGGGCAACAACATCCACTTCGTGACTAACACAAGTTCCTTGCAAAACCTGCCTTACTGTTGTTGCATATCCCTCCATTTTCAAAATTTCGGAAATGTAGTCTTCGAAAGGATAGCCGGTTGGACCAAGTTCCATAATCGCTTGTTTCAGACTATACAGGCTCCTATTAAAAGGGTTAGATGAATTGCCTAAAAATTCAGTAATATGTCTATAAATTTCAGCGGTTGGAATCCCTTCGTATAATTTAGGCTTAATGTGATTTACGACTCCCTCGGTAAGGTTCGCTGGTAGGCCGGAGCGTTGTATGGATAAGCGTAGCTTTTCTTCGCTAAATAACTCTTTTTGTCCGGTTGCTTTTAAAACGTAGGGCATAAGGTATACTATAGCATAATTTCTCTTTTTTTGAATACTACAAAATCATCTTTTTCAAAGACTTTTATGTAACTCTTATCTTGTTTTAAATTTTCAACCATTTCTTTTTGAGCTTGTAGGGAAGGCTGGGCAAACTGATCATTTAATAAGAAAAGAATTACGTCTGCGCTGTCTATTCCTTCCGGAATTGTATAAATGTCTCTTCGTTGAGAAGCGTGTGAGCCCAAATTATTTGTAGCAGCAACACTGTGTTTTTGCGGAATTCTGGAAATGAAGTTTTCTATAATTTGTTTTTTTGGCTGAGGTTTGGTGAACATATCAAGATTAGAATTTTTTCCTCCCGGCAGCGGTCCAAAAAGAAAAGAAGATAAAAGCGTAAAAATTATAAGATAAAATGAAATAAAAAATTTGGGTATTTTTGGAAACCATTTAATAAATATCTTTACACCGTAAATTGCAGAAATGAAAATAAACGGAGTAATATTTGCGGTGTATTGATAGTAAATCTGATGGAGCTGGGGATTTTTGCTTAAAAGATTGATAAATAAATCGGGAATGCTAAATACAAGAGCCAGAGGATTTAAGAAAGAGATGAATCCAAGGGGTATAAATAATTGTTTTAGATACTCAAGACGGTCTTCTTTAAAAACAGTTGATAAAATTTTTTGGGGAGAAAAAATTATCGTTTTAATAACTTGAAGCGGCGAATCTCCAAAGTCTGAGTAATAAGATACTGCAAAATGTTCTCTGCCTAGACTTTGCGGAATTGCATACCAAATAAGATAACCCAACAGTCCAAAAATAAAAAGAGAAAAAAGCATAATGCCTGCTCCTAAAATTTTTAATTTCATATCTTTTTTAAATAATAAAGGAATTCCAAAGATGCTTACTATAATCCAGACCTGTTCTTTGGTTATGCCAGATAGTAAAAGAAAGATTACCAGTAAAAAATATTTTTTTTTAATTAAAAAATAAAAAGAAGCCAAAAGAAAAGTGGTAGACAACGTAACAGCATGAAAATCATACAGATTGGTGAGCTGCAGTAGGGGATTCATAAGGTATAAGATACTAAATATTAAAGCCAGATTTTTATTCTTAAGAATCTCTTTTCCTATTAAGAATACAAAAATTGCTCCGAAAGACAAAACAACGGTCTGTATTAAGAGAAGCATTTTCGGATGGGACCAAAGCAAATAAAACGGAGATAATAAAATAAGCATAAAATCCGCATGAGCGGACAATCTGGATAACGGGATTAGATCGCTTGATGCCTGAAAAATTCTTCCGTTAATAGTATTCCAGACCGTTTGGTCCATATTGCCCAAATCAAAACGGCCGGTATAAAAATTGTCATATCTAAAAAAACTGGCAGTCGTAAAATAAAAAACATAAACAAGAATAAAGAAAACCAGGATTAGTTCATGTTTATATTTTGTAATTATGAGGCTTATAATTTTCATTAGTGCGCCTGGAGGGAATTGAACCCCCGACCCTCTCGTCCGAAGCGAGATGCTCTAATCCGCTGAGCTACAGGCGCGTAGCCCTTAGATTATATCAAATCCGAACTTTTTTAATTCATTCACGAGGGAATAAATTGGAAGACCTACGATATTAAAAAAATCTCCTTCAACTTTTCTGATAAAAATTCCGGCTTTTTCCTGAATTGCATAGCCTCCTGCTTTGTCAAATGGTTTTCCGCTTTTTACGTAACTTTCTATTTCCCTACTACTTAAATTTTTAAAATAAACCTTACTTTTCGAAGACTTTGTTTTTGATCTCTGAGAATCCGTATCAAAAATTGTGAAGCCTGTATAGACAAAATGCATTTTTCCGCTGAGTTTTTTTAAAATTCTCTTTGCATCTTCTAAATCTTTTGGCTTACCTATAATTTCACTATCTATTACCACAATAGTATCTGCCGCGATGATTAAAGCATTTTTAAATTTTTTACCAACAACTTTTGCTTTTTGCAAAGACAAATGTTTAACATATTTCTCAGGAGGCAAGCTGATATTGGCTTCTTTGTAATTACTAGGATAAATAATAAACTTTAATCCGATTTTTTCCAGCAATGCTTTTCTTCTGGGAGATTTAGAAGCAAGGACGATAGTTTTCATTGGTAATGATTATAACAGACTTGTTAGTTGCTGGATGCTATAAATCTTAATCGTGAAAGAGAAATTGTTTATCTTAATAATTTTTGGAATTGCTTTTGCATTTGTTGAGGCTGCAGTAGTTTCCTATTTACGAGATATGTCTGGTTATAATAATGGATATTCCTTAGATAATTATAAAACACTTTTCGATCTAGGCGTAATCGCTTTTATTCAAGCTGAAGTTCCAATACTAAATAATGCTGTAATTACCATTACGGAAATTCAAAGAGAAGTCGCTACAATAATTGTGCTCTTTGCAGTTTCGTTTCTTTCTCGTACTAAATGGAGACAAAGAATTGGAGCGTTTCTAATAGTATTTGGGGTTTGGGATATTTTCTATTATGTTTTTTTAAAATATCTAACCGGTTGGCCGAAAAGCTTTTTTGATATCGATATCTATTTTATGATACCAGTGCTTTGGATTGGTCCCGTTTTTACTCCCCTAACAGCTTCTAGTATTTTAATAATAATAGGGGTAATATTGTATTTAAGAAGATGAATTAAGCTAACTTAGAAAACGCAACAATACTTCATGCACAATCCTTATGGTTTTGTCAATTCCAATTTTTCGAGGGTTAACCTCAGACAAATCTAAAGATAGGCGCGGATGTTTGGAAACGACTTCAATTAAAGGAATTAATTCTTTAAGCTTAAAGCCATTGCCCGAGGGAATACCCGTAGCCTGTACTCCTTTTTTGTTAAATGCGTCAACGTCAAAATTTACATGAAGATATTCAAAAGAAGAAGTAAATTTTTTCAAGTATTCCAAAACAATTTTTCTATCTTCCAAAACATTTTTTCTATTTATGTTTTTCAATTTGCTTTTCTTGAAAAATATACTTTCTTCTTCGTCCAACTCCTGATCTCCAATAAAAAGCGTGTTTTTTAGCGGAAGTTTTTGAGTGACTAAATTGCTGATTATTGGAACATCAAAACTGTCAAGGAATGGCCGCATATACATTCCATGAAAATTTTTTGTAGGACTAGATTTATATAAATTCATTTCACCATGTGAATCAAGCTGGATATAGCCAATTTTTTTGGCATCTCCTACTCTTTCAATTAAAGCGAGAAGTGAAGAAAAAGTTACAGAGTTATCTCCGCCGATTACAACTTGCGTTTCATTTGCCTTTAAGGTCTTATTTATTAAATTTTTAAAACTTTCAAGATTTTCGGCAATAATATTTAAATAGTTGTTTCTATCAATTTCTTCGGGTTTGAGAAAATTAAATTCCGAAGTTCGATTTTCTTTGAACTTTTTAAGAAAAGAGTTTGTAAGTATTGCATCGGGTCCATCTTCAACGCCAATGTTAAAATCTTTCTGATGAATAGGATGATAAATAATGCCTAGTCGGCACTGTGCTTTATAAAAATGAACTTTTAACATAATTTACCATTATACACGAAGAAACCTCATTGTGTAGAATTATTTATAACTTGATGCCTATCGCTTTGGCTAGTCTCGCAGTAAAAACTTCTAAATCTGCTCTGGTTTTTGTAACGCTTTGGCTAACATTTTCTGATTGGGCTTTTTTAGGAAAAGGATCAAGTTGATCTTTAATTGTGTAAACTCCGGTAAGTGAAGGATTATCCATAAACTTAGTCATCTCTCGAAGTTTTGATACATAGATAACTCCACTGTGTGCAGATTTATATTTATGACCCTTTTTATCTCTTTGGAAGGAAAAGACTGTTCCATCTTCTAAAATTGCCAGAGTATAACGAATTCCTAATCGATCAATAATGTCTGAAAGCATATCTATCGTCGTTCCTGAATCAACAAATTGCGTACAGACTAAGGCATTGCCTATTTCAGATCGCCTGCTTGCTAGAAAGGCTTCTATTTCTGCATGAGCTTTTGTATTTACACTACTTGCTAGGAAGAAGACTCGACTAGGTGGAAGATTGAGAGCTTCTCTTTGGAAATTAATTAGTTTTCCCATTACCAATGAAACTAATCTTCCTCCGGCATCATCGCTAAGTACGGTGTCGAAAGTAGCTAATCGGTCTTTTAATTCTACTCCCAAGTTCACAAATCCTCGGCAAATAGTATAACTAGAGAAAGGATAATTTAAATCTCTACCCAGAGATTGAATTGCTTTTTTGGAATGCATATGAGATGTTGGTTCATAATCAGATAATCCAAAAAATCCAGCAAGGCGATATAAACGAGAAATGTTTTTTTGCCTTTCAACCATATATTGCAGTCCCATATTAAATCTCTAAGTGGACATTTGTCAACTAAAAGACGTAATGTTCATAGTCTGATATCTGTTCAATCCTTTTCTTTTTCCACCCTAGAGGTGGAACAGATATGCCACCTTGGGTAAAGATATAACACTTAGCTTGAGACCTGGAAGGTGACTGCGTAAGGGCACACAAGGATCAACCTTGTTTTGGATTTCGAGCTTGATAGATAAAAGTGGCCAATTGAATATTGCCAAAGAAATGGAAATATGCTTACAATGATATGGTATGGCCTACAGGAAGGTTAAAAGAAACGTAAGAACTGTTTGGCATTATTTTAAGCTTTATTTCATTTTGCTTTTTATAAGTGTCGCTATTTTTACAATTGGATCTTTCTTTAAGCCACAGGCTCATTGCGCAAATTCGTTAACTTGCAAAAGTGACTTGAGTTTGAACGTAAACAATAATGCTGTTGGTGTTTTTCATGGGCATAAAATTACTCCTCCAAAGATCGATTTAGCCATGGAAACTTCTCAAACATCAGTTCTTGGCATAAATGTTTCTAACAGCAACAAACATATTTATGTTGACCTATCAACACAAACGCTATACGCCTATGAAGGCAGCAATAAATTTATGCAAGTACTAATCTCTTCCGGAAAATGGGGCCGTACACCGGTTGGAAATTATAATATTTGGACAAAGTTACGATCTACTCGCATGTCCGGCGGGCAAGGCGCAGATTATTATGATCTTCCCAATGTTCCCTGGGTAATGTACTTTTACAATGATTTCGGTCTTCATGGTGCATATTGGCATAATAATTTTGGTTACCCAATGAGTCATGGCTGTGTGAATATGCGTCCTGTAGATGCACATAAACTATTTGATTGGGTTGATGGGCCGATAAAAGACAAACGTGGAACAGCTGTTTCTGTTTGCAATCAGTTTATTGAGCCAAATAAATGCATACAAGCTTGACTAATTTATGCTTACATTAAGACATCAGTTGGAGCTTGAGACATTTTTTTTGATAACTGTGACTGCGGCAGCTAGTTTATTTTTTGTCCTGCGCAATAATAGCCAAACGCAATTTAATGTTTCCTTTAAAATGCCGGTTGCCCCTATTGAAATTGATGCTTCCTCAAAGATTACTACTTCCTCACAGATCTCTCCGGACGGAACAAAAAAAGTGATTATGAAAATAACGAAAAATGATGACGATACGTCAACTTATGATTTTTTAACCGCGGATGAAAACAACGCAAATGAACAACTCGTATTTACTAAAATACTGAATTCAACACAAAACATGACTATTCCTTTCAATACCTGGTCTCCGGATAATAAATATTTTTTTATACAGGAAAATAAAGGAAGTAACAAAAGTATTTTTGTTTTTAATGCTGCAGGTGCTCCTTTTGCAACCGGGGAAACGTATCTTGCCGCAAGCGATTTATTTAAACAGAAAATTACCGAAAATAATTTTAATGAGGCAACAGGTTGGGCTTCGGAAACTTTAATTATTATTAATACTATCAAACAGGATAATTCAAAGGGACCCTCTTATTGGTTCGAGGTGCCAAGCAAAGCCGTCATCCAACTCTCCACAGAATTTTAGGCAATATATTTGCCTCATTTAGCAGCGTGTAGTATACTTACTCGTAAGGGTCGCTAGCTCAATTGGTAGAGCAATTCCCTCTTAAGGAATAGGTTCCGGGTCCGATTCCCGGGCGGCTCACTGTTTAAAAGCTTCCAGAAATAGAAAAAGAGGAAACTCTTTGCGTGCAGCATCCTCAGCTTCTTTTTTTGGTCCGAGTTCGCTTATCCTATTTGAATTCCATTCTTCAAGCCGAGATACGAGAAGGTTATTTTTTGACAAGGCTTTAAAATAGAATTGGAGAGGCCTATGAAAAGAGATAGTTTTTTCCCAAGGTTTATTGCCGGGGTGCATTTGAATTATTTCTTTAGATTCACTTAGATAGCTATCTAATCTTCGGTATTGAATTTTCAGCTTATCATCCCATCCCCAGGAGCTTTCTTTAGGAATTCTAAAGCAGGGATGATTTATGACGATAAATAATTTGCCGTTTTGCTTTAAAACGCGATTTGCTTCCTTCACAACATCATTTACGTTTTGGATGTTTTGCAAAGCCAACACAATTATAGTCTTGTCGATACTCTCGTTTTGCAAAAAAGTCAGCTTATCTGCCGGGGACACATGATATTCGATAATATAATTCTTGTTGTTTTTGGCTATATCAATTAATTCGGAAGAAATATCTACTCCAATAACTTTTGCCCCCAGTTTTGCGAACTCTCTGGCAAAGAAACCTTGACCGCACGCAAGATCTAATACAAGTTCTCCTTTTTTAATCTGAAGCAATCTTATTAAATTGGGTAAAATAAGCGTTTGTTGATAAGAATTGCCGTTTTTGAGTAATTCATTGTACCATCTAGCTACTTTTCCCCAAGAGGTTGACTTATTCATTTGGGGTTACTCCGTAAATTATCACTTTTGTTCCGGGGTTTTCCTGATCCGCATAAGTGGTATTGTCTTTAATTGGCGGATCTGCCCAATAGTATAGTTTTTCAGCATTTTCTGTTTGTATATTAACGCCTCCATGGCTCATGGGATGTCCGAAATTGTTGTGCCAGTATGTTCCATGAAGACCATAGCCTCTGGTTTTGGGAATATCATCATTGTAAAAATACATCGCATAGGGAACATTTGGGAGATTGTAATCTGTTCCCCAGTCTTTATTTCCTCCTGCCATACTTGTGTACTTTAATTTTATCCAGATTCTATATGTGCCTGTTGGTGTTTTTGACCACTTTCCTGTTGAAACTGGGAAGTCATAGACGAGGTTATTGCCTTCATAAGCGTATAAATGTTGATTTGTTAAGTTAACTTCTATTCTTTTTTCAGCTGCAGCTTCTCCCAAAACCACTTGTTGAATTTTTCCTTGTGCTTTTGGGGGAACAGCTACGATTTTTCCTTCAAAAGTAGCTCTCTGTCCGTTTGTTTTAAAGGTGCCTCCAAGATTTTTTATGCAGGATATTGAGTTTGCGCAAAGGCTTTTTTTAGATGTTAGCTTCATGCCTAAAAAAGATACAGTCAAGAAAATAATTGACAAGAGTGCCAGTATTTGAAAAATGTGTTGCCTTTTTGCCTTGATAGTTTTGCGGATGTTTCCCATATATTCATATAATACTTTTTTTAGACAAAAGTAAAGAGTGTTGACATTAATCTTATAGTATGATAGAATCAAGGTTCTTTGTTTGAAAATGGGTAGCATTTATAATATGCAAACAGAATTTATCGGTCCTATATTATTTTTCTTAATTCAACTTACTATTCCTGCAATAGACAGCAATACTGTGCACGTCAATCGATTGTCTTCGGAAAAAATATCCCTTGAAAAAAGACATAGTGAAAAGGCAGTAAACGAAGTTTTTAAAGACAATATACTTTTAAATTTAGCTTATCTTAATGGAAAGGTCAAAAAGAAAGATGAGATTAATTGGGACGAAGTCAAAAAGCCTTTTAGTTACAAATTTTTCTTACTTTCCAAGCAAACATTTGCATTCCATGAGGATGTTCTGCCAAAATATAAAGGTAGCGTTGTTAAGACAACGAATGCCAATTTTAACTTTGGTGATGGATTTAAGTCCGATGGTTATTTAGCAGGAGATGGAATCTGTCATTTAGCTTCTCTTATATATTGGGTAGCAAAAAATGCAAAACTGGAAGTATTTGCGCCAACAAACCATGACTTCGCGGCAATCCCGGAAATCTCTAAGGAATATGGGGTTTCAATTTACAAAATGCCGGGAAATGTAAATGGTAATGCTTTGCAAAATCTCTATATTACCAACAATAAAAAAAACTCGGTCATGTTTGAATTTCTCTACAGAGGATCGGATTTAAAGTTTTCTATTTACGAAGTGACGAAAAATAGTTTCTAGATGTTTTCTGTTTATAATCCATTTAAGTCTTTTTCAAGATCTTGAAGATCTGCTTCCGGACTTCCCACATCCAGATCATCTGCCGTTATTTGCCAAATTGGCGAAGGCGATGGGATATAGGTCGGCAAGACAACAGTCGAATTATTGCTGGATGAGTTTTGGATATAATTCAATTGACTTTTTGCAAATAAGATATAAGCCGCAATTCCAATTGCTAATACAAGAAGAAGCAAAAGCAGAATTAGTGATTTGCTACTACCCTTTTTCGGATTTTCGGGTACACTCTGGGTGGGAGGTTGAGTATTCTCAGGCGCTAAAGGCTGATTAACTCCTACTGCTTGTTGTGTTTGAGCGATAGGATTTATTGGTTGAGCATTATTTGGTTCCATATTTTATAAATTTGCTGAACTTGTTGCCCCCTTTTTTATTATAGCCAGATCTACTCTCAATTTTTGAACTTTTTGTTTTGTATCTAGAACTAGATTATGCACCGTAACCAAATCCTGTCTTAATTGCATTATTTCCGTTTGCGCATTCAATCTTAAACTCAATTCATCGGTTATTTCTATTATATATGTTTTGGCTGACTGGCTTGCTACCGCAGTTTTAGCCGTATCTATAGAAACTTGAACAATTTTGCTATCTTCTAAAATTTTTCCATCAATCGTGCTTTGCGTTATCTGATCTAAGATTGCTTGCATTTTCGTGAGTACTTTGCTAAATCTGGTAGTGTGCTTTTTGTTTATGTTTTCAAGTTTTGTATTAATACGCTCAAGAAGTGTTTTTTTTCTTTGATCTTTAATGGTTTGCAAACGTGCCTTAAACTCATCTCTTTTAGCCTGAATCATTGCCTTGGTATCTTCTTTTATTTTGTCAACGGCCGCCTTTTTTTCTTCTCTTAAATCCTGTATTTCCTGTTTTAAATCAGAGGCATTGCTTGCAGTTTGTGCGCCAACACTTGTGGTTAAAAAGAAAAATAAAAAGATCGCTAGAAGAATTAGTGTTGATTTTTTGGGCATATAATTATATTAATAATAATTTATTATCTTGTCAAGTAATGCTTAAGAGTTTTCTTTTCCGTCTTTAAGACTTAACTGTTCTGCGTCTAAACCCTTAATTTGGGGAAAGGTATTCCCTATGATTCCCTTTAAGTCTCCGTGCATGCCATAAGTATTGTCAATGACTTGACGAATGTTCTTTTCATCCCTTGCCCACTTATTTGAGAAATACCTTTTTTCTTTTTCTATTTCAACCTGCATGGAAGTAAAAGCATCAACGATTGCCTCGACTCTTAATCTGAATTCAGTACCTGAAAGATATGAAAAGAGAAGTTCTGATTTATCTTTCTTTCCCTCGCTTGCGCGTTTGGCCATGGCAATTTGTATTAGATTAAGTCTAAGAGCACAAGCAAGACCGATTACGAAATTTCGTTTTGTTACCCAAATATTTTTATAAAATCGCGCAGATTCTATCTCTTCTGGCACCACTTCGGAAATTACTACGGCGTAATCCGCAATAGCGTTGCGTTGATCTCCTTTCAATTTATCAATCCATAATTCGCTCCAAGTTTTTGTATTTTTAAGTTCCCAAAGTATTTTACCGCAAGAGTTTCCGTTTCGATCCTTTACCTTCTGAAGAATATCTCCCCCTTTAGCTCCATGAGCTACTTCTGTAATTTGATCATTGGGAAATTCATGTTTTAACATTTTTTCAAATTCTGCCTCAAAGGCCTCACCTTGCGTTTGTTGCGAACCTTGCTGGAGTTTTCTTTTCATCTCATCATTGGCTTTTAAAGCATCTGCAAGCTGTTTGTCTTTTTCAATTATCTTAAGATGCAAGCTTTCCTCAGCTTTCTTTTGAGCATCAAGACGAATTTCTTCTTCCTCTTTCAATAACTTCCTTTGCATTTCCAGCTTGACTTCTCTTTTTTCTTCCTTGGCAGTTCGAAGCTCGATCATCAATTGAGTGAGTTGTTCGGTTAATTTTTTATTTCGCTCCTCTTTGATATTTGCTTCTTCGGTGGACTGTTTAAGTTGTAACTCAAATTCTTTTTTTACTTTCTTAAGAGACGACTCTTCTGCTTTTAATTCTACGGCTTCCAATTCTTTTTTGTGTTTTTCTTGTTCTTTAGCGATGATATCTTTTTCAATGCGAAGTCTAAACGCTTCAGATATTTCTTTTCCGCAATTAGGACAGACAAAAGCATTCATCCTGGACATAATACATTGATTATTTAAGAGTTGCAAGTGGAGATTTTCCGTTGACAGGATGAATTATATTTGCTAGCATCAAGTAGCTTATGAAGTCAATCGCAAGGAGTATTATCTACTACTCCGTTGCCCTTTTTTTAACATCGCAAATTATATCAGGACTGAAAATTTACGGCGGATTAACAACCTATATTATCGGCGGAATTGCACTGTCAATGCTATTTCTGATTGTAAAACCGATTTTAAGTATAGTTACTTTACCTTTAAATATTGTAACT
The DNA here is from genome assembly GCA_016204535.1 of Candidatus Levyibacteriota bacterium. GTDB lineage: Bacteria > Patescibacteriota > Microgenomatia > Levybacterales > UBA12049 > GWB1-37-8. The sequence continues at coordinate 11,234 of JACQKL010000009.1, read as the reverse complement.
TTAGGCTTATTTTCTTTTTTAATTAACGCAATTATTTTATATCTTTTAACAATTTTTGTAACGAATATTTCTATAACAGCATTTACCTTTTCAGGTCTCTCAACTGCCGGCTTTATTATTCCGAAAGTTTATATTAATAATTTTTTTGCATTTATTGTTGTATCTGCCTTTTTATCTTTTATTGTTGGATTATTAAAATGGTTAACAAAAAAATAGTTTGTCTTGGAGGAGGCATTGGCACAGTCAATTTGATAAAGGGTTTAAAAGATTATTTTAGTGATATCACTGTTGTAGTTTCTTTGGCGGATGATGGCGGTTCTTCTGGAAGATTGAGACGTCTTTATAATGTTCCGCCTCCCGGAGATTTAGTTTCATGCATGGTGGCCTTAATTAAAGGTAACGATTCTAATTTAGCTAATCTCCTAATGCATAGATTTAAAGGAGATAGATACGGAAAAGATAAAGAGCTGGGAGGGCAAAAGCTTGGAAATTTGATTTTGACGGCAATGCTTGAAATAACGGGAGATTTTGAAAAAGCAATAGAGTTTTTTAAAAAGACTTTTAATATCATCGGTAATTTTTTACCGGCCACAACAGGAATGGTATCCATATCGGCCGAAACAATTGAGGGTAAAATAATTCATAGAGAAGAAACGATAGATACGGGTAAATATAAAGGCGTTAGGATATTGGAAAAAGTTTTCCTTAATCCTCCTGATACAAAGGTAAATCCTAAATTTATTCAAAGCTTAGCTGAGGCAGAAGTGATAATTGCAGGGCCGGGAGATCTATACACGACAGTTCTACCAGTTCTAATTGTTAGGGGGGTAAGTAGCGCACTTAAGAATAGCCGAGCTCTAAAAATATTTGTAGTTAATGTCACCAATAAGCCATTTGAAACAAGAGGATATGATGTTAACGACTATATTAGGGCTGTAAAAAGACACTTAGATGATTTTCCGTTTAGCAAAGTCATAGTTAACAATAACTACCGCCCCACAATTCCTTCAAAACTCAAATATAAATATGTCAATATAAACGGATTCAAAGAAGATAATTCAATTAAGGTTATACAAAGCGATTTAGCGGATGAAGGATTTCCCTTGTATCATAACTCCCAAAAACTTGCAAAGATAATACTCGAAAATATATGACTCTCCGCTTACAAAATATAAATCAGGAATACCTACGAAGCTTTGAATATCGATTTAAAATTTTGGATTAAAATTAGCATGAGGCTGCGAAGTCATACCAATTTGTAAAAAATTAAAGCGGAGTGGTATAATTAAAATATCATGATTTTAAATCTGGCTGAGATAATAGTTGCGGTTGCCCTTATTGTAGTAATTATGCTACAAATGCAAGGCTCAGGCCTATCCAGTTCTTTTGGAGGAGGTGGAGAATTCTATCGAAGTAAGCAAAGTATAGACAAACTACTTATATTTTCTACAATAGTCTTGGCATTTCTTTTTGGGATTTTATCAATAATTCTTCTCATACCCCATTAAAATCTATGATTATTTTCCGAAAAAGACTCATTTTTTGGTTAGTAAAAGCGTATATCAAAAGATGGGGAAAGAATATTTTATATTTTTTTGGAATAGGGCTTTTTGCATTTCTTCTTCTTAATTTTTTTCTATCATATTTCGTAACACTTCTTCCCTTTGTAGAAAAAGAAACGATAGGTATGGTTGGTTCTTTTACTACAGACGATTTACCGCAAGAGATTTTGGCAAAAATATCAAGGGGTTTGACCAAAATAGCAAAGGATGGAAGTATTAAGCCAGATATTGCCGAAAAATGGCGAATTGCTCCTAACGGAAAAGCCTATGCTTTTTATTTGCGGAAAGATATATATTTTTCCGATGGAAAAAATTTAACAGCAGATGATATTAATTATGGATTTTCCGATGTTTCGGTCATAAGACCAAACAAATATACGATAGTTTTTAATTTGAAAGATAATTATTCACCTTTTCTTGCCACTGTAACGCGTCCGATCTTTAAAAAAGGTTTTATCGGAGTTGGAGACTACAGGGTGAAAAAAATAAAGCTTAATGGTAATTTTGTTGAGTCTATGGAGCTTTATTCTAAAAAAGATCGCAAAATATACGAGTATCAATTATTCTACCCAACAATGAATTCATTGAAAATTGCATTTGCGCTTGGTGAATTGTCAAAAATTATAAACCTGTCCGATATAAGTTTTAAAAATACAACCTTTGCTTCATTTAAAAACGTAAAAATTGAAAAGAAGGTAAATCGCAATTCCTTAGTAACTCTTTTTTTTAACACGAAAGACAAGATAATGTCATCAAAAACTTTGAGAGAAGGCCTGTGGTATACGATGCAAAATGAGTTTTTCCAGGGAGAAAGAAATTCAAGCCCATTATCGGCCTATTCTTACGTAAGTCAACAGGGTGTTAATACCTATACCCAGGATCTTGAACATGCAAAGCTACTTATAGATAAATCCGAAATAGCAACGAAAGACAGCAAGATATTTTTGACAATTGATACTTTACCAAAATACGAGGAAACTGCTAAAATAATTGCGAATACGTGGAAAAAATTAAATATTAATACGAAGATAAGAATTGCTAAAGAGATTCCCACAAGCTTCCAAATTTTTCTGGGAGAATTTAAGCTTTCGCCGGATCCTGACCAATACACGCTTTGGCATTCGGATCAAATAAACAATATTACCCACTATGATAATAAAAGGATAGACAAGCTCCTTGAGGATGGAAGAAAAGAATTAGACATGCAAAAGCGGATTAAAATATACTCGGAATTTCAAAAATATATTTTTTCCGACCCTCCGGCTTTATTTCTCTTTTTTCCTTATTATTACGAAGTGTCTGTGAAATGAAATGTGTTTGTGATTGGAAAATAAACATCTCATGGTGGTTGGAGCCAACGGAGATTTTCCTTGGATCGCGACTGTCTATTATACCTTTGATCAAGATTTAAATCTCTACTTTCTAAGTAGCCCAGACACATTGCACGTTAAACAGATTCTGCAGAATCCAAAAGTTGCTATAGTTATTGCTGATAGTAATCAAGACATAAATAAATCTAAAAGCGGACTTCAATTATCAGGCATCGCCCAACAAATTTCTGGATTATCTAAAATTAAGTATGCTTTAAAACTTTGGAAAACCAACCTTGGAGTTGTCAACCCAAAACTAACGGATCAAGCAGTAAAAGGAAGTATGTTTAAAATTACACCCAAAAGAATTAAACTGTTTGATCAAAAAATTTTCCCCGTTGCGGATGGAAAAGAGCCAGTATTGGAATTTTAGAATACGGGGTGAGGCGACACCTGTGAAGCGACACCTGGAGGGTGTCAGAGTAAGAAGGATTTACCTCTTAGCTTTCGATGATAGGTGATGGCAAAGCGGTGGGCTTCGTCGCGAATTCTCATTACAAGTTTCAGCGCATCGGAATTTTTGGACAGAATTATTTCTTTAAAGTCAGAGGAAATTATTGTCTCTTCTTTTTTTGCAAGACCAATAATTGGAATATGAGTTTTAATCTCTCTTAAAACTTTTAAAGCAGAAGACACCTGTCCTTTTCCGCCATCAACTATTAGCAAATCAGGATAAGGCCATTCTTTGTGCTGAATTCTCCTTTGGAGAACTTCTTCCATCATCGCAAAATCATTTGGGGAATTTAGGGTTTTAATTTTAAATTTTCTGTATTGAGAGCTATTTTTTTCTCCATTAGTAAATACTACCATAGAGCCTGTTGCGTTTTTGCCGGATACATTGGAGATGTCAAAACACTCAATTCTTCTAAGAATTTTAACAGCAACTTTGTTTTCATTTAAAATTCTCATTAGATCTTCGGTTTCTTTTGCTCTTAAATCCTCCAAAAGATTAGGGCTTAAGTCAGAATCAAATCTGGCGTAATAAGGACCAGTAATTAGTTCAATTGCCGATATTTTACTTTGTAAAACATTAGCTTTTTCAAATTGTTCTTGACTACTTAGTAAATCTCTTTCTTTTATTAGATCTTTAATAATTTTTTTACTCTTTCCATTTAGAAAATCAATTATGTGTTTTATACTTTTTCGATATTCTTTTTTAAACTCAGGAGAATCAAAAACAGGCGGACATGGACAAAGACCTAGATGATTATATAAGCATATTTTTTTGGGATGGTTTGGTACCGACTGGAAGGGAAAGATTTTCCTTATTATTTTCAACGTGATTCTAAGTTCTTTGGTAGAGTTGGGGAAAGGGCCAAAATACAAAGAATTTTTATCTGAAGTTCTTCTAGCAATTAATATTTTCGGATATGAGTCTTTAATGGTAACTCGTATTAACGGATAAGCTTTATCGTCAGTGAGTTTAATATTATATTTTGGTTTGTACTTTTTAATGAAATTTGCTTCAAGGAGAAAGGCTTGGATTTCGGAATCAACAATAATAGTTTTTATTTTGCTAATTTTGGAAACTAGAACACTGGTTTTATGACCTAAGTTGGCATATTTGGCAAAATAGGAATTAACTCTTTTTTTGAGATTTTTAGCTTTTCCAACATACAAAACTCTATTTTTTTTGTCTAAAAATAAGTAAATTCCTGGTTTTGTAGATAACCATTGATAATAAGGTAATGATGCTAGCAAATAAAATTCCTCCTGCAATTGTCCATTTATTTAGAATAAATGGAGATATTATGATATTTTTTGAGATTTCGTTTCCGCTTAGGGACATTCTAATAGTATCGCTTTTATTTGTCAAAATTGAGGGCTTGTTAAAACTAACAGGAATTATTAGTGAGCCTTGTGGAGGAATCTTCCCAAAGTATAGTTTCTGAAGGTTTGGCTTTAAAAATGAGGACGCGACAGTAATTACTTGAGGTGAAGATATTATAGGGCCAACATTTTTAATTAAGATGTTTCCCTGTATATTTGTACCTGAAAAATAACTTTTAGAAAAATTTTCCGAAAAAGAAAGCGCTTGGTTTGGTGGGTCAAAGCTATTCGCAAATTCAACATTTACATCCTTCGTATTAGTTCCAGAGATTTTATATCCACCAGCTGGTATAGGATAGGTACTGCTTATGCCCTTTATAACAAAAGCAAAATGGTCAAAATCTAAAGTGTAGAAGTAATCAACGCCTCCAGTTGTATTTCCCCACGTTGGATCAACCATCACCCAACTTTCAAGATCGAAATCGTAGTATTCAGGCCATGCATGTAAGACGTCTTTTACCAAAGACAGTGGTCTTTCTTTTGAGTTTTTGGTATATGCAAAACCATTTACTTCTCGCGCAGGAATTCCGGCCGCTCTTGCTAAGGCGACAAAAAGGTCTGTAAATTCTAGGCAAACTGCAGAGGTTGGATTTTCTAACACCCCTTTCGCTCCAACTCTTGGTTTTTCTGACTCGACTCTTGTAAAATCATAGGTTAAATTATTTACAGCGTATTGATAAATTTCATAAGGAGTTTTAAGACTTAAAGCTAATTTTTTTATTTGACTATTTGTAGTTTGCCAAAACGGTTGTTCTTTTAAATATTCTTTTATTAGCTCTTGCGATAAAGGTTCTTTTTTTGGACGAAGTAAAATTTTCGCTTTTCCCTTAACTTTAATATCCATTTTTTTGGAAGGAGCAAGAATATATTGAGCCAGCCAATTCCCATCTATATCCTGAATAACGTTTTGGGGATTGGGATTAATATCGGTTATTTCAACATCTTGATAATTCGTGGACGGCGGGAGAGCAATCTCCGTTTTGACTGGAAATAAATTCGAATTTTTTAAATGATATGCAAGATCAAAACTATAAATTTCTGCCTCTCCAAAAGAAATAGAAATTCCCGATTCTCCAAGATCATCTTTTGTAAAATTCAAATTGGTGCCGTTAAATTTTCCAATATCAGGTTTAATATAGGAAGGATTACCTAGAAATTTCGGCACAATTACTTTTACGTTAAAAATCTCATATTCAATCTGTTTTGCAAGTCCAGGGATATTAATGTCCCAAATTACGCCTTCCTTTTGCGCAATGTCTGGAGTATCAAAAGATATTGTGAAAGAAAGCTTTTTGTCAAGGCCAACAATCTTTTTGTTAAAAGTAATCTCAATATTATTTCCATCGTCACTTTTAGCAACAACCGGAATGATTCTTCCATCCGAATCTGATGCTAAAACATTTTCTATATTTTTAAATCCGACCTGTATGCTATAAGAGGATGCGTAATATTGACTTGACCGATTTGTTAGCGCCACATTAAATGTGACATGGGTTAGCGCATTTTCCAGGACATTGTAGGTTACTTGATAGTCTGTTATGAAATTAGATGCTCCAAAAACCAATGTACTTAGTGGAAAATAAAAAAAATAGATAAAAAAAGAAATAATTACAAACAGTTTTTGCATTTATGCTTTAATGTTACCATACTTGTCTTAGATATATCTATTTGTTAGGATAATTTAATGAGTTTGTTGCCAAGCATTGACCATGTAACCGGAAAAGCAACCTTCTCTCATTTCCTGTTAATGTTTGGGTACAAACTTTTTTCACTTTACTTTCCTCTTTTCCTTTTAAGTAAGGGCCTAGCGTTTCATCAGATTGGTTATTCCTATTTATTGATATATTTACCAATTGTGTTTTTTGCACCGATAGTTGGTTTTTTAAATTATAAATTTAAACCTGTTTTTCTGATTGTTTTGGGAATTATCGGCTATGCAATCTATTCGTTAGGAATGATTTATATGTCTTCTTCTTCTTCAGTGTTTTACTTTATGCAGGTACTTTTGGGAATTTCCGCAGCTTTGTTTTTTGTCAGCCATAAAGGAATATTGATCGGTGCACGTTTTGAAAAACCTGCTAGGTCATTTGGCTGGTTTTATTCTGCGCCTTATTATGCCTCAGAATTTGCGCCGTTAATTGGAGCTGTCTTAATTTGGCGTTTTGGATTTACAGGTGTATTTGCGGCTAGTTTTATAATTCATATCCTAAATATTGTCTTAAGTTTTTTCTTTTTTAGAACAAATAGTATTTTATTTCATAGCGCAATAAATTTAAATTACTCAATTAAAGAATTTTTGAATCTCTCAAAACTAATTTTTGGTAAAAATACACTGCCTTTCATAGCAACTTCTTTGGCTGTTTTACTTGTCGGAGGTTTTTATCAGGCATTTTTTGTAATTTTCTTAAAATCGATTGGTTGGAGCCAAAATACTATTCTAATTTTTGCAGCAACACTTTCTGCAATTTTTGTGCCGATTTCAATATATGGCATAAGTTTTGTTTCAAAAATCGGTAGTAATGTTTTTAAAGGCAGTCTTATTTTCGCTATTGGATCTATTCTGTTTGGCATTTTTGGATCAGGAATTGGATTTATGGGAATTTTAATACTGATGGAAATGATGGAACTGGGAGGATTTATTACGAATACCATAAGATCCGGAATATTGTCTAAAACTTTTGCGAAAGATTCCAGCGAAACAGCTGCAATAGACACTATTTTTTCACCGCTTGGCACTGCAATGGGAGCAATGTTAGGCGGACTATTAATTGGAATTTTGGGTTTTCCTCTTCTTTTCGGTTTGGGTGGAATAATTGTTCTTTTAGTCTCTTTCTGGGCAAAAATCCTTTTCTCCAAACAAGAAACAAGTTTATAAAACTTTTTTCAGGAATTGGCCGGTGTAAGAACGGGGATTTCTTGTAATTTCCTGCGGAGTGCCAATCACAACTACTTCTCCGCCTTTTTCTCCTCCGTCAGGACCAAGATCAATTATATAATCCGCACTTTTAATAACATCCAAATTATGCTCGATGACAATAACCGTATTCCCTCTATTAACTAAGTTGCGCAAAACTAAAAGTAGTTTTTCCAGATCGGCAAAATGCAAACCGGTTGTCGGTTCATCCAATAAATAGAGACAATTCTGTCCTTTTTTAGATAATTCGTCTGATAATTTTACTCTTTGCGCTTCTCCCCCTGACAAGGTTGGAGCCGGCTGGCCAAGTTTTATGTAAGACAATCCGACGTCGTTAAGAGTTTGCAGTTTGTGTGAAAGTACTGGGACAAAAGAAAAAAAACGTAATGCTTCTTGAACACTCATTGCTAACACGTCAGCAATATTTTTTCCATCAAGAAAGATCTCTAACGCCTCCTTATTATATTGTTTTCCGTTACATACCTCACATTTTACATAAACATCAGGTAAAAATTGCATTTCAATTTTTATTTGTCCTTCTCCTTCACAGGCTTCGCAGCGTCCGCCTTTGACATTGAAAGAAAATCTTCCGGGATTATATCCTCTAACTTTCGCGTCTTTTGTTTTAGAGAACAGATCACGTATATATGTAAAAGCTCCTGTATAAGTTGCAGGATTGCTTCTTGGAGTCCTGCCGATTGGAGACTGATCGATCATGTAAACTCTTTTGATATTTTGATATCCCTCAATTCTTGCAAAGCGACCCGGTTTTTCCCGGTGATAGGGGTTTTGTAATTGCATAAGTGCTTGATACAAAATATCATTGATTAAAGTAGATTTTCCCGATCCGGAAACGCCGGTTACAACTATCATTTTTTGCAAAGGGAAATGAACGTCAATGTTTTTTAAATTATGTTCCTTTGCTCCAAAAATCGATAAGGTTTTTTTGACATGAAATAGATCTTGGTTCTTGAATGTATCAGATGTCAACTTAATTTTTTTTGCTCCGGATAAATATTTACCAGTAATAGAATTAGGGTTTCTCTTAATCTCTTCTATTGTGCCTTTGGCGACAATGTGTCCGCCCCCTTCTCCTGCACCCGGGCCAAAATCCACAATGTAATCCGATTGTTCCATTGTTTCCCGGTCATGTTCAACGACCAAAACCGTGTTCCCTAAGTCTCTTAGTTTTTTGAGTGTTTCGATGAGCTTTTTATTATCTTTTTGATGCAGTCCAATTGATGGTTCATCCAAAACATATAAAACCCCTGTTAATCCGCTCCCTATTTGAGATGCAAGTCTTATTCTTTGTGCTTCTCCTCCTGCCAAGGTTTGTGCCCCCCTTGAAAGGGTCAAATAATCCAATCCCACATCCTTTAAAAATAAAAGTCTTTCTTTAATTTCTTTTAAGATTAGTTTGGAAATTTCCTGTTCTCGCAAAGAGAGCAAATTGCTAATTTTTTTGATAAATTCCAAAGCGTCAATAATAGATAGATTGCAAATATCGATAATTGATTTTTCACCAATCGTTATGTGCATTGCTTCTTTTTTAAGTCGTGCTCCGTTACAAGTCGTGCAAGTTTCATATCTCATAAATTTTTCGATTCGTGATTTTAAAAACATGGAGTCTGTCGATTGATATTTTTCTCTTAAGTCCCATAGAATTCCTCTAAACGGTTCATGAATTTCGGTTAATCTTCCCCATCTGTTTTTTCCCACTACCTTATATATTTTTTCTCCGGTTCCCTGCAGGAGAAGATCTTTTTTATCTTCTGAAATTTCAAGAAGCCTTTTTTTCAAGGGAATATTATTTATTTGGCAAAACTCAATAATCGTTCTTGAGAACCAGGTGTCGTTTTCGAAAAGATTTGAATATGGTAGAATTCCCCCTTCAGATATAGAGAGGTTGTCATTAAAAACCAAATCACGGTCAACCGCCAAAAGAGTTCCTAGTCCATTACACATTTCGCATGCTCCATGAGGCGTATTAAAAGAAAAAATTCGAGGTTCTATCTCGGGAATTGAAATTCCGCAGACAGGGCAGGCAAATTTTTCCGAAAAAAGCTCATCGCTCATTTTTTTGGGTTTAGCTGGGATATTGAATCCGGCGTCGGAAACGACCGAAACAATCAATTCGCTATTGCCAAGCCTTAAGCCTTTTTCAACATTTTCTGCAATCCTGAGCCTATCCGTATTGCTTGTTAAGATAACTTCATCAATAATAACTTCTATTGTATGCTTATTTGTTTTAATCAAAATAAAATTATCATCTAAAGAAAAAACTTCTTTATCAATCCTGACTTTTCTGTAACCCCTCTTTTTAAGATCAGCAAAAAGTTCTTTGTATTCGCCTTTTCTGTCTTTGACAATCGGAGCCAGTATTAAAATTTTAAGTTTTTTGGAGATAGAGTTATTCGTAAGCGCAAGAACAGCATTGGTTATCTGCTCTGGTGTTTGGTGACTTATTTCCCTTCCACAGTTAGAACAATGGGGGTGGCCAATGCGGGCAAATAAAAGCCTTAAATAATCGTAAATTTCCGTGACTGTTCCGACAGTTGATCTGGGGTTGTGGCTTCCTGATTTTTGGTCAATGGAAATTGCCGGCGACAAACCTTCGATCAGATCAACATCCGGCTTTTTCATTATCCCCAAAAATTGTCTGGCATAGGAAGAAAGACTTTCAACATACCGGCGCTGTCCTTCGGCATAAATAGTGTCAAAAGCTAAAGAGGATTTACCAGACCCGGATAGGCCGGTAAAAACCACCAGCTTATTTTTAGGAATTTCAAGGTCTACGTTCTTAAGATTGTGCTCTCTTGCTCCTTTGATTTTAATGTATTCCATATGTTTAAGATTGCTTGCCCCGTAAATGCGCTCTTGCGAGGCATGGATGTAATCCTTGCGAGCAAGTAAGCATTTTACTGGGGTGTTCTCTTGCCCCTTTTATGACTATATTGTCCATAATTTTATTTTTAAACGATCAATAATTATACTGGAAAAATAAGAATGTAGCAACAGGTGAGTAGTTTATGCGCGGTTGGTGTAGGAGCCGTCGCGGGTGTCAACTATGATTTCGTCTCCGATATCGATAAATAAAGGAACCTTGGTTTTAAGCCCTGTTTCCAGTGTTGCATCTTTATAGACGTTGGTTGCGGAGTTCCCTTTTACTCCCGGATTGGTATCTGTAACTTTTAGTTTAACTTTGGGTGGAAGAGTGATGCTTAATGGTTCTTCTTTATAAAATTTAACAACCAATGTTTCTCCTTCTTTTAAAAACATGTGTCCGTCCAGATTTTTCAAAGGGACACCTACCTGCTCAAAAGTTTGAGGATCCATAAAATATCCTAGTTCGTTGTCTTTATAGAGATATTGCAACTCTTGGCGGGTAATTGATACAGGATTTACCTCTCCGTTGCTCCCATAAGTTTTCTCAATTGTTCCGCCTCTTCGGAGACTCCTGACTTTTAATTGCACAACAGAACTTGTTTTTCGAAGATGCATGTTGTTATAGGTTATGACTTCGAAAATATCTCCTTGATCTTCGAATGTTACCCCTGG
>JACQKL010000008.1 GCA_016204535.1 Candidatus Levyibacteriota bacterium | reverse complement strand
TAAATGGAATTACAAGAAGAGAAAACTACACCAAGTTCACAAGAACCAAAACTCAAGAATTTATCCAAGGGAAAAGTTACCAAGTTATCAAGGTTTTGAAGGAAATCTTACCACGGGACCGAAAGCAACAGAGTCACCCCGATTGTCAGACCAACTGTCGTAGACATAGCCCAAACCACCACCGCCAGAGTCACCACCGAAAAGACGGCGACCGCCCCCGAACTCATCTGCAAACCATTCCAGAGTATCTGTCTGTCCCCATTCGGGATGAAACATATTTCCCCAAACATTAAATTCAATATATCTTTTATTAGTTAGATTTCCCTTTGCACCTGTTTTACGAGCGACTTCTGGCAATATAACCTGCTCAATTTCATTAGGAGATGCTCCAAAACGAGAGCTATCTGGAACAGAACTATATTTTTGAATTTTGCCTGTCTTTCTCAAATTCGCCATAATAGACTCAAGGTAGTCATCCTCGTATCTTTGCTGACCGTTATCATAGTTTGGCTTACCTCTTCCATCTACAAGATACCATCCTTCTTGTAATACAGCCGCATCTGCAGAAGGTTTACCGTCTTTAATGTTTTGCCAGAACCATGACTGAGGTTTTACTTTCCAACCGGGAATTTTATCTGCTTCAGTTAAAGAAACTTGTGGTAAAAAATGTGGTTCAAATCCAAGTTTTGACATTGTCTCTAAAGTTTGGAAAAGCTCTTGGGGCGGTTTTGGAACAACAATATCTTTACCAAAAAATCTTTTGAGTGCTTCGCTTTCTATTCTGGTTAGTTGCTCTACAGAAGGCAACGATTCTACTGTTAAAGATGGCGTTACTGAAGTTTCTACAGCTACTTTTTCAACTGCCACAACCGCGTTTGACGCGGGAGTTACAACAGATGGCAAAGCAATTTCTCCATACAATTCTCTCCATGTCTTAGTAGATTCTGCAATTATTCTTGCCAATCCAGCTTTTGCTTTATTGGGATCATTAACAAATTTTCCTACTCCATTTTCGCCTTCGATATGTTGCATTGCCATAGGTCTGCTTTATATCATACTATAAGGCGTCTTGTCAAGCTTTTCCTCAATTTTCTTTTTTCCACGCTTTTTCGATACGACTTAAGGCAAGCATATAGGCTCCTTCTCGAAGGCTGACTTTGTATTTGTCCTTAAATGCGAAAACATTATCTACCGCATTTTCCATTTTTTCTTGAAGAGATTTAATTACTTTGTCTTTACTCCACTTCTCCCGATGAAGATTTTGATACCATTCAAAATAACTAACTAATACACCGCCTGTATTTGCAAGAATATCCGGAACAACCAAAACTCCTCTTTTTTCTAAAATCTCATCTGCTTCTTTGGTTGTCGGACCATTCGCCATTTCAAGAATTATCTTGGCTTTTATTTTTGGAGCATTTTTTTTGGTAATGACATTCTCCAAAGCTGCAGGCACCAACACATCGACAGGTAACTCCCAAATATCATTTACCAAGATGTCAACTCCTCCCAATCTCTTTTTATTATTTAGATCGCAAACAGATCCGATACAATAACACCCATTCACTAGTCCTTTTTCCTCTTTGCATTTCTGAATTCTTTTAATATCTGGTATTCCACTTTCTATATATATTCCGCCCTTTGAGTCTGAAAGAGCAACAATTTTGAAACCCATTTTTTGTAGAAACTGCGCAACATACTTCCCCACATTTCCAAAACCCGCAACGGCAACTGTTATATTCCCTGGATCTTTTTTCAAATTTTTCATAATTTCCTTTAATACGTAAGAACCGCCCAAACCTGTCGCTTCTGTTCGCCCTTCCGATCCTCCCTTCTCGATAGGTTTTCCAGTTACAACTGCTTTTAATTCTCCTTCCTTATATTTATTTTTTAACTTTGCATTTTGAACTTTAAACTCATCTAGAATCCAGCCCATAATCTTTGGATTCGTATTCACATCAGGAGCAGGTATATCGCTATATGGACCGATAACTCCAATCAGTTTTTGGATAAATATCTCTGTTAGTTTTTTTAGCTCTTTCTCGGAAAGTTTTTTAGGGTCAACTTGAATCCCTCCTTTTGCTCCTCCGAGCGGAACATCGATCACCGCATTTTTCATTGTCATCCAAAAAGCTAAAGCTTCAATCTCATCCATCGAAACTTGAGAATGATAGCGAAGACCCCCTTTATAAGGACCGCGAATATTGTTGTGTTGAATTCTGTAGCCTGTAAAAATTTTGGTACTGCCATCATCCATTTTAAGAGGCAGAGAAACTTCAATAACCCTATCCATTTCAAGCAATATCTTTGTTAAAAATGGATCTAAGGAAAGTCTTTTTGCAGATTGTTTTAGCTGAAGTTTGGATCTGTTCCAAAGGCTCGACTCGTTATGCATGTTTTTCTATTATATCATTTCTCCGCATATCCCGGAAAGAAATCTGTTTTGATATTTTTTGATGAAATTCCTAAATTTAAAAGCATTTTTTCAATATTCTGAACCATTAACTGCGGACCAGAAACATAAATCAATCTCTCTTTGAAATCTTCTACCTTCTCTAAAATCATCTGTCCTGTTAAGTGTCCCGTTTCGCCTTTCCAATCGGAAGGAACTTTAGAATTATCGGTAAGTAAATAAATCGTTTTTACTCCATGATTTTGAGCTTTTTGAAACGTGTCCTGAAATGCGATTTCCTCTTCTGTTCGGTTTGCATAAAAAAGAATAATATTGGCTTGTAAATTTTTATCAACAAGATACTGGGTCATACTTCTAAAAGGCGTGATGCCGATTCCTCCGGCAATAAAAATTAAAGGCTTGGAGAGATCATAAGGCAAAACAAAATCGCCGGAAAGGTTAGACGCGATTATTCTTTGTCCTTTCTTCATGCCAACCAGTGTCTTTTTGTAGCTACTGGAAGGGTCGTAGTGTTTGACTGCAATCATCAGGGCTTTTTCTGTCGGAGAGGAAGCAATAGTAAAATAACGTCTGTTGCCTCTACTGTCTGTATTTTTATGAGGCAGCGTCCATTCCATATATTGTCCGCTCAAAAAAGAAAAATTACTTTTCTTGTCAAAAAGAAACGCAAATACGTTTTTTCCTAAAACTTGTTTTGTTCTAAGGTATAAATCGAGCCGATACATAGGACTCATAAGGAACGTGTAGACGTTTCCAATACAGAGCGCAGCTTCGGGCGTAAGAGAAATTCCCAAAAAGCGAAAAAGGGGAACCGCATACAGAAAAGCAACAAAATATGCAAAATATTTTTGCAACTTTTCTTTCGACGGAGAAGAAGAGGGCTCAATTAACATAATTGTTGCAAAAAATACAAGCGGAGACTCTAAAAATACTGTCTTTAAGGTTGAAATAAGTCTCTCTAGAGAACCCGTATTAATCAGTACGCTTATAATAAGAAAAAGGACTGAAAGAAGAATAAAATTAACAACCAAATTTTCTCTTCGAGTTTTTCTAACAATTAAAAATCCGCCGACCAAAACAACCGGCAACATCCAATAACTACCAATCCACCATGAAGCCGAAGAATTGGTAAATCCAAACACTAAAGCCGCCAACGCGGCGGGATTGAAGATATGCCGTTTTTTAATGGCCAGTAAATACTTTGATCCCATTGCGACAAAAGAAACAAAAATTAAGACTAAGGTAGAATGTGGAAACTTAATTGGAAAAATTAAAACTAAAATAAGTGCTGTTATAAATACCGATTCCGTATTGGTGATAGCTTTAAATAATTTTGCAAATATAAAATTAGCAATTAAGGAGGATATTAGCGTTATAAATGTATTGAAAGCTATATCGATTGGACTGTAACCCAAAAGCCTAAAAATTGAAAGAACAAAAGCTACGCAAACATAGATGATTAATATATGCAAAGTAAGCCTGTACGTGGTGATGCTGTTAAGGAATTTATCCAACATAAAGAGGATTTATTTCACCAAAGCGTACCCCAAATAGGCGTAAACTATAAAAATTGTGCTCGCAACAATAAAAAGTATCAATCCTATAAATGCATTTTTTGAAAGAGTAATTGAATCTTTTTTAGATTTACTTGCCATCTAATAATTCACCTCCCTCGCCTCGCCAAAGTCTCGCCAAAGGCGGACGAAGGCGGGCCTATTTTCAGTTTACAGTGAAATATTTACAAATGTCAATCCCCCTTCAAGGGGTGTCAACTTATAATCTCTGCTTTTGACTTAAAGAAGAAATAACCAACCGTTGCAAATGCTATAACTGGAGATATCCATACTGGCATATGGAATCCGAAACTATCTAAAATCATGATTGTTCCCAAGAATAAAATGGAATACATTGCTCCGTTTTTCAAATATTTGTATTTTTTTATTCTCTCAATATTACTAACAGTTAACTTTCTCAGTATAAACGCCCCCAGTCCATTCCCTACTATTATTAACGGAATTGAAAAAGTAAAGGCAAATGCCCCAATTACACCATCTATAGAAAAAGTGGTGTCTAATACCTCTAAATATGCTATTTTACTTATATCCGACATGTTTCCTTGAATAAGTTTTCTCTCTTGAACTTCTGCATATTGTCTGAATCCATGAATAATAAAGAAAGCAGTTGATCCTACCACTGCGGCGAAGGCCAGCATTGGATCGATCTTCAAAGCAAACCATACAATTATAGAAAGAAGAGCGGAAACGATAGCAAAAAACCACGCGCCCTGAGAATGAAAAAATTTTTCACCTTTTAGTCCGTAGTTTTTGGACTCTAGAAATAACCAATTGAAAAACAAAAAAACGAGAAATACTCCTCCGCCCAAGAGAAGAAGAGGAGATGTTTCATTAATGGCTTTAGCGATTTGAGGATTATTTGAAAACACTCCTAAAAACACGCCGATTAGACCAAGATTGGGATTTGCAAGCCACACAATAAAAACTGGCAACAAGCCACGAACCGCAAAAACGGCAAAAAGAAAACCCCACAAAAGAAACCAACGTCTGGCCCTTTGCGTCATCCCCCGTAGCACTTCCGCATTAATAATGGCATTATCAACGCTTGTAATAATTTCAAAAAGTGAAAGACCAAGAATGGTTAAGATAATAAATCCAAAATCCATAAATTACATTGTAGCAAAAACTTATCTCGCAAACTATTTTTGAGGTTTGAAATTTAGAGAAACAGAGTTAATGCAGAAGCGTTTACCTGTTGTTTCTTTAGGTCCGTCGTCGAAAACGTGGCCCAGGTGACTTTTACAATTACTACATAAAACTTCTGTGCGGCGCATTCCCAAACTATCATCATTTCTAAACTCGACATTGCCCTCCAAACTTCTGTCAAAACTTGGCCATCCGCAATCTGAATCGAATTTTGTTTCGGACGAAAAGAGTTCTTGTCCGCATGCGCCGCAAACATACATCCCCTTTTCAAAACTTTTATAAAACTTCCCCGTGCCTGGCGTTTCCGTTCCCTTCTCCCTTAGAACCCTGTATTGCTCGGGAGTTAACTTCTTCCTCCACTCCTCATTAGCAATATTTTTAAAATCCTTATCGTTTTTATTCATGATGAATCCATTGTGACTTTCATTTTTCATCCTTTTTAAGCCAGTTGACCCCCAAATAAACAAGAGGTGTTTCTATAACTGACATAAAACATTTTAACAACCAATAAGGAAGAATTAGGCCAATTAAAAAGATTGAATTATTATTAAATGATCTATCGAAAGCATAAAAAGCCAAAAACATAAAAACAGATGTGTCAATAAATTGGGAAACGAAATTAGATGCATTATTCCTAAGCCACAAAGCTTTTTTTCCAAGCATCTTTCTTATTTTTACAAAAACCAAAACGTCCATAAATTCTGCTAAAGTAAACGCTATTAAGGATGCAGCTGCAATTCTTGCGGACAAACCGAAGATTGTATCATATGCTTTTTCGGAAGCCTGAAATCTTATTGATGCAGGAAGAGTGGTAGCGAATATTGAAAAAGCGAAAATTAAAAAAATTATAAATAAGCCGGATCGGATAATACTTCGGGTTCGTTCTTTACCATAAACTTCCGTAACAACATCATTAATTGTAAAAATAAAGGGAAGAACAAATATGGCAACGCTCGCATTTAGCTTAAACGTTCCGATTGAAAAAAGAGGAAAAGTTTTCGCTCCCATCAACTCCGATACGACAATGCAAAAGATGTAGACAGAAATAAGTAAATCTAATTTTTGTACCTTAAACATTTCTGATAAATTCAAACGAGGCAATTATATCACAAATGCTCTCTATAGAAATCCAAGCTTCTTTGTACTGCTACGCTCCATCCGTCTGGGAGTAAATTGTGATCGGCGCCAGGATAAACAAAATACTCGATATCTTTTCCTAATTTCTCCAAATCCTCAACCAACTGATCTGACCATTTTTTAGGCACCGCATCATCCTCAGTCCCTTGGTGAATTTCAATCGGAGCGTTAATCAACGAATAAAAATTACTCGGAGAATAAAGTTCGATATCATAATCACTTTCAAAATCCGCAACAACTTTCCTAAGCGACTTTCCATGATCTTCAAATTCATCCATAAAGAAAAATATTGAATATGGAAAAGGCTTAGAAACCGGAGCCCAAAGAACTGTCGGATAATTTTTTCCTGTTATCTCCAAAATAGACAACGCAATCTGTCCTCCGTTACTATGTCCCCAAATTCCTACTTTTGAAGTATCTGCTTTTATTCTTCCGGAATAACTCGCATCTATCCCAACATTTAGATTCTCAAGAGAAGATAAAAGACTAAGTGTCGCTGTATAGGTTTGAAATCTTTCTTCAATCGAATCCTTGGAGGGATCGCTTGATTCTCCATATCCCAAAAAATCAGGTGCAAGAGTTATGTATCCATTTTGTGCAAATACTTCTCCTGCCCTTTTTGTCCCAATGCCAGGTTCGTAAATCTTTTTATCAACAAATCCCCGCAGCATAACAATAACGGGATATGTTCCTGTTTGAGTTGGGGCATTTAATAAACCGCTTACTTTTTTGCCAAAAACTGTATAATAAAACATTTGCGAAATATAATTTGACCTTTCGGTCATTAACCCTCCAAGCCTAATGGAACTAGCCGGAAATTTGGTATTTTTTTGATTTGCAAAAGTATATTTATCAAGCGGTTTTTCTTTTGCTATCGGCGATTTTACTTCCAATGGTTTGTTAAGCTCTTTTACGAGAAAAAATATTCCTACAATACCGATAATCAAAAAAAATCCAATTACTATTTTTTTCAATTTCATCATAATAATATTACATTAATTAGGAAATTATTAATAATAACGAGGTTAATTTTTAGTTCCAATAATTACAATTACTGGTGTGGAGCTGTCAACTGTTAGAGTTTCTGTTTCGCCCATAGTGAAAGAGGTTGCAAGTACACTTTTTAATTTGTCCAAAAATTCTTTATCCACTTCTTTTTTTGCCTGAATAACTGTATCCGTGTAGTCAGAATTGTCTGCATTTCCAACCGAGGCAACCGTAAAGCCCTCTGTCTCTAAATTACCCTTCTGTCTTCCCGCCTCTCCATCTACCCCACTTCCATTTAATATCTTGATTTCGTATTTTGATAAGTCTATTACTTTTGTGGGTTCCGTTACAACTGTGGGGGTTGGAGACAGCGTTACTACATTGATTTTTTCTTCATTAATGTTGCGGGAATTTTTATAAATAAAAATTCCGATCATTGAGAGCAAGGCAAGGAATACAACGAAAAGTATCGGCCACATGAAATTTTTTTGGGGAGACGCATGAGGGGAAGCATACTCTTCTTTCTCCATCTTTTCTTTGAAATCGACTAATGGATCTTCATTTTTGAGAGAAGCTTCTTCGATTACTTCTATCCGTTCTGTTGTTTCCATTATTGTGTCTGAAACAACAGGCTCTTGACCAATCTTCTTATCGCTTCGTGCTTCAGTTTTTTTCTGCCTGCCCGCCGACTTATCCGCCATAGTCTTGGCGTCGGTGGAAGCTTCAGCGAAGGTAGATGTTTCTGCATCAGCCGCGTTTGACGCGGTGTTTGCAGGTTTTTTGTGGGCAGTACTCATTTAAAAATTCTGGTATTTATTATCTTAATCACTATTAGCTTATATGTCAAATGCAAAAAATAATTATTATTTTAAATATTTATCAAAGAAATCAACTGAACGCCCTATTGCGGTCGTAAAATTGTTAGTAAGATTGTGATCATCCATAGGATATGAATAGAACTCAACAGTCTTACCTATTTTTTTAAGTTCTTTCTCTAATTTCTCCGAAAATTCTATGGGTACGGAGGCATCCAACTGACCATGTTGTAATTGAAGCGGTCCCGATATGTCTTTAAGGTACGCATTTGCGGAAATAGAGTTCCAAAATTGCGGATTTTTCTCAGGTGAGCCGTATTCTGCAATTAAAAGATCTCTCCATCTTCTTGTCCCGCTTGGCAGCGGGGATGGAGTAAAAGTTGTTCTTCTCCAATTATAAATAAGGTCTTTATAAGAAGCAACTACTCCACCCCAAATTACACTTACCTTTATGTCTTTAGAAATTACCATTGAGCGAAGCGTTATAAATCCGCCCATTGAATGTCCCCACATCCCAATTTTATTTGGGTTGGCGTCTTTAAATTTTTTAAGAGAACTTAACGCATTAAGAATATCAATTGTATAGGCACTGGACCCATAACCACCTACTGCTTGACCTTCCGAATTTCCATGTCCGCGATAGTCTGATTTAAAAACTATGTAACCGTTTCTCGAAAACACATCGGTATATGCTATATACCTTTGCGTAGTTACGTATTCTCTTGGCGGAATATAGCCATGATTAAAAATAATTACAGGCCAGCCATTTTTAGGTTTCTCCCCCATCGGAATAGTCAAAAGAGCATATATTTTAAGACCGTCAGATCTATATGATGCGACATACCGATTGTAATTCTCGCCGCTTTGGAGAGTTTCCTCAATCGTAATTTCCGACCCTTCATATTTCTGTTTTCGCATATATTCGATTACAAGCGGATAAGATAAATCAACCCCATTTTTTTCTCCAAAATTTTCTCCGTTATCAGCAGTGTACTTTAAATGTTCTGGTTGCGGCTTAATCGCTTTTTGGAAACCCCAAAAGACAAAAAATATTATTGTAACTGTTATTACAGCAATTAATTTTCTCATACGCTAATTTCAAAAAGAAAATAATATTATATAACAATATGTCAAAAAAGAATTTAATGCTCTCAACTATTTTAGGAATTATGTTAATTGGTTTAGTTGGTGCTTCTTATCTAAATTTTGCGCAGAAAAAAACACAAAGTCAGCCTTTAACAAAAGTTAGTGAAAATAAAAATACAGCGGTTGATGAAACAAAGAATATTCCTTTTCTTTCTACCGTAGCTGACAATTTAGAAATTCCCTGGGCATTAGTATTTTTACCTGATAAAAGTATTTTATTTACAGAAAGAGCCGGACGAGTAAGACTGATTGATAAAAATGGAAATCTTCTTTCAAATCCTATTGCGATTATTCCTGACGTTAAAAATATTGGAGAAGGCGGACTTTTAGGAATTACTATTCACCCTGATTTTATCAAAAACTATTTTGTTTATCTGTATTACACTTATGCCAATGACAACGGACAAACTCTTAATCGAGTCGTAAGGTTTAAATTCGAAAATAATTCCTTATCAAACAAAACTATAATCGTTGATGAAACTCCAGGCAATGTCTTCCATGATGGAGGCCGGATAAAATTTGGACCTGATGGGTTTTTATATATTACAACCGGTGATTCTCAAAATCCGTCTCTTGCTCAAGATAAAAATTCTCTTGCCGGAAAAATTTTAAGAGTTACCGATGTTGGCCAACCGGCTCCTGATAATCCCTTTAATAATTTAGTATACTCTTATGGTCATCGTAATCCGCAAGGTTTAGCCTGGGATAGTATGAATCGGCTTTGGGCAACAGAACATGGACCTTCAGGCGGACAATTCGGTACAGGCAATGACGAGTTAAATCTAATTAAACAAGGTCAAAATTATGGCTGGCCTGTAATTCAAGGAAATCAAAAACAAGATGGAATGGAAACCCCAATAATTAATAGTGCCTCTGATATCTGGGCGCCAAGCGGTGCAGCTTTTTTTAACGGTTCTATCTTCTTTGCAGGATTAAGAGGCGAGGCTTTGTATGAAGCGGAAATTAAGGGAAATAATGCAGTTTTAAAAGAACACTTAAAAGGAAAAATTGGAAGAATTAGAGAAGTGGTTGTGGGGCCGGATAATTTCCTCTATCTCACAACTAGCAATAGGGATGGACGTGGAATTCCTGATGAATTTGATGACAAAATAATCCGCGTAAATCCTTCCAGGCTTTAATAATTTTATTATTTGGTAATAAAAATCTTATGAAAATTCAGCGTGCTTTCAAAAAAATTATTTTACTCGTTGTGCTTTTAGCTATTTGTTTTTTCGCGCTTGCCCCAATTTTTATTTATGCTTACTTTGCGCCGGATTTAGTCAGTAAAGAAGCTATCATGAATAATAATAATAAAGGTATTCTTCTATACGACCGCTTTGGAAGACCTTTTTTTAAATTTTATGAAGCAAAAGAAAAAATACCGGTCAGTCTTTCGGAAGTACCCCTTTATTTCCAAGAGGCAATTATTGCGACCGAAGATAAAGATTTTTATAAACATCCGGGATTTTCCGCTCCTGCAATTATTAGGGCTTTTTATTTCAATTTGCTCGAGAGAAATATCGAATATGGGGCCTCAACAATCACGCAACAGCTTGTAAAAAATTCGCTTCTTAAACCTGAAAAAAGCTTTTTTAGAAAATACCAGGAAATTATTTTAGCTTTTGAAATCGAGAGGCTCTATACCAAAAAAGAAATTTTAGAAATGTATTTAAATTCAATCTATTTCGGCGAAGGGGCAACCGGCATTGGAACGGCAACGCAGGTTTATTTTGGCAAGAGTGTTAAAGACCTAACCATCGCGGAAAGTGCACTTCTTACAGGAATCTTACCCGCTCCATCTCAGTACTCTCCTATCTCAGGAAATGTGCAAAAAGCTTTAGCCCTACAAAGGCGTGTACTTCGCAAAATGCTTGAACAAAAATATATAACTCCTACCCAGGAGAAAGAGGCAAAACTACAGAATATTCATATTGCCAAAGCAAAAAACCTGATTAATGTACAAGGTATACACTTTGCTTTAATGGTAAGAGATAAATTGCTTCAAACCTATTCCGAGCAGGAATTAGCAATGTCAGGTTTTAAAATAATAACCACTTTAAACCTTGATTGGCAGGCTTTCGCCCAGGATGTTGTTTATGGAAATGTTCAAAGGCTTGCTCCTAATGGTGTTTCCAATGCAGCCGCTGTTGTTATTGATCCTAAAACCTCAGAAATTTTAGCTTTGGTTGGCAGTGTGGATTGGGAAAATCCAAGTTTTGGAAAAATCAATATGGCTATTACCCCACGACAATCAGGATCTGCATTTAAACCGCTTGTTTATGCCAAGGCATTTGAGGAAAGAAAAATTACTCCAAGTACGATATTGAAAGACGTGCCGACAACTTTTGAAAATAATTATAAGCCCAAGGATTATGATGGGTATTACCGCGGAAATATGCTTCCCCGCCGTGCCCTGGCAAATTCTATAAATATTGCCTCCGTCGAAGTAATGAGAAGAGTAGAAGTAGAAAATATTTTAAGTTTTGCAAAAAGCTTAGGAATTACTTCCCTAAAAGACCCGTCAAATTATGGATTGTCTTTGGTTTTAGGTACTGGCGAAGTTCCGCTTGTAGAATTAACCAATGCGTATGCAGTTTTTGCAAACTCGGGGTATTTTAATGCGCCTGTAGCAATTTTGAAAATAGAAAATAAGCTGGATGAAACAATTTATGTTTCTCATACATCTTCTCAAAAAGTTTTGGATGGCAATGTTGCTTTTTTAATTTCTTCTATTTTGTCTGATAACACCGCAAGGCAGGAAATTTTTGGAAATGCACTAACAATAAATCGGCCTGCGGCTGTCAAAACCGGCACTACCGAAAATTATAAAGATGCATTGACTATTGGTTATACACCGACTCTCGTGGTTGGCGTTTGGGTAGGTAATAGCGATAATAAGCCGATGGATCAAATTGCAGGATCTCTGGGAGCAGCTCCAATCTGGGCAGCTTTAATGATGGAATTTTCAAAAAACTCCTCAATTGAACAATTTGAAAAACCACCAGACATCCAAAGCGCTTATATTTGTAATTACAATGGACTAAAAGCTAGAATTTCAACCAGTTCTGCCTATCTTGAATATTTTCTTCCAGGAACAGTACCTTTAAAATTCTGCGACGGTTCGCTATCTAAAACTCCAAATCTTAAAGACTTGCAAACGCTTCAATTTACCCCATCTCCAATATTTAGCTCGCCAACTCCACAGTCAACATTAAATTAAATTTTCTCTATCTCTACCCCCTCTTTCGTGTCTTTAAGCCTGTAGCCTAGTTTTTTGATTTTATTTCTTAAATGATCTGCTTTGGTGAAACTTCCCATTTTTCGCAATCGCTCTCTTTCCCCAATAAGTTTTTTTATAGCATCCGAAACAACAACTTTGATATTTTTTTTCTTTTCTCGTGCTTTTTCCAAATCAAGACCCAAAACCTGATCCATTTTGAAAATGCTTTCTGCCTTGGCACTATCGGGATAGTCTGATTTAACCAAATCCCACATTACCGCAAGCGCTTTAGGCATATTCAAATTATCATTTACCGCTTCTAAAAACTTTTCTTCATATTCTGCGCAGCCGATTTTTGGATTTTTAAATTCAGCGACTTCTTCCACCAAACGCTTGTAGGCAATTTGCGCTGCTTCCAAAGCATCCCAAGTGAAATTCATTTCCTGTTTGTAATGAGTCAGCATGGTTAGATACCTAAATGCCAAAGGATCAAATCCTTTTTTTTGCAAATCGGAAATTGTATAAACATTGCCCTTAGAACGGGACATTTTTTTACCATCAATTAGCAAATATCCACCATGCAACCAGTAGTTCACAAATTTTTTGCCGCTTGCGCCTTCGGATTGGGCAATTTCATCCTCATGATGAGGAAAAATAAGATCTTCTCCGCCGGTATGAATGTCAAAAGTGTCTCCAAGATACTTAATGCTCATTGCGCTACATTCAATATGCCATCCTGGGAAGCCTTCGCCCCATGGGCTTTCCCATTTCATCATTCGGTCTTCTTCTGCTTCCTTCCAAAGTGCAAAATCCGGACTATCCTTTTTATCGGTCTCGACCGATATCCTAACTGCCTTAAGAAGCATGTCCATCTTATCCAGAGTGTTACCTGAAAGTTGGCCATAATCTTTGAACTTTGATACATCAAAATAAACTGTTCCTCCTGTTCTATAAGCAAGTCCTTTATCAAGTAAAATTTTAATTATCTCAATCATTTCTTTAATATGTTCTGTGGCTTTGGGATACTTATTTGCTTTCTTTATATTTAATTTTTCTTCGTCTTCCAGAAATAATTTTGTGTAATACGAGGTAATCTCCTTTGGAGTTTTTCCTTCTTTTAGAGCCTCCTCCAAAACCGGATCTATATTTTTACCCTGATGAAGCTCTGAAGTTCGCATGTGCCCAACATCGGTAACGTTTTTAATGTGGGTTACTTTATAAGCGTTATACTCAAGCGTTCTTCTTAAAAAATCCGCCATCAAATAAGTTCTAAAATTTCCAATATGAATATGCCTATAGACTGTTGGTCCGCAGGTATACATGGTTACAACTGGTGGATTAAGTGGCTTAAACTCTTCAATTTTACGTGTCAATGTATTATAAAGCTTTAACATACTACAAATTTTAATTATCCTCCGCTTCCCGGAAACATCTCTGTTTTCTTTTGCGCTCTCTGAACTGCGAGTGGGGGCGGTTTTTTTGTCTCTTTTTCCTGCAATTCCTGCATTTCTTGTTTTTTTTCATTTTCCACTTTTTCAGCCGGACGCTCTTCCTGTTTTTTAACGGGATTAAAAGTCGGATCATAATAATTTTCCTTATGTAGTTGATTTCTAAGCTCCAATAACTTTTTTTGCTCTTCAGGAGTTTTACCAGGGTCCGACCCTCCATCCTTGGATATGTCGGATTTCCCGTAAAGGTCTTTTAAGAATTTAATTCTTTCCTCATCTGATGCCCATCCTGCTTTATTGGTCGCTGGTTTCTCTTCAGAGTTCTGCTTGGCAGAAAGTTGTTCGCCTAAATCTTGGACGATCTGTTTGGGTAAGTTTTTCATATCCTGTCCTGCTTTTTTGACAGTTTGTCCAAGTTGTCCGAAAGCTCCCCTAATTAAATTGTCGTCATTCATATACTAGTAATCTTGTCTCCCTTCTATTGCTCTTTGAAGTGTTAACTCATCGGCGTATTCGATGTCAGCTCCTGTCGGCAATCCCCGCCCAATTCTGGTAATTTTTAATTCTTCATTATTAATTCTTAATTGCTTCGCAATATACATCGCGGTTGCTTCTCCTTCCATTGTTGGATTTGTAGCTAATATTACTTCTTTAATCATTACTCCTTCATCATTAATCCTTTGCAAAAGTTGTTTTATATAAATTTCATCCGGCCCAATGTTATTTAATGGATCTATTTTCCCATGCAGCACATGGTACATCCCTTTATATTTACCGTTTTTCTCAAGTGCCAAAACATCCAATGGTTCTTCAACCACACAGATAATTGACCTATTCCGCTCTCGATCCGAACAAATACTGCATGGATTACTCTCGTCAATCGAAAAACAAGTAGAACAAATAATTGTTCCTTTTTTTAAGTTTTGTACCGAAGAGGAGAACTTATCCAACTCACCTTGAGGAACGTGTAGAAGATAAAATGTCAGACGCTGCGCTGTTTTGGGAC
The DNA here is from genome assembly GCA_016204535.1 of Candidatus Levyibacteriota bacterium. Taxonomy (GTDB): domain Bacteria; phylum Patescibacteriota; class Microgenomatia; order Levybacterales; family UBA12049; genus GWB1-37-8. The sequence continues at coordinate 3,573 of JACQKL010000008.1, read as the reverse complement.
CAATGCCCGGCAACCTCTCAAAAGACTCAATTAAATTAATTATCGCTTTTGGAATCCTCATAGAAAAATTAAATATTAAAATTATACTTACCTTGCATTTTATTTTTGATTTTCTATACTCTTTGCTATTAAATTAGCGACCGTTAATACCTCGAGTTTTGGAAATTGCTTTTCGTGAGGAATGTCGATGGTATCCGTAACATAAACTTTATGCAATAAAGAATTTTCAAGAATCCGTGGGGCGTCTTTGGAAAACACAGCATGAGTTGCAAAAACAAAGATTTCTTTTGCCCCTTTATTCTTCAAAAGGTTCGAGGCTGCAACAACTGTTTCCCCGGTTGAAATCATGTCATCCACTATAACTGCATTCTCTTTAACCTCCCCCTCAATTTCATTCATTGTGACTTTTCCCGTTGCTAGATCACGGTCTTTTTGTATCAAGCAATATGGCATTCCACCCAGCATCTCTGATAAATTTTTAACTCTCCTAATTCCTCCCATATCTGGAGATACCAAAACCGTATTCTTGCCAATTTTTTCAATTTCTTTAGCAAATAAAGATAGAGCCGATAAATGATTAAGTTTAATTTTAAAAATCTGCGGAATTTTTATAGAATGAAGATCAAGCGAAATAACCTCCTCTATCCCTTCCCATTTCAGAAGCGTAGCAATTACTTCCAAAGAAACAGCTTCGCCCTCCCGAAAAACATGATCCTGTCTTTGATAGCCTAGGTATGGAATAACTGCCTTGATGTGTTTTGCTCCTGATCTTTTTAATGCATCAGCAATGAAGAAAAGTTCCATGTAGTTTTTATCGGGTTCTGGAGAAGTTGACTGAATTACAACGCAATCTTCATCAACAACCTTCTCAAGCACTCTTACTCTCTTCTCTCCATCCGGGAAAATATGAATTTCTAAAGGAGATAAATCAGTATCTAATTCTTTGGTAATCTTTTCTGCAAGGGGTTTATTTGAAGTCCCGCTAAAAATCTTCATTGAGTTTATTCTACTCCGATGACAGCTTCTATTCAATATGAAAGAAGAATTTAAGTCTTTGAGGTAGGAACTTATTGACCACCCAAAAGGCCGCTCAATCCCCCTCTCATTTGAGAAAGTTTACGGGCTGCTACTTCCTGAGATTTTTTGATTGCCTCATTGATTGCCTCTCGTACGTCGTCATCGGAATGACCGTTTGATTCCAGCGTCTTTATCTTTTGGTCTCCGGAAATAACAATGTGTACTCCATTTTTATCAACAATTACCTCTTCTCCCTGAAGCTCTCGTTGAATTTGCATAGCCTGATCACGCATTTTTTTAATTTCACCGATTTGTTTAAATGGATTTATCATATCAACTCACCTCCCATCGCCCGCCGAAGCTTTAGCGAAGGCGGGTTTCAATACTACTGTTATTTTAACATTTTTTTTCGTAATTTCACGGCATACTTTTTCAAGTAAATCTTTCGTTTTTCTTTCACTAAGTTTTTCTTTATGAAATTTAAAGTTTGTCTCAATTATTAAACCATCACCACTATCATAGCTTTTAACTCTGCAGCCTCTAAGTACTCCTGCAATAGAATGGTTATATGATTTTACCTTATCGATTAAAGCTTGAAACAGCGCATCATTTTCACTGTAATTTGCGATATTTTGCTGAGCTACCCTTGATGTAGAAGGGATTATGGGCGCAGAATTTAAACGAAGGGGGGTGGCGCGACTGGAGGGCGTCCCGTCGAGTGACCGCAGTGAGCTTGCGAGCGAGGACGTCGGACGGGACGAAGGAGCGACAGAACCCCCCTCTTTATTTATTCCCCACTCTACAATTACCAATTCCAAAGGAATTTGAGGTAAAACTGCATATTTTAATTCCCCATATGCTTTGGACAATAATTCTACCAATCTTTTTATATCCGAAATTTCCAAATTCAAGTTGTAAGCGCGTGATTCTTGAGAAACTCCGGCTTTTTCAAGCATCAGGGTATGCAAATTATTGATCAATTCTTCCATAAAATATTTAAAGTCAATCCCCTGTTTTGAAAGTTGAGCAACTATTTCTAATCCTTTTTTAGTGTCTTTTTTTTCTAAAGCTTCTATGAGATCAGATATGTAATGTCTAATATTGGATACTTTATAGGTACTTTCAACTAAATCTTTTGTGATTTTTTTGTCTTTACGGGCTATGGTCATTTCTTCTAAAATTTTTGCTCCGTCTCTAAAACTTCCATCCGAAAGCCCGGCAATTAGATTTAAGGCCTCTATATCTGCCTTTAGTTTTTCTCCCTTGATTATTCTCTCAAATGATCTGATTAATTCTTCTTTTGTTGCTTTTCTAAATTGAACATGCAAACAGCGTGATATTATCGTTTCTGGAACTTTATGGGGTTCCGTGGTGCAAAGAATGAAAACGACATGGCTTGGAGGCTCTTCCAAAGTCTTAAGAAGCGCATTAAATGCCTCCGCAGTTAGCATGTGGACTTCATCAATTATATAAGCTTTTTTTCTGGAGGAAAGAGGAGAAAGTTTTACTTTTTCTCTAAGATCTCTAATTTCATCTATTCCTCTATTTGATGCGCCATCTATCTCCAAAACATCCAAATTTGTTCCCTTGGTTATGGATGTGCATTGGCTACATTTATTGCACGGCTCAACACTTTTTGAATCGTGAATTATGAATTGTGAATCATGAATTTTCTCTTTATTTTTTTTCCTTCCCTTATTCATGATTCCTGATTCTTGATTCTTTTTTTCGCAGTTGAGTGCTTTTGCGACGATTCGAGCTGCCGACGTCTTTCCCAAACCTTTGGGACCTGTAAAAAGAAACGCATGAGAGGGAGATTCCAAAACGGCATAAAGTTTATCCCGAACATTTTTGCTATCTAGCTCTTCAATTTTTTGCGGACGATACTTTCGATAGAAAACCATAATTCGCTACGCTCAAATTTTTAATTTAAAATTTAATATTTGAATGAAAATTTCAAATTGAAAATTACTCATGATTGATCCCTAACAAGTGGAGCAAACCGTGTTCGATGAGCTCATTCACTTTATCATCCACCAACATCTCTTCGGTAGATGCTTCTTTTATTACTTGCGGATAAGATATGACAATATCTCCTAGTCTTAATACGTCTCTACCTAAATACGTAGACTCTCCTTCGGATAAGGAGAATGAGAGAATATTTCTTGTCTTATCTTCACCCTTGTATTTGCGGCTTAGCTCCCTCATTTTCCTATCACCAACCACAGCAACAGAAACCTCTACGGGGCCTTTAATTTCGTGTTGTATTAATATTTCACTTACTTTCGACTTAATGCGTTTTCTATTAATTTTGTATCTGCTTTCTACAAAAATGGGGATTTGGATTTCTTCCATATTATGACCACATCTTTTTGATACGTCTCGCGTCTTCTTTTTTTTGCTTACGAGCAAGGCTTGGCTTTAAATAAAAAGCGCGTCTTTTTGCTTCAGGAATAATCCCTTCGTTTAAGACTTTTCTCTGAAATTTTCTGATTAGCGCATCATCGCTATCTCCTGGCATTCTTCTAACTACTACCATAAATAAAACACCCCCTT
>JACQKL010000007.1 GCA_016204535.1 Candidatus Levyibacteriota bacterium | reverse complement strand
GATTCCGGTTTATGGAAGGGCAAGGCGCATGAACGATGGGTCGTGGAAGGTCATTTAGGGATCTTAAATAATCATTTGCTGCATTTTCCCCATCAGACTATAGAGAATTTTTTAGAAGAGATTAATTTTTATACCGATATTAGAGCGAGCGAGCTTGTATCCAATCATATCAAAGTATATTTTTGGTCTATTTTTCTTTATCCTTTGGGAAAATTTTTAGTAAACTATATTTTGAAAAGAGGGTTTATGGATGGAACAGCAGGTTTGGTTTTTGCTTTAATTATGTCATTTCATTCATTCTTAATTCGGGGAAAATTATGGTTGAAAAAAGAAGAAAAATGGACATGATTCAGTGGTTTTTTGTAATATTTTTAGGCACTTTTAGTTTTGGAGAATTAATAAGATTAAGCTTGGGAAATAATTTCTTCATAAAACCGGTTGATATCGCTTCCATTGTTTTGGTTTTAATTTGGATATCAAAGGTCTTTAAATCTTGGAAAAAAATTATCCTCAATGACAAATTATTTATTCCCATCATCTTGTTTATTGCTATAGCTTTTATCTCGCTTGTTATAAATTTTAAAAATTTTTCTTTCTATGAAATGTTAGTTGCATTTTCTTATTTCCTAAGATGGATATTATACGTAACATTATTTTTTGTCGTAAAAAGCTTTTCTTCAAAATTTAAAGAAAAAATAATGTATTTGCTTCTGGCTCTGGGAACGATATTTGTTGCCTTAGGATTTGTGCAATACTTTTTTTACTCAAATCTTCGAAATCTTTATTATTTAGGCTGGGATGAGCATATGTATAGGCTTTTTTCAACTTTTCTTGATCCAAACTTTGCCGGTGCATTTTTTGTCCTATATTCAATTTTTTTATTGGGTATCCTTTTATATTTCAGAGAAAAAAATAGCAAAAATATTTGGTTAATAATGCCAATTTTTGCCTTAAGCATTGTTTCTATCTTTTTGACTTACTCAAGAAGCGGTTTAATTATGTTTTTAACCAGTATTGCAATTTTTTCTATCTTATCAAAAAAAATATATTTGTTTTTAGCGGTTTTATTAGTTTTGGCAGTTTTTGTTTTAATCTCTTCAAGGAGTTTCAATATTGAGAATATTAACTTATTCCGGATTGCTTCAGCAGAGGCTCGTATCGAATCGGCAAAAACAGCTATACAGATCATTAAGAAAAATATGTTTTTTGGTGTTGGATTTAATACTTATAGATATGCGCAAATAAAATACGGATTTAGGAGTGCTTCAAGTTCAAGTACCAGTCATGCGGACGCAGGAACAGACAACAGCTTTCTTTTTGTTTTTGCAACCATGGGTATTGTTGGGTTAATTATTTATCTTAATTTAATTTGGAATATTTTAAAAAAAGCTTACGCAAATTTCAAAAAACAAAAAGCAAATAGTTTTCAAAAATATATTTCAATAGTTGTTCTTTCTTCCGTTGGAGGAATTATTGTTGACTCATTTTTTATCAACAGTCTTTTTTATTCTTTTATAGTGATTTGGATATGGATTTTGCTTGGACTTATTGAGAATAATTGAGTTTTATTTCTTTCTCGGTTTTATTGCCTGCAGTATCTGTTGCTGTAATTCTAATTTTATTTTCACCATTCTGAAGCGGAAGTCTATAGGAGAAGTTACCATTACTATCTGTAATTGCCCAAAAACCATTAACGGTCACTTTTACATCTGCATCGGTAGCTCCTTTAATATCTGCAAAGTTTTGATCTTTTCCGTATGTTGTATCGTTTACCGGCGAGGTAATATTAAGAGAAGGAGGAGCCGTTTTGAAAGCCGTTACAATTGAATTGGAAAAATCGCTTTCTTTATCTTGAACGACTGCTTTAGCTTTTATTGTGTTTTCGCCGGTTGGAATAGTTTCTTTGAAAGAAAAAGTTCCGTCGTCTTTGGTTTTGGTTGTGTTAACCATGTCTCCGTTTATGTATAAATTTATAATTTGATTTTTTGATGCTATTCCGGAAATTACTATATCTGCACTGCTGGTTGCCTGAGGAAATGAGTCAAGTATGGGCGGAGCGATAAAGAGCGGTTTATTATTTTGAGATTCCGCTTGGTTTCCCTTAAAATTGGTTAAAAACAGGCTAAAATTTACCAAGAGAGGAATGCCAAATTTGAAAACAAGAAAAATTACAACGACGATTCCGAGTAAACTAAAAAAAAGATTTTTCTTTGTTCTTTGCTCAAATTTTCTGGTAAGCCTTGATCGATTCATAATGAATTCAAGATTTTGTTTTTGAGCCGAAGGAGGGATTCGGACCCTCGACTTGCTCTTTACGAAAGAGCTACTCTACCAACTGAGTTACTTCGGCAAATCCTATCTATTGTATTAAATTTACTTCCAAAGAGCAATTTCTCCTTGTTATTTTGATAACCTTTGGTATCTTGACAAAAGATTAAATTAATTACAGATTGATTGCAATACTCGCCCAAAGGCAATTTTTATAATATGCAAAGTCACGAAGGACCACCAAAACCAAATGAAGAGGGGAAACTGCAAGAAAGAAAACGTTTAATTGACTTGTCTCGTAGTGTAATTCCGGCTTGTGATGTATCCGACCTAGATTCCTTAGAAAAAATAGTGAAGGAGACCTGTGGTGTTCCAGGCATTGGAGCATATAAAGTAGGATTATCTCTTGCTAACCCATACGGACTTATCGAAGTAGCAAAACGAGTTACGGCACATACCAACCTGCCGATAATTTACGATCATCAAAAGGCTGGTAACGACAAACCCGAGATGGGGCCAGAATTTGCAAGAGGCATAAGGAAATCAGGAGTAAAAGCGGCAATTCTTTTTCCATTTTCAAGTCCAGTAACGGAAGAAGAATGGATTAAGGCCTGCCAAGGAGAAGGATTAACTGTGCTTGTTGGTGGACACATGACCCATAAGAAGTTTTTAGAAAGCGAGGGTGGGTTCATTGCAAATTTAGCGCCTACCAGGATATATACAATAGCTGCAGAAAATGGCGTGAGAGATTTCGTTGTACCAGGAAATAAAGTAGAGTTTGTTAATGCTTATCGTCAACTATTGGAAAGAGTTTTAGGACTAGGGAATTTTACACTTTACGCGCCTGGCTTCATAAAACAAGGTGGAGACATCGCTGAAACTGGACAAGTAGCGGGAGACAATTGGCATGCAATAGTAGGAGATGCTATATATAAAGCGCAGGATATGAAAGCCGTAGCACTGCAATTGACAGCTCAGATACTTAAAGGAAAATAACCTATGACAACTGAAGCAGGTAAAGAAACATCATTCCATCCCGAAGGATTAACGCCAGCTCAAGAAACACTAGCTGATATCTTGATTGAAACTAAAATATCTGCTAAGGTCAAAAGAAGAAAAACTTTACTAAATGGAAAATTTGGGTTTGAAGATGTAACGAGACCAACAAGCCCATTTGATTTTGCTCAAGAGGGCGAGTTCGCTTTAAAGCTCCATGAAAATCATCCTGAAGCGCCGTTATCTCCTTATTATATTAATTTACGTAGTTTACCTCCGGAATTAAATAGGCAAATAGGAGTAGTGTTATCAGAAATTCCAACTGATGTGACGCCTGATTGTTGTGCTGGAATTCCTGATGCCGGAACACCCCTTATAACAGCATACGCTGATGCTTCAGGAGTGCCTCTAGTTGATATTTTTGTCAAAGAACAAACACCAGATGGAAAAAGAAGAATAGTGATTAAACCGGGAGTAAGAGGTGAAGGTAAAAAGCTTCGAATAGGAGACGATGTTATAACAGAGGCGGGTACAAAGGTTGAAGCAATTGACGCAGCTGAAAGAGCGGGATTTAAAGTTGTAGATATATTAGTAGTAATAGATAGAGAGCAAGGAGGAAAGGAAGAGTTAGAAAGAAGAGGTCATAAACTTCGCGCTGCGTTTACCGTTACACAATTATTAGATAATTATCGTAGAAAAGACAAAATTAATAAAGTAAAATATGATGAATCGAAAGCATACCTTGCCTCCGGTAAGAGATGAGTAAGGAACTAATTAGACTTCATCCGGCACCGGTAGATATCCACGATCATTTTCAAGACATAGAACAAGAACATGGGTTGCTAGGAAAATTAATAGAGGATTAGTTGATTTTATGCGAAAAGAAGGAATAAAGAGTATAGGCGAACTAGTTGGAACTAGAAATACGTAAAGGCTAGATTCTTCTTCTGCGCTTGCTGGCGATTTTGAGTTGTAAAAGCGATTTCAACAATTCTCCTTCTGCAATCTTGAAATCATTTTCGCTTGTTTTTTCGCTCATAATTTTTTCGGCGCGTTTTTTGGCCTCTTCAGCATGTGCAACTTGAATATCTTCTGCTTTTATCGCATATTCCGCAAGAATACTAATTTTGTTATTGCTAACTTCTAAAAAACCGCCTGTAATAGCCAATGACTCTGTAGAAGAGCCTTTTTTGACAATTAATTCGCCCGGTGTAATTTGGGTTAAGAGATTAATGTGATTGGGAAGAATTGCGATTTCTCCATTCACGGTTGGCGTAACTATCTCATCAACCTCATCTTTGTAGATTACTTTTTCCGGTGTAATTATCTCTAAAAGAAGATTCATTGTTATTTTTGTTCTCCATTTTTGACCGCTTCATCAATGGTGCCTGTCATATAAAAAGAAGACTCGGAAAGCGAGTCGTGTTTACCCTCTAGGATTTCTTTGAATCCTTTTACGGTATCTTCAATCTTTACATATCGTCCTGGTTGTCCTGTAAATATTTCACCAACAAACATCGGTTGACTCAGGAATCTTTGAATTTTTCTGGCCCTTGCAACGGTTAATTTATCTTCGTTGGAGAGCTCGTCAATGCCGAGGATTGCGATAATATCTTGCAGGTCTTTGTATCTCTGTAAAACTTTCTGTACACCGCGTGCAACGTTATAGTGTTCAAGTCCCACAATGTTCGGATCAAGGATTCTCGAGGTCGATGCCAGAGGATCGACTGCCGGATAAATTCCTTGATCTGCAATCGAACGCTCCAGGTTAATCGTAGCGTCAAGATGGGCAAAGACTGTGACTGGGGCTGGATCAGTATAATCATCTGCCGGAACATAAACTGCCTGTACGGAGGTAATAGAGCCTTTCTTTGTGGATGTAATTCTTTCCTGCAGTTCTCCCATCTCGGAAGATAAAGTTGGCTGATAACCAACAGCAGATGGCATTCTTCCTAGAAGTGCAGAAACTTCACTGCCGGCTTGGGCAAAGCGGAAAATATTATCGATAAATAAAAGCACATCTTCTCTTTTTTGATCCCTAAAGTATTCGCTCATAGTGAGAGCGGTTAAAGCAACTCTCATTCTATTAGCGGGCGGTTCATTCATCTGACCAAAGACCATGACGGTTTTATCCATTACTTTTGCTTCTTTCATTTCTAGCCAAAGATCGTTTCCTTCTCTTGTTCGCTCTCCGACTCCTGCAAATACCGAGTGGCCTCGATGTTCCATGGCAATATTTCGAATTAGCTCTTTAACAATAACTGTTTTTCCAACGCCCGCACCCCCAAAAACGGCAATTTTTCCTCCCTTTATGAAAGGAGCGATTAGATCGATAACCTTAAGACCGGTTTCCAGTATTTGAGGTTTTGTTTCTTGTTCGGTTAAAAGAGGAGCTTTGCGGTGAATTGATTCGTATGAAAGATCTTTACTCTTTCGGTCAAATGGTTTTCCGTCAATAGTCTCGCCTAAAACATTGAAGATTCTTCCAAGGGTTGGAGCACCAACCGGAACTTTGATGGAAGAATTAGTGCGCTTTACGTGCATTCCTCTGTAAAGTCCATCTGTAGGACCCATTGCTAGTGTTTTAACTTCGTTATCGCCCATTGAAAAAGCAACTTCCAGTATTAATTTCTTTTTATTGGGAAGGTCAATTTCCAAAGCCTCATAAATAAAGGGAGGATTTTTCGCAAACCGCACGTCAACAACTGGTCCTTGGATTCCAATAATGATTCCTTCATTTACGCTGTTAGAGTTCATAAGCTTGTAAAAGACATACTGCCAATATCTAATATTTCGTTGGTAATTTTTTCCTGACGACCTTTATTGTACTCAAGTTGCAGATCTTGAACAATCTCTAAGGCATTGTCCGTTGCGTTTTGCATTGCGACCATTCGCGCTCCCTGTTCGGAAGCAAAACTTTCCAAAAGTGCTTGATAAATTATCATTTCCAAGAAATGGCGCAAAAATGGAGGAAGAAGTTTTTCAGGTGTTGGTTCAAAAAGAGTAAAAGCGGAGGACAAAGGTACTTCTTTGGGAAATTCTATAGGGAGAACATTGGTTATTTTTGGCTTTTGTGAGAAAACGCTCAAAAACCCAGTCGAGATAATTTTGACACTATCAACCTTTTTCCCCAAAAAATACTCATCTATAATCTTTGTTACCGGTAAAACCATATCGAATGAGGGTAGGGTTGTGCCAAATTTAAATGAAGCAACAATTTGTCTTCGTAAATTAACTACCGCTGTCTCTGTCTTTTTTCCAACTGTTAAATAGATGCTATCTTTATTCTGAGAATCAAAATTAATCAGTTCACGGATAAGATTAGTGATTAACCCTCCACAAAGTCCTTTATCTGGAGAAAAGAGAAGAACCAGATTTTTACCACTGCCATTTTTTCTTAAGTATTCATGTCTATATTGCTCTTCTAGCTTAGAGGAGAGAGTTTTAGAGATAAACGATAACTTGTCAACATATGGCCTTCCGGCAACCGTTGCGTCTTGTGCCCTTTTAAGTTTGGAAATCGCAATCATTTGCATTGCGCGGGTAGTTTTGGATACGTTGGCTGCTGCTCTAATGCGTCTTTTTAATGATAATAAATTTGCCATACTTTATAGTTTGTTTTACTCGAATCTTTTTTTAAATTCTTCCACTGCTTTTTTAATTTGATTTAAAGTTGCTTCGGTTGGTTTTTCGCCTTGAACAAGTGCTTTTAAAATGTTTGGATGATATCTTTTAACGAAATTATGCAATTCTTTTTCAAATCTTAAGAAGGAGTCAATTGGGATATCGTCCATTAGTTCGCTTATAACGGAATAAATGCTTATTATTTCTAATTCTTCTGGAAGGGGAGAGAATTGGGGTTGCTTAAGGATTTCCGTTAATCTATTGCCACGATCGAGCTGTTTCTGTGTAGATGGATCAAGTTCGCTTCCAAATTGAGCAAATGCGGCAAGTGAATTATATTGCGCAAGTTCAAGACGCAGTCTTCCAGATACCGATTTAATTGCCGGAGTTTGAGCTGCTCCCCCAACTCTTGAAACCGATTGTCCGATGTTTATAGCCGGTCTTATTCCAGCGTTAAACAGATCGGCTTGTAAATATATTTGTCCGTCTGTAATGGAAATTACATTTGTCGGGATGTACGCCGATATATCATTAGCTTGTGTTTCTATAAGGGGAAGAGCGGTGATTGATCCTCCACCATTCTCCTTATTTAATTTAACAGATCTTTCTAAAAGTCTGCTATGAAGGTAAAAAACATCTCCTGGATAAGCTTCTCTTCCCGCTGGTCTTCTCAAAACAAGCGAAATTTGTCTATATGCCCAGGCGTGTTTGGTTAAGTCATCGTATACCACTAAAACATCTTTTCCTTTCTCTAAGAAATATTCTGCTATAGCACACCCCGCATAAGGGGCAAAATATTGTAATGCTGCTGGATCCGCTGCGCTCGCTGAGACTATTACTGTGTATGAGAGGGCGCCTTCCATGTTTAATCTGTCTACGACCTGAGCGATCGTGCTTCTTTTTTGCCCGATTGCCACATATATGCAAATAACTGGTTTTTTGTTCAACTTCTGGTTAATTATTGTGTCAATGGCAATGGCTGTTTTTCCAGTTTGCCTATCTCCGATTATAAGCTCTCTTTGCCCACGGCCGATCGGGATCATAGAATCAATCGCCTTAATACCAGTTTTAAGAGGTGTATTAACCGGCTCACGGTCAACTACTCCTGCTGCTATCTTCTCAAGAGACATAGCCTTACCTTTTTTTATTTTAGGTTTTCCGTCCAAGGGCTCGCCTAGGGGATTAATCACCCTTCCCAATAATTCTTCCGATACGTCAATTCCCAGCATCTGTCCTGTAGTTACCAAACTTTCCCCTTCCCTTATATCGCTTCCTTCTCCAAGAAGTATGATTGAGGCCATATCTTCATCTAGGTTCAATACTGTCCCCGTCTGTCCGTTTTTAAAAACTACTTTTTCTCCCATTCTGGCTTTAGACAGCCCTGAAACGATAACAACACCATCGGTATTTTTTATAACACTTCCTACATTTTGAGTTTTGACATCTTCACCAAATGTCATCAGCTTTTTTTCAAGAGCTTGAATGATTTTGTCATTATCAATCATAATTTTGTTCCATATATGAGACAATTTTATCAAGCGAGCTTTTTAATGTGAATTCGTAAACAAGATCATTATCAACAATTTTTATTCCAAGCATGAGGGACGGATCTATTTTAAAGATAATTTTTTTATTCGGGAATAGTTCTGTAAATCTTGCTAAATTTTGATTCTTAACCGGGGCTGAAACAATTAGGCTTTTTTTCTTTTCCTCCAATTTCAATGCATTTATGTACTGTTTTAAATCCGATTTGCTGAGAAATTTTACTATTTTGTTTACTTTTGCTTGATTCAAGAATTGGTTTGAATAACTTTCAAAGACAAGTTGATTCATTTTTTTTCTATTCATATCCTTAAGCTGTTTTCTTAATTTTTTTTAGAACATTTTTTAAAACTTCTTCTTGCTGACTACCTGAAAAAAAATTCTTAAGCGATTTTTCTAGAAATGACACAGCTAGTTTACTTACCTTTAGAGCTAATCTTTTTTCAGTTTCCATAGACTCTCTTATGATTTGATTTTTAGCCTCTCCCAACATCTTTTCAGTTAATTTTTTAGCGTCATTGGTCATGTTTTTAGTTATTTCTATTGATTCTTGCTTAGTGTCTTCGATGATTTTTTTTGCCTGGATTTGAGCTTGTCTTAAAATATTTTTTTCCTCAACGATAACCTTTTCGAGACGAACCTTTGCTTCCTCTGCTTGTTTTAAACCCTCCTTAATTGTTGTTTGTCTTTTTCTTAACAACTCGAGTATGGGTTTATATAAAAACTTTTTTAATATGAAAAATATAATTAAAAAGTTAACTATTTGAGCACCCAAAAGTACTGGATTTACTCCAAAATTTTTTATTATATCCATAGCTTGCGAATTACTTACCTCTTTATTAAGATTATTTTGTAAAAGCCAAAATCAGTGAGTATATCGCAATTGCTTCAGCAAATGCCATAGCAAGTAGCATTGCGGGTAGAATTCTCCCTGATGCTTCTGGATTTCTACCAAGTGCCTCCATCGCTTTTGAGCCGATAAAACCAATTGCAAGGGCTGGAAACATACCTCCAATTGCAATTATTAAACCTCCTGAAATACTAATGTCCATATATAATTTCACCTCCTTAAGCTTGTTAAATTTATCTTACACTTTTTTTAAGCCTCTTGCAATCTTTTTTCAGTGAGATTGGTTGTGGGATGTGGTTAAGATTGCCATAAAAACCATAGTTAACATTGAAAAAACAAGTGCCTGAACCATACCTACTACTATTTCCAGAAGTAAGAAGGGGAGAGGAAAAATGAAAGCAAAAATGGATGAAACGGTTATGATTACCACCTCTCCCGCAAAAATATTTCCGAATAATCTAAAAGATAAGGAAATAACTTTTGTGATTTCGGAGATTATTTCTAACAAACCTATAAAAAGATTAAGTGGATTGAAGGAAAAATAACGGCTTAGATACTCTTTTATACCGATTGTTTTAATGCTTAATGTATGCGTTGCGACAGCTGAAACCAGAGCAAGTCCTAGTGTAAGATTTAAATCGCTGGTTGCACCTCTAAAAAGAGGAATAAATTCATCATGCTCGCGAAACCCTATTGTTCCAACTCCTGGTATAAGGCTACTCCAATTAGTAAGTAATATAAATAAAAAAAAGCTCATAAAATAGGGGAAAATTTTTGCCGCAACATTTTGAGCGATAGATTCAGTTAAGCCATAAAACATTTCAATTATTGACTCTATTGCATTCTGGAAAAGATTATTTGGAATTAAAGCAATATTCTTGTAGACATAAACAATTCCGCCAATAATGATCAAGTCTACGAGAAGTATGTCTAGAATAGTGTTGGTTATTGGAAAAAATCCTAAAGAAAGAATTGTCTCTGGTGCAAAAGATATCATCTTCACTTAGATTTTAAATGTAATCTGTTTATAAGTCAAGATTCTTTAATTTGGGATATTTTTTCCGCAATAATTGTTGGTTTATCATTTTTGGTATCCAAATGACCCTCAACAACGATTACAGAATCTTTTATCAATAGTTTCTTATGCTGTTCAAAGATTTTTGGAAAAACAACGCATTCAACGGAAACTCCGTTTTCGTTGCCGATAAGTAAAAAAGCCATTTCATTATTATTTTTTTTGGTGAATATTCTTCTAGCGGATTCAATAATTCCCCCAATCTTTACGCGTGTTCCCTCTTTTTCTTCCGCCAGAATATCTATTTCGTGAGAGATGACTGATTTGATATACAGAAGGTTGTCGAGTTGAGGATGAGAAGTAAGGTAAAACCCTAGAAACTCTTTTTCAAATCCTAGTTTTTCGTTGGTTGAAAAATCTTCAACCTTATTGATGTTTCCTCTGCCTTCGAGTTTTCTGTCTTCACTATCGTTGAAAAAGCTGATTTGCCCTTCTTCTTCTTGCTTTCTCTTTTTGTGAGCGGAAAGTGCTATCTCAGGATAGACCATTAGAAGACTTGCTCTGTTGCCAAAACGATCTAGTGCGCCGGCCTTAATGAGGCTTTCTATTGTTTTTTTATTTACAGCCCCCAGATCAATCCTAAAACAAAAATCTTCAAAACTTTTAAAAGCACCGCCTGAGCGTGCATCTAGGATGCTTTTTATTGCCGCATGTCCCACATTTTTGATAGCTGTTAGTCCAAAACGTATTTTTATTTTATCTTCGATTGTAAAGTCGCTTTGTGATTTATTAATATCGGGAGGAAGAACGGTAATTTTAAGTCTTTTACATTCAGCAATCGCTTGAGCAATCTTTTCATTTTTAACAGGGCCAGTGGTACCGCGGGATTCGGCTGTCAGAAGAGCAGTCATAAATTCAACCGGGAAGTGAGCTTTGAGATAGGCTGTTCTGAAAGCGATTGTGGCATAACCCGCAGCATGAGCCTTATTGAATCCGTATCCGGCAAATGGTTCAAAAAGGATCCAAAATTCTTCTGCTTTTCTCTGGCTCATTCCATTTGCGACACTGCCTTCAATAAATTTATCGTGTTGTTTCTTCATTTCCGATGGGATTTTTTTGCCAATTGCCTTCCGTAGCTTATCTGCTTCTAGCCATGAGTATCCAGCGACTTTTATTGCAGTTAGCAAAACATCGTCTTGGAAAGTTATCACACCATAGGATTCCTTCAAGATGTCTACAAGACGGGGGTCCGGGTATTTTATAAGACTCGGGTTATGTTTTCGCCTAATGAACTCCGGAATATTTGCCATTGGACCAGGACGGTACAAGGCGACCATTGCTTGAAGATCAAAAATAGAGCTTGGTTTTAAATCTTTAATGTACCTTCGCATTCCAGATGATTCAAGTTGAAATATTCCGGTTGTTTCACCGCTTGATAAAAGTTCATAAGTTTTTTCGTCATCGTATGAGACGGAGGATAAATCTATACTTTTTTTTTGATTTTCTTTGATAAAGCGAAGCGATTCTTGAATTATGGTTAAATTTCTAAGTCCCAAAAAATCAATTTTTAAAAGCCCAACACCATCTTCTCCGATTGTATACATGTCATATTGAGTTATTATTTTTTCACCGTTAGTTTCTTTTTGAAGAGGTGCATATTCGGTTAATGATTTGTCTGCTATTACAACTCCGGCTGCGTGCATTGATGCATGACGGGCAACTCCCTCAAGTTTTTTAGCAAGATCTAGAAGTTTTTTTGTTTCAGGCTCCGATTGGTAGGCCATTTTTAATTCGTAGCTTTGTTCTAGAGCCGTGTCTATTGTCATAGCATGGCCTTGCCATCCAGGTGGAATCATTTTGGAGATTCTATCTGGGCCTGCGTAGGGCATTCCCAGAGCTCGTCCGGTGTCGCGCACCGATCCTCTTGCCTCCATTGTTCCAAAAGTAATTATTTGGGCCACTTTGTCGCGGCCGTATTTTTGTGTAACATATTCAATTACTTCATCACGTCTGTTATCTGCAAAATCCAGATCTATATCAGGAGGGGAGGGTCTCATGGGGTTTAGAAATCTTTCAAAAGGGAGTTTAAAAAATAATGGGTCAACATCCGAGATGCCTAAGGCATAAGACACTATTGATCCAGCATTCGAACCCCTTCCGGGCCCTACAGTAATATTATGTAATTTTGCCCAGTTGACAAAGTCGGCAACAATTAAAATATAAGTTTCATATCCTTTTTTAAGAATGACTGATAATTCATAGTCTGTTCTTTCTTGAATCTTTTGCGAAATCTTTTTGTATCTTTTCGCAAGTCCTTCTGCGACTTTTTCTTTAATATATTCGGAAGGTTTCTTGTTGTTTGGCACATCAAAAACTGGCATAATCCATTTACCAAGCACTATCTCCACATTGCACATGTCGGCAATTTTTACAGTATTTTCTATGGCAGAAGGAGTTTGTATAAAAAGGCCTCTCATTTCATCCTGAGACTTTATATAAAAATCAGGTGAGGCAATCATTGAGAGTTTTCTATTTTTGTCATTAATCGTTGTTTGGGTCTGTATACATAGAAGAATCTCCTGCGCCTGAGCATCCGAGGCACGGATGTAATGGTTGTCATTGGTTGCAACCAGAGGAATTCCCAGTTTTTCTGAAAGTTTAATTAATTTTTCGTTAAGTTGATCTTGATCTTTAACATCAAGATGTTTTTGTATTTCCAGATAGAAATTGTCCTTTCCGAATATTTCAGAAAGTGCATGCGCTCTCTTTATGGCCGTTTCTTCTTGGTTTTGCAAGAGAGGTTCGGCAACGTAGCCATTAACACATGCGCTTAAACAAATCAAACCCTCACGATATTCTCTCAAAAGCTCGATATCTGTTCTTGGTCTGTAATAGTAACCTTCAAGGTTTGCAATCGAGATTATCTTCATCAAGTTTTTGTAGCCTTTATTATTTTTTGCCAAAAGAATTAGATGGTTTGAGTCACTGTCCATTCCGGCTTCTTTGTCATGTCTTGTTCTTCTTGATATATATATTTCACATCCTATAATTGGTTTTATTCCATAATTAATGCAAGTTTTATAAAATTTTATTGCGCCATACATGTTTCCATGATCTGTTATTGCCAGAGCCTTCATGTTGAGTTCTTTTGCTCGACGAACCATTTCTTCAACTTTAGAAAGACCGTCTAGCAACGAGTAATCGCTATGGTTATGAAGGTGTACGAAGTCTGACATATGTATTAAGTATAATGTATTATGTAGTAAGTATAAAGGGTTTTTTAGGTTTTTAAATGTTTTTCCAGAGTCGATTTTATTTGATTAGTGTCACCTTTAGGGAAATGTTGTTTCACTTTTCCTATTAAGAAGCCAATAGCTTGAATTTTACCGTTTTTGTAGTCATTTACTGCTTTTTGGTTTTTCAAAAGAACATTTTGAATAATTTTCCTCAACTTGCTTTTATCAACAAAGTCTATTTTTATCGAGAAAACAATACCTTTAATTAACTTTGCAGGCAGAATGTTTTTAAAATCCACTTTTTTGTTGATAAGAATGTTGGCAATTTGTTTCGGACTGACTTTTTGAAGTTTTCCTATTCTTACAGATTCCTCAAAATAATCTGCTGTCTCTTTTTCTCGCGTTAAAATTTCCGCATCGTATTTTGATAATTGATATTCTTTCTGAAATCTTATTAACTTGTCGGTCGGTAATTCCGGCATTTGGGATTTAAGATTTGAAATCTGAGAATTGATAAAACGTAATGGTGGAATATCGGGTTCTGGAAAATAACGATAATCCTGCGCTTCTTCTTTAATTCTTTGGGAAACGGTTTTTTGCTTATTCTCATCCCATCCGCGTGTTTCTTGAATAGGATTTTTTCCTTGATTTAAGATTCCCGATTGGCGTTTAATCTCATATTCTATTGCTTTTTCAACAAAACGGAATGAATTAATATTCTTTACTTCCACTTTATATATTGGTAGTATTTGTTTATTTGTAGTATTGGTAGTATTCTCACGTAGCGATATATTCGGCTCAAGACGCATATTGCCTTTTTCCATATCCGCATCTGATACGCCAAGATAGCGGACAATCTGCTGAAGTTTTTTTAGATATTCAACAACTTCTTCCACGCTTTCAAAATCCGGTTCGGTTACAATTTCAACCAACGGTACGCCACTTCGATTAAAATCAATAAGGGTAGAATTTTCCTGATGGATTAGTTTTCCGGTGTCCTCTTCCATGTGGACCCGTCTTATTCCAACACTCTTGTTATTGGAAAGTTTGATGCTGCCGTTTATGCAAAAAGGCTCATCGTATTGGCTTATTTGATAGCCTTTTGGAAGATCTGGGTAAAAATAATTTTTTCGGTCAAATTTTGAAAAATTGGAAACTTGACAGTTTAAAGCAAAACCTATCATGATGCACCATTCAATTGCTTTTTTATTGGGAACAGGTAATGCACCTGGAAGCCCAAGGCAAACTGGGCAGGTGTTAATATTTGGTTTTTGCCCAAAATATTCTGCTTTGCATGAGCAAAACATTTTTGATTTTGTTTTTAACTCAACATGCACTTCTAATCCTATAACTGGTTGATACTTATTGCTATTCATAAACTTTACTCTCAATTACTATAATGATATATATTATTATAGTAAACTTATAGTTTTGGTCGCTGTTTATAAAATTGTGTTTCCTGCTCATATTTGTAGGCAACGTTCAATATTAGGCTTTCTGCAAGTTGCGGACCGATAATCTGCATCCCAATAGGAAGATCTTCTTTTGAAAATCCGCAGGTAATATTAATTCCTGGCAGGCCAGCGATAGACGATGGTTCAACTAGAACATCAGCAAGCTCTCCGAACATTGGATTATCCTCAGAAGACCCTGCGAATAATGCTGTTGAGGGGCTTGTTGGTGCAATAACAACATCAACGTCTTTAAATGCTTGATTAAAATCTTTAACGATCAGAGTTCTAACTTGTTGTGCTTTTTTGTAATATGCATCATAGTATCCGGCAGATAAGGTATAAGTTCCAAGCATGATTCTTCTTTTTGCTTCTTCACCAAAATATGATCTATCATTTCCGTATCTTATTCCGTCATAACGAGCAAGGTTAGAAGAAACCTCTGCTCTTTGGAGAATTGTATATACGGCAATCGCGTATTGCGGGTCAAATAATTTAATATTTTTGATGATCGCCCCTTGTTTTTCCAATACTTTTAAAGCATTTTGGACATCTTCAGTTATTTCCCTATAGATTCCCTTGAAGTAATCTTCTGAAATTCCAATTCTTAACCCTTTTATGCTTTTGGATAAGTCTTTTGTATGATCTTCAGTTTTTCTGGGTGAAGTCGTTGCATCTTTATCATCCTGTCCTGCCAAAACGTTTAATATTAACGCACTGTCTTCAACAGTTTTTGTTATTGGCCCTGGACTATCAAGTGAGGATGCCATTGCAATTACTCCGTAGCGGCTGACGCGTCCATATGTAGGTTTTAAGCCAACAGCTCCGCACCAGGATGCAGGTTGACGAATGGATCCGGCAGTTTCCGAGCCAATTCCAGCTAAAACTTCATCTGAGGAAACGCTTGCCGCAGCTCCTCCCGATGATCCACCCGGGAGCCTCTTTAAATTCCAAGGATTTTTTGTTGAACCAAAATCTGAGGTTTCGGTTGATGATCCATGAGCCCACGCATCCATATTGGTTTTTCCTAAAGTAACTGCACCAGCATTATTTAACTTCTCAACGACTGTTGCATTATAGGGAGGAATAAAATTCTCTAAAACTTTACTAGAGGCAGTAGTCTTAACTCCTAGAGTGCAAAAATTATCCTTGATAGAGATGGGTATACCTAAAAGAGGCAAATCATCTCCATTTGCAATCATATCATCAGCTTTCTTCGCTTGGCTTAACGCCTCTTTTTCTGTAATCGTAACAAAGGCATTTAATTTTGGTTCTATTTCCTTTATCCTTTTCAGACAATCTTGAGTCAAATCAACAGAAGAAAATTTTTTATTTTTTAATCCTTCCTTTGCTTCTTTAATTGTTAATTGATTCAAATTCATATATCTTTTTAAGGTTAATCCTTGCTGCAAGGATCAACCTCGTTAAACATCAAAAACTGCTTTAATCTTAAATAATCCATTGTGCTGAGATTTTGTGTTGGATAAAGCTTCTTCTTGGGAAAGAGAGGGTTTGGGTTCATCTTCTCTGGCCACATTTTCAAGACCGGTTACTTGAGAGGTTGGTTCAATGTTTTCTGTATTTATTGAATTAAGTTTTTCAATATAAGTCAAAGTTTCTGACAATTGTTCTTCAAGCTTTTTTATTTCTTCATTTTTCAGAGGCAGATTGGCTAATTTTGCCACATGAAGTACGTTAATTTTCATATATTCAACTAGATATTATTATAGCTTAACATTCAATCTTTTAGCAATTGCGCTGCGGGCTTTGTTTTCCAAAGTTTCATCAATAGGGGAGAGGTTAATAGTAGGGGAGCCACCCGCCTTTTGGTGAGGCAAGTACTTTTTTTCCAGAGACAGCCTTATTAAGCTGTCCGCAAACAGAGGATTTTTGGGAAGAATTGGTCCATGCAGATATGTTCCAAAACTGTTTTTATAAAAAGCGCCTTCCGTTTTGTCGTTACCATTATTGCCAAATCCCACCAAGGTTTTCCCTAGTGGTTTAATATTTTTCCCAAGATAAGTTCTTCCTCCATGATTCTCAAATCCTATCAAGGTGTAGCTACAATTGCACCTGGAAGGTGAACAAGTATTGACACCTTGGAGTTCTACTGCAATATTGCCGATTAACCGAGGATGATTTGCTCCAGGGTTTACTGTATATAAATCTAAAATATCAAGGCAGGGAATTATTGTTCCGTCTGCTTCTTTATAATATTTTCCCAGGAATTGATATGCTCCGCAAATATAAAGCCCGGGCGTTTCACTTTCGACCATGTCTTTCAAGGCTTTAATTTTTTCTTTAGCAAAATCATTCGCTACTATTTTTTGTTGCCGATCTTGTGCCCCTCCCATAAACAATAAATCGCAACTTTTTAAATCATTAAGGTTAAAACCCAAATCAAGTCTTTTAATCTTTGTTTTAATTCCTCGCCATTCACATCTTTTTTGAAGGACAACAATATTTCCTCTATCGCCATAGGTACTCATTAGCTCTGGATATAACCAACCAATAGTTAATTTATAATTCATAATATTTTTTTGTTTGTTAATATTTTTCTTACCTCAAGCATTGCTGAATAAGTAGGAAGAATATATAAAGTTTGCTTAGTATCTATTTTGCTCAAACTTATTTTTATTGTTTTTCGCAGGTCATCTTCAATTGTTAAATTGTTAAATTGCCCTATTGCTATTTTTTGATTTTTCAAAGAATTTGCGTACTTAATGCGCAATGCCATGTCATAACACCTTTCTCCAGAGATTATTATGTGTTCAAAACTATCAACATAATTTTCAAACTCAACATCCCAAATCCATGAAACATCTCTTCCGTCCGGAATTCGGTCATTTAAAACAATCAATATTGTTTTTGCGTTTAAAGACGCGATCGTCCTTAAAGATTCGTTAAAACTGGTTGGGTTTTTCGAGAGAAATATTTGCGCTTTTTTTCCTTCAATATCTAAAATCTCTTGTCTTCCGAAAGCCGGTTTAAAACCCTTCAAAGAAGCCGTTATCTTTTCTTTGTCAAATCCTAAAGCTTGCGCCAAAAGAACTGCGGCATTGGTATTATATTGATTGTAAACGCCTGACAATGGGTAAAACGGTGAAGAGGTAAACGTTTCTTGCGGATGTTTGTTATGACATTTCTTACAAATCCAATCTCCTAAGTGAGAAAAATATGTAGAGATGTATGTCAATTTCTCACCGCAATTTGGGCAATATATTGAGTCGGAAGCATGTTGGGTTTTTTCGGTATTGTTTTTAGAATCAATTCCAAAAAACTTTATATTGACACCTTCCAGGTGTCGCCTTAAAGACGCAATTTGGGGATCATCAGCGTTTAAAATTAGGGTCGTATTTTTTGAAAGTTTTGACAATGCTTTCTGCCATTTTTTCGTGATTGTATTCACTTCACCATACCTGTCAAGTTGATCCCTAAATAAATTCAAAAGAATAAGGTAATCTGGCGTTATCTCTTTAAGAATGAAGGGTAAAATATTCTCGTCAATTTCAAAAATCGCATAATCATAATTTATCTTATCAAGTATGCTACTATGTAGTAACAGACTTGACGCAATACCATTCAGAAGATTTGCTCCGGATGCATTTTGAAAAACCTTTTTACCGCTTTTTTCAAGAACAGTTTGGATTAGTTTTCCCGTTGTTGTTTTTCCATTTGTTCCTGTCACTAGAATTACTTTAATTTTTGAATTTTTTAGCAAGTCTTTAATAAAATTTTTATTTATAAGTAGCGCAAGATGTCCGGGCCACGTTGACCCAGAGCCTAGGTTAAAAAACCGACTAATTGTTGAAAGTAGTTTTCCAAACAAGACCAAAAGAATATTCATGAATACATTATATAGTATTGGTAGTGAGGACTACATTGATCTAAGGATTTTAATTCGCTCATCAATTGGGGGATGAGTATTGAAAAGGTTTGCAAACCAACTTCCTGAAATTTTATTTTTAAATGGGTTAGCGATATATAGATGTGCGGTTGCATTGTTGGCAACCTCCAAAGGTTCTTTATCTTTAGCAATTTTTTCCAAAGCTGAGGCTAAACCTTCAGGATATCTTGTTAACAATGCTCCGGATGCATCTGCCAAAAACTCTCTTTTTCTGGAAACCGCTAACTGAATTAATGTTGCAATAAGTGGAGAAAGTATAGCCAAAACAATTCCAATCAATAAAAATATTCCTTGAGTATTATTTCTGTCATTTCTATCTCTTCGGCCTCCTCCATACCAAAGGCTTCTCATGAAAAAATCTGCAAGAAGAGCAACTAAACCTACCAAAATTACGACTATGGACATTAATCTTATATCGTAATTTCGAACGTGGGAAAGCTCATGGGCAATAACTCCTTCCAGTTCGACTTTATTCAGCTTTTCTAAAATTCCTGTGGTGGCACAGACGACTGAATGCTTTGGGTCACGACCGGTTGCAAATGCATTAGGAGCGGAATCTTCAATGATATAAATCTTAGGCATTGGAATTCCTGCTCCGATACACAAATTTTCAACTGTTCTAAAAAGCAGAGGATTATCCGATTTCTGGATCTGTTTGGCTTGAGACATTCCCAAGATCATCTTGTCTGAATAATAATAGCTAGTAAAACCCATTATTCCTGATATTATCAGTCCTATTCCAGCATAAGATAGTCCATACCCTGATGCCTTACCGTATATAAATACGATAGTAGTAATAAATATCACAAACAAAATAACTATCAGCCAAGTTTTTGTTTTGTTGGCTGAGATTTGAGAGTAAATGTTCATATATTTTTAAAAGGATACCTTAACAGGTTCCCTTTCGCTTCCCTTAGTTTCAAAAAATTCTTCTTCTTTAAAACCAAACATTTTACCCAACGTTCCGCTTGGAAAATTCGCAAGTGTTGTGTTAAATCCTCTTACATTTGAATTGTAAAATTGTCTGGCATAGGCAATTTTTGCCTCAATATCAGAAAGTTCCGCTTGCAGTTCTAGAAAATTTTTACTTGCTTTAAGATCGGGATAGCTTTCGGAAATCGCTATCAAACTTTTTAATGCCTGAGAAAGCATATTATCAGATTCTGCTTTTTGTTGAGTAGTACTTGCATGCATTAGGGAAGATCTTGCTTTAGTAACATTTTCCAACAGCTCCTTTTCATGCTTGGCGTATCCTTTAACAGCCTCTATTAGATTAGGAACTAAGTCTACCCTTCTTTTTAATTGCACGTCTATTCCGCTAAACGACTCTTTGATGCGTACTTTTCCAGTAGCCAAAGAGTTATATACGGATAGCACATAGAAGGTTATAATTCCTAAAATTATAAGTATTATAATTATTTCCGTAGACATAACTTATTTCACCTCCTTTATTTCGTTACTTTTTAAACCAATCCAAGAGTTTTTCGTATGGCAACGTATTTATTATATCACATTTTTCCGCCCAGCCTCTTCTAGCCATTGCTACCCCATATTTCATTAAGTTCATTTCCGATAATGAATGACTGTCGGTATTAATTACCATCTTGATCTTATATTTTACAGCTTGTCTGATTAATGAATCAGGCAAATCAAGTCTCAGAGGCCAACTGTTAATTTCAAGTGCTTTGTTATTTTTTTTGCAAAAATCAAATAATTTTTCGAAATCAAGATTGTAACCTGGTCGTTTATTAAGAAGTCTACCAGTTGGGTGAGCGAGTATTTTAGCTTTTGGATGGGAGAGTCCTTCGATTACCCTTTTAGTCATTTCGTTTTTGTCTGTATTAAAAGAACTATGAATTGAAACAATCGCGCCATCGAGTAAATCTAAAGAATTATTATTGATAGCAAGGGATCCATCGGTTAAGATGTCTATTTCGAGTAGCTTAAGTATTCGTATACCTTTATTACTCGAAATAATTTGTTCAATTAGATTATTTCTTCTTGCAATTAAAAAATAAATATCATTTTTTGAATGTTTTGAAATACTAGGGTTATGTTCTGAAAAACCAACATACTCATAGTTTAATTTTTTAGCGTATTCAGCCATTTCATTTAAAGAATTATGTCCAAGATCGTGGCTTGGCTCAATCGGAAAGTCGGAATGAAGATGCAAATCGCCTTTTATATCTGAAAGCTCAACTAATTGAGGAAGGTTTTGTTGCTCTGCGAGCTCAATCTCGCCAGTATCTTCTCTTATTTCTGGAGGAATCCAGCTTAATCCAAGCGCACTGTAAAATTTTTCTTCACTATCATAAGTTTTGAGTTTTTGGCCTTTTCCCTTTAGGTTTTTAATGCCTTTTTCTGATAAAGAAAGGCCTTTTTTGAGAGCAAATTCTCTTAGGTGTACGTTATGCGCTTTACTTCCAGTAAAATGTTGTAATAGAGCACCAAAACCTTCGGTCGGTTGAACCATTAAATCTATTTGCTTACCCCCGGAAGTAAGTATAGAAGCTGTCCGGGGGCCTTTTTCGACAATTCTATCTTTATAAGGGTAAGAAACAAAATATTGGATTGCCTTTTCAGGCTCATTAGTAGCCACTGCAACATCGATGTCTCCAACTGTTGGCATCATACGTCTGAGACTACCAAGTACCACGGCTTCAGCTATGACAGAACTCTTTTTAAGATAGGCAATTATTCTTTCCGCTATTTCAGCCGCATAAGGAAGAACCATTCTTGCAGTCTTGTTTTTACCAGTTTTGTATTCCAAAAGTGCTCTTAAAATGTCTTGTTCAGACTTTTCTCCGAAAGACGGGATTTTAGCTATTTCTCCGTTTTTAGCTTTGAAAATTAACTTTTCTATTACCTCATCTGGATTTTCTAGGGAAAATTCTTTAACTAATTTGTAAGCTTTTTTGGGCCCAATAGTTGGTATCTCAATCAGGACAAAAACGGATTTTGGTATTCCTTTTAAAACCCAGTCAAAATGAGCTACATGGTCTTTTTTAAACAACTCTTCGATTCTACCTTTAATTGTCTCTCCAATGCCTGGAAGAGAAATTAATTTCCCCTCTTTGTATAAATCTTTTATTTCCTCTGTCGTATTTAATATTGTCTCCGCAGCAGTTTGGTAAGCCAAAATTTGAAAATGAAATTTTTTCTCATCTTTAATGGAATATGCTGCTACTACATTTCTAAATAGTTTTGCTATTTGCTGATTGCTCATTTTATGTGATAATATCAAAGTATTGACTAGACTTCAATTATGTGCTAGGCTATCAGTAACTTAAAAAACGGGAGGGGTGGTAGCTCAGTTGGCTAGAGCGCTTCCCTGTCACGGAAGAGGCCGCGGGTTCGAGTCCCGTTCACCCCGCTAGTAAGTCGATTTACTTCTGCCCCATAGAAAATTCTGCCCACAAATTTATATCTTAAAATGTATGGCAAAACAAAATAGAAAAGCAAGAAGCGGAATTTTTAGCTATTTTAAACTTACAGAATCTTATACAAGTCTTATTTTAGGAGCGATAGTTGTCTTGGTTGCAGGGATTTTATTTATTTCTTTTGTAAGAAATGCTAAAAACACACAAACGAGTTCTACCAAAGAAGAATCAAATCTTGAAAAACAAGAATCTAATGAATCAAAGACTTCATCAACTTATACAGTAAAACCTGGTGACGATCTGTGGACTATTTCTGAGAACGTTTATAAAGATGGATATAAATGGACAGAATTAGCAAGAGCAAATAAGTTGCAAAATCCCGATATAATCCATTCCGGAAATAAATTAACAATTCCAACCATTACGCAAAAATCGGAACCGACTCCTACAGTACCGACACAAGTAACTGAAAAGAGTTCAATTACAGGAAGTTCATATACGGTCAAAAGTGGTGATAATTTATGGGATATCTCGGTTAGAGCATATGGTGATGGTTATAAATGGGTTGAGCTTGCAAAAGTAAATAATCTCTCAAATCCCGACCTTATTTTCTCAGGAAACGTCCTCAAACTCCCGCGGTAAGTTATGATAAAATAATATTATTGCGGGATTAGTACACTGGTAGTATGCTACCTTCCCAAGGTAGAGAAGCGAGTTCGATTCTCGTATCCCGCTCAGAATGGGACTTTCCCAAAGCCAAGGTTTTGAGGCTGGGGGAAGAAAACCCCGAATAAAGCTCCGCAAAGCCTAAATTGTAGGCGGGGAAAAGTTGCCGATCAGTTAAAAAGAAGTCCGAGCCGACAGTTTTTGCGAAGAATGCCAATTCTTCATTAGTATTTTTTGCACGCGCGATTTTTTCGCACCGCATGGCGCTATCTATGAATTCCCTGAAAGGTCCGAGCCAACCGGAACCGTTTGCCTGAAATTTGGTAATTTCTTCCTGTTTTCTTAACTTTTCTTCGAATAATTCATTCTTCTTTTTCTTGTAAATATCGGCGTCAATCACGTTGTCCAAGTAGCTGTCTAGAAGAAAATTTAATTTTTGGTCCAGTGCTTTAATTTCCTCATCTAGGTTTTGTAAATTTTCTTCTTTTAACTGCTTTTCCTGTAATTCGTCTCCTTTGAGCCATTTATGCCAATCATCAGCCCATTCTTCGGGCAAAGCCACATCGCTAATGGCTTTTGTTATCTGCAATTCCAATTCCGGTTCGGGAATTGGTTTCTGCAAACAGTTTTTCAATTTTTTAGTACAACCATAGTAAATATATTCAGCTTTTCTTTGCGTTCCTTTGTAAAATTTAGTTTTCATCTCTCCCGTAATTGAAGCCTTACATTCTCCGCATTTCATGAGCCCCAAGAAGGATAAATGGTGTTTGTTATTGGGCCTGGCTCTTTCCCTAAGCTTGAACTGTTTTTGTACCTGATCAAATAATGTTTTCGAAATAAATAATTTATGCTTTCCCTCATAATATTCTCCCCCGTAATAGATGATCCCGATATAGAATTTGTTGCTTAAAGCATTTTTAAGCCTGTCTATCTTTAGTTGTCTTCCATACTTGTCAGTAAAACCATTTTTAAAAAGATAGATTGAGATGTCGGTAAATGATTTATTTCCGTTAGCAAACAATTCAAAGGCTTTCTTAAGGATTTTTGATTTTACTTCGTCAATTTCAATAGTCCCAAACTCCTCATTATTTTTGTATCCCCATGGAGCCTTAGAAGGTAATACGCCATTTCTTAATTTCTTCTTAAACCTCTTTTAACATTCTCGCTTAAATTGTCTATGTAGTATTTGGATTGACTAAAGGCAATGCTAAGCATAAATTTCCCCTGCGGGGTATTTTCAAACCAATGGGAGGGGAATTTCAGGTCAAAAAGTTTGCCTGTATCAAGTAAATAAATGATCTTTCCGCCATCTATGGAATTTCTTGCCAGACGATCCGGGTGCCAGGAGATAATTCCTTGAGCTTTTCCTTTCTCAAGCAGCATTAAAAGCCTGTCAAATTGTTCACGGCCGGGAATCTTGGCTGTCTTGGCTTCCGTGATAAATTCCGAGATTTCCAAGCCCTCTCGTTTGGCAAATTCAGTTAGCTCTGCTATTTGAGCTTCTATCGAGAGAATTTGCCTGTCCTTTTCGTCTGTTGATTTCCTACAGTACGCTATATATTTCATGGCAGTCTTATTTCCCCAATTTTTGCGTTTTTTTTCTCTTTTAACCGGCAACTTTTCCCCGCCTACAATTTAGGCTTTGCGGAGCTTTATTCGGGGTTTTCTTCCCCCAGCCTCAAAACCTTGGCTTTGGGAAAGTCCCATTCTGAGCTCCTTTACGAAAAAGTTCGGACCGCTTTCGTATTATCATTGTAGTCGCTCACTTCGTTCGCTCCTATTACTTATATTGCTCGGCCTTGAGCCTCGCTCAAAAACTGTCGGCGAGAAAAAACGCAAAAATTTTTCCAAAAATTCAAATGGCCGTTCTGGTGTGCTCAAATCCATTCGGATCTGTTCAAAACGGCCATTAAAAAGCCGAAAGGAAAGTTTGATCACGTTTTTAGTGTAGCAGCTTTATGGAAGATTTCAACTGAGTTTTTCTATATCAAATCACGGAAATCTGTATATTAAAATTAGTTTGCCACGAGATTTTGAATTTTGTCGTAATTGTCTTTCCATCTTCCTGATATATCTTTATTGCTACCTTTGTGTCTCCACCATGCAGTATGCAATAATCTGGAACTTCATCTCCCGCAGCTAGACTTAATTTAAGCAGATTATTGCTCTTAATAAGTTCACAAAAATCAAGTAAGACAGATTGATTAGGATGTATATTTCTATAGACTCCGGCAGTCATATAGGCTCGGGCGTGAGCCCATCTTAAAGGAACTGGCAGGAAATTCCTCCTTTCTCTATTATTTTCGTAGATCTTATCTACATACACCTCTACATCTTTTGCTGGATAGCTACCTTTATTTACTATTAAAAGTCTGTAGTGGATAGAATTCCCATTTCCTTGTTCATTTGGAAGTATTCTCTGCACTGTAAGATTTGTTTTTCTCCATAGGCCTCTAAGTTGTTCGCTAAATATAGCTATACCCAAAGCGGCAACTGACGCGAGCATTGCTCCAAGAAAATTGGGGTCAAAATAGAATGGTTTATTTAAATTCCCAAGAGGCTTTAAACTTAGGTTAATTTGATCGAGTAAAGCAGAGGCGGTTGTTTCCATAAGCGTATTTTACTTCAAGTCTTCAGGATAAACACAATTTTTCCTCTCCACAAAAATATTCATAGTATTATTTCTTCAAAAAAAAAGATGATAATATCTAAAAAATTGGTTCGGTTTTTATATGTCCACACAATTTACACATAGAAGTTTTCCACCTTTTTGAAAGATCTCCATCACATGCATGATGAAAGTCAACATTTGGCATGTCCTTAATTTTCTCAACAAGATATTGATGTCTGCAATTCATGCTTCGTCCTTCCTCCATAAAATTCTTTTGTCAACAGTAGCATACTTTGGAAACTAATTCTTGTCAACCCCACCCCTAGTTAAGAGCTGCATCTCCTAATGGCTCTTTGAGAATATATTCTTGAGGTAAAGAGCAAAGTAATCGAACATGCTCTCTTTGAATAAGCTACTGACCGAGAAGATGCTGAACAATAACCTGTTTTGGGCAACTATCTATATCAACAATTTTAGAAACTACCCCTATATATTTCAACTCTTTACTAAGAAAGTTTTCCCTATCTCCGAATTCCCAATAAAAATTGGATAATGAATTGGAGTTAAAATTTGCCTCAAGAGTTCGCTCTAAATATAAATAGGCTTTATCGTTATATCCGACATCAGCGAGAGCTTTCCACGCTACGTATCCGCTCTTCGTTGCTTCATAAGAAAGATCATCGAGCTTTAGCATATTCTGCAACCTTAAATCTGCCGATCGCTCTAGCTTCTTGTCGTACCTTAATGGTTCAGCTCCATTTTCCTGCCGTTTTATATTTATAAGCCTTACATAATCTTGAGTATCCAATATGGGCTCCTTTACTAGCTCCATGTCTTTGGATGTATCTCTATTATTGTTAAACAAATCGTTAGGGTTAAATATAAAATTTTTTAGGAGCTTAGCTGGCAAATAATCTGTTATTTTGTCTTCCGAAATGAATCCTTCAACCAAAGAATTAAATCCATATTCCCTATCGTCACTTAATACAAAGTATTTGCGTTGGGGTACAATTATCTCCTCGCAATTTTTGCCTATTATAACCCCTGAATAATCTGTCCATGTTTTTCTCGGTTGAATCGTATATGGTTCCTTTAAAAATTTACCGTTTAGATATACAAATCCACCTTTTAATATAATCTTATCTCCCGGAATGCCAATAACCCTAGTAATTGTGTCTCCTGAGTTTTTAGGTGAAAAGTAGATAATAATATCAGCTCTGTTTATACGTGAGAATCCATTATGGTATACAAAAGTCAATAAAGTACCGCTTTTTAAACTACCATAGGAAACGGTTACCTTCTGCGGTTTTAGTATAAATGGGGAAACTATAAGTTGATAAATCAATAGAAGTATTGCTCCTACAGTAAGAAGTGTTCGAGAACGGCTATAAAATCTTCTGATGCGAATATCGTTGCCAATATTTATTTTTTGCAAGGTCTTTCGTAATAGTCTCCACACAACAAGAAAAATTGTTATGAATAATAAAAATGTAGGAAGAGAACTATTTAAAACCTTGACTCCTATTGCTGTTAAATAGAACAAGGAACCAATGAAATACCAGATGAGTAAACTTGAAATAAATTTAATTATTTTCTTCAACATGAGATATGCCTTTCCATCCCAAGCTAATCATAATGTTTCGTTTAAAAATTATCAAGTAGAAAATGCTTGTTAAAAACATCAAATCAGCGTCTCCCGCCCTTGCCTAGCATTTTCCCATATTGATTAACCCTTATCTTTATTTTTATATGTATTTATCTCTGAACCGAGAATGTAACCGGTAATCAGTGAGATAATCGGCATCGCAGCCTCTGAAGATATTTTATTTTCTATTAATAAAGCCGTTAAAACCAAGATTACAAATGATCCAATAATTATCTGTGCATGAGTTTTGATAATTTGAGATATTACTCCTGCTATGCTAGCCATATCAAGTTCTGGTTTTGGGAAAAATTTTTCAAGATTATGCTTACTTAGGCAAAAATAAATAATTAACATCACAGAGATAAAAACAACTAGAATAATGAAATATAGATTCATAATTTTATTTTTTCCAAAACTTTCTGTAACCCGCCTTTGCCGTATTTAATTATCTGACCAATCTTTGAAACTGTGGATGTGGAAGTTTCAACTTTTACTGCAATCTCATCATAGGTTTTTCCATCAAGAATTAATTTTGCGATTTTAATTCTTTGAGCTAAATCAAGAATTTCCTCTTCGGTTAAAAGATCATCAAGAAAAGCTGATAAATCTTTTGAGGATTTTAATTTTCGTAGGGTTGCTACCAATAACTTTTTATCTTTCTCTAAATTAAGTGTTGCCATAGTACTATTGTAGCGTTGTAGCATAGTACAACGTCATAACTTTAACTTTTATATACTTTTGCCTTAGCCTTCTTTTCCGACTTTAGTCTACCAGATTTAGTCAATTCTGTTAAGTAATTTGTCGCCGTGCTTTGTGAAACCTGCAATAAATCTCTGACATCCTGATTATTAATCTCTTTTTTCTTTGCCAGCTCAACAATTCTATCCAGATGATCTTTCTTCTTCTGAGATCTCGCCTCGTTGGCTTTCTTTTTATTTTCCAGAAGCTTTGCTTTGAATTTCTCATCGAGTTGCTTGCCAAGTTCTGTTTCGTCGACAACTTTCACTTCTTTTATAACCTCAACCGGAATTTCTTTGATGACTTCTTTCTCGACAATCTTTATTTCAGGCTCTCCCACCTTCGTTGAAGCTTCGGCGGGCAAGGAAGGCTTGGAATCTTCGGATTTCTTTTCTTCGCTTTGCTTTGGTTCTTCCGGCTTCGGTTCATCGGGCCTTTTCTCCGGTTCTGGTTCGGATGGCGCAGGATTTTCCTCCTTCACCGAGGTTTCGGAGGACAGGTCGGCTGGAGCCCCTTCTTTCGGCGGTTCAGGAGTTGGAATATCTTCGGGCTTCGGATTTTCCTCCTTCGTCGAGACTTCGGAGGACAGGTCTTCAACTGGTTTTGATTCTTCCGGTTGCGGTTCCGGTTGGCTCGTCGTCTGGTCTTGGTTGTCTTGAATCGGATCGTCTGGCATAAATTTAGTCTAGCACGGGAATCGGCCAATTTCCACCAATCTGGCCGATTCTTTCTGGCGGTCCGCCGCCCCCGCTCCCGATGGAGTCGTTGCTAAAAGGAGGGCGCCCGTCAGGGAAAACTCGACTTAAGAATTTCATTCGGATAGGAAGCCCGACCAAGCGAACACGCCGAAGAATATTTTTGTATTAGAAGACGGCGGGTTCGCCAACCGAACTTCGTTGCGGCAACATGAACGGGAAGGGGTAAAATAATTAAGGCGGGGGCGAATAGCGGACACATCCCGCCGACGGCGCAACGAAACTAAGTAACGCTAAAAGAAAACCCGCCCGCGGCGGGTGGGGAAGATACTGTAGCGGAATTTAAAAAACGAAAACTGTGGGCAAACCCGCCCCAAGGCGGGTCTAGCGCCCAAAGGCGGGGTCGCCGCCACCATAAACGGGTGGGTGGGTTGAAACGGAATTAGGAAAAACCTGATATAATATTCCCAAGAGTTCCGAAAAAAATCGCGCACTTTCGGTCCGTGCAAAAAATACTAAAGCGAGGCCGAAGGCCGAGCAATATAAATAATAGGAGCGAACGAAGTGAGCGACTACAATGATAATACGAAAGCGGTCCGAACTTTTTCGTAAAGGAGCTCCATTGATAAATCTAGTTGTTGACGAAAGATCTGAATTCTTGATAATATGAGTCGTGCACACTAAGTATATTTTTGTTTCAGGAGGTGTAATATCCGGAATTGGAAAGGGTACTACAGCGGCCTCTATCGCATTTCTTCTTAAAGCATCCGGCTACAAAGTAACAATAATAAAATTTGAAAATTATTTAAATTTAGACGCAGGTACAATAAATCCAATTGAACACGGGGACCCCTTTTTATGTGAAGATGGGACGGAAGCAGATATGGACATTGGTAGCTATGAAAAGTTTCTAGACGAGGATATGGGAAAAGATAATTTCATCACGATGGGAAGAATTTATAAAACAGTTATCGATAAAGAAAGAAGATTTGAATATAACGGTGAAGATGTTGAGGCTATTCCCTACATAACTGATGAGATAGCAAGAAGAATAAATTACCTTGCTCGTAAAAAAAATGCAGATATTGTTTTAATTGAGCTGGGAGGCACGGCAGGGGAATACCAAAATATATTTTACTATGAAGCGGCAAGAATAATGACTTTAAAAAACCCTGAAGACGTTATTCATATTCATGTTACCTATGTTCCCACTCCCCGTCATATCGGAGAACCCAAAACAAAACCTGCCCAACTTTCAGTTCGAACACTTAATTCTATGGGGATCCAACCAGATTTTGTAATTGCTAGATCTGAGAAATATTTAGACCAACGAAGAAAAGACAGATTTGCACTTTTCTGCAACATGCATCCTTCGGACATTATTTCTAATCCAGATCTTCCCTATATTTACGAAATACCGCTTCTCCTTCACAAACAAAATCTGGAAAAAAAGATTCTCAAAAAACTTAAATTGCCAATAAAATTACCAAAGCTTTTAGAATGGGAAAAACTAAATGAAAAAATAAAAAGCAAAAAGGATAAAAAAATAGAAATTGCAATTATTGGAAAATATTTTGGAACCGGAGATTACCAACTAAGAGATTCTTACGCAGCACTCTTGGATGCAATTGATCATGCGAGCTGGAAGATTGGAGTTGAGGTAAAAACAAAATGGATAGACGCTGAAAAAGTGCAGGCTGAGGAGAAACATCTTGAAAATATTATCGGCAAGCCAAATGGGATTATTGTGCCGATTGGATGGGGAGAAAGAGGTGCGGAAGGAATGATAACAACAGCCTCTTATGCGAGAATAAACAATATACCGTACCTTGGGCTTTGCTATGGCATGCAACTTGCTGTCATTGCATTCGCTCGAGATATTTTAGGTTGGAAGGATGCAGACACTACAGAAAATAGTCCAAAGACCTTTCGTCCGGTAATTCATCTGATGCCAAAACAAGAAAGTATAGTGAAAAGAAGGGCATATGGAGGAACCATGCGACTTGGTGCTTGGGAGGCAAAAGTAAAACCAAATACCAGAGCTTTTGAGCTTTATGATAAATATGGGGGGTTTACAAACAAAAGTAAGGGATTAACTAGCGAACGGCATAGGCATAGATATGAATTTCATGATAAGTATTCAAAAGATTTTGAAAAAAACGGCTTAATTATTAGCGCAAGATCAATCGTTGAAAATTTGGCAGAAATAATAGAATTGCCAAAAGAAAACCATCCTTTTTATCTTGGTACCCAAGGCCATCCCGAATACAAAAGCCGCCCTCTAAAACCTCACCCAATATTCTTAGGATTTATTAAAGCATGCGAAGAGAATTGATCTTCTTCAATGCAGTTGAGAAGTACAAGGATTTTTTGCTATAATGAGTTTTATGATCAGTCAAATTAATTTTGTTCCTGGGGATATTATTCGAGTTCATGAAAGAGTTAAAGAAGGAGATAAATCAAGAATTCAAGTTTTTGAAGGGACTGTTTTGGCATTAAAAGGACGAGGCGAAAATAAAAGTTTTACTGTCATGAAAATAGTCGGAGATGTGGGAGTTGAGAAAATCTTTCCGATCAAATCTCCAAATGTCGAAAAAGTCGTAGTTAAGGAGCATTCAAAAGGAAGAGTCAGACGTGCAAAACTTTATTATAAACGTTTACCTCGAGTAAATCCTTAATTTAAGTGAAAGTTGTCAACCCTATTGCAAAATTAGGAGAAGATAAAGCCTGTGAATACCTCAAAAAATTAGGTTTTAAAATTATCGAGCGGAATTTCAGAAAAGGATATGGAGAAATTGATATTGTTGCAATCGACCCATCTGAAGGTAAAGGAAAAGAAATATTAGTTTTCATTGAGGTAAAGACGAGAACTTCAAACTATTTCGGTACTCCGCTTGAATCAATCACCTATTGGAAACTAAGAGAAATAATTAAAACAGCACAATTTTATAAATTAATTCATCCCAATCTTCCCGAAAGCCTTCGGATAGATGCCGTATCAATATTATTAAACGGTCAGAACGTTCAGAATATAGAACTTACCAAAAACATCAGCGGATTCTAAGGAGTTTAATTTGGTCGCGGATCATAGCTGCTTTTTCGAAATTTAAGTTTTGCGCTGCTTCCTTCATTTCTTTTCTAAGTTTTTTAATTAGATTTTCTTTTTCATCGGGTAAGATTACTTCTTTTTGGGAAAGAGTTAATAAATATTTTAAATCTTCATTTGCTGGTTTGGAAAGATCTTCTTCAACTAATTTTGCTTTGATTTTTTTCTCGATTCCTTTTGGGGTTATATTGTGTTTCTTATTGTATTTAATCTGAATTTTTCTTCTTCTTTCAACTTCATCAATTGCATTCCTCATTGATTTAGTAAAAATATCCGCATACATAATAACTTGCGAATCAATGTGACGAGCAGCCCTTCCCATAGTTTGGACAAGCGAGGTTTTGCTGCGTAAAAATCCTTCTTTATCAGCATCTAGTATTGCAACTAGAGAAACTTCAGGCAAATCCAGTCCCTCGCGAAGAAGATTTATGCCAACAATTACATCATATGTACCCTCCCTAAGTTGATCTAATACATCCTGTCTTTCCAAGGTTTGGATGTCAGAATGAAGATAGGAAACTTTAACATTTCTTTCTTCCAAATAAGAAGACAGCTCTTCAGCCATTCTTTTTGTCAAAGTTGTTACTAGAACTCTTTGCCCAACAGACACTCTTTTGTTAATTTCCTCAATTAAGTCAATAATTTGCCCCTCTGATCGTTTTACAGTTATTTTGGGATCAACCAGATTTGTTGGACGGATTAATTGTTCAATAATAGCGTCATTAGATTTTAAGCTGTCTTTTGCTAAGGATAGTTCATAATCATCAGGTGTAGCACTCACATAAATTATTTGATTGAGTCGTTGCATTAATTCTGGAAATTTAAGCGGTCGATTATCCAAAGCCGATGGGAGGCGAAAACCATATTCAATTAAGGTTTCTTTCCTTGAATGATCCCCATTATACATGCCTCTTAACTGGGGAATAGTCATATGTGATTCATCTATAATGCATAAAAAGTCTTTTGATTGATAGTTAAAATAATCCAAAAGCGTATAGGGAGGTTCTCCGGGGTTTCTTCCGTCAAAATATCTTGAATAATTCTCTATTCCATTTACGTAGCCAATTTCTTTGATCATTTCCAGATCAAAATTTGTCCGCTGCTCAAGTCTTTGTGCCTCCAAGAGTTTGTTTTCTTGTTTTAATTTTGCAACTTGAATTTTTAAATCTTTCAGAATCCTTGGAAAGACGTTACTATATGATAAAGGATCGGTCATATAATGTTTGGCAGGATAAATCACAATACTTTCTAAAACTTCAATTGTGGTCCCTGTAAGAGAGTCAAATTCCGAAATTTCCTTTATTTTGTCATTTTTAAGCTCGATTCTGATGCCAATGTCTTTGTATGCCGGAAATAAATCAATAGCATCACCTCTCACTCTAAAACTACCTCTTTCAAACGCGTATTCATTTCGATCGTATTGTAAGTCAGTAAGTCTTAAGATAATTGACTTTAAATCAGTTTTTACACCAGGCTTTATTTCAAGCACAAATTTTCCATATTCCACAGGAGAGCCTAAATTGTAAATACAGGACACAGAAGCAACAACAATTACGTCTTTACGAGTTAGAAGACTGGTTGTTGCAGAAAGTCTTAATTTATCAATCTCATCATTTATTTCCGCCTCTTTTTCTATATAAGTATCGCTTTGAGGGATATAAGCTTCGGGTTGGTAATAATCATAATAAGAAACAAAGTAAGAAACTGCATTGTGGGGGAAAAAATCCCTAAATTCCTGATAAAGTTGAGCTGCGAGAGTTTTATTATGAGAAATTATAAGAGTAGGCTTTTGAATTTTTTCGATCACATTAGCCATGGTAAAGGTCTTTCCACTACCTGTTACGCCCAAAAGCACTTGATTCCTTACATTTTTCTCAAGGTTTTGAGTCAATTTTTGGATTGCCTGCGGTTGGTCACCAGTAGGCTTAAAATTCGAGACTAATTTAAACTTCATGGAACTTATATTCTAGCACAAACATCAATAAATATTGATCTGGTTTGTATATTTTCGTCATCTTGACAGAGCACAGAAATATTCGTATAAAATACTGGTATAAGAAAATATATGCCAGGAGTAATTTATCAAAAAGAAAGAGAACTATTAGAGTTTCTTGCCCAATTTCAAAGACAATTTGGCTATTCTCCAACACTTGCGGAAATAGCGGAAGCGACAGGGCATAAAAGCAATTCCACAGTACATGCTATTATCAAAGGTTTGGTTGAAAAGGGATTCCTTCAAAAAGTGGATGGAAACAATAGGGTGCTTAAAATTATAGATCAAAAAGTAACATTTTCTCTGTTGGGAAGTAGCGCTTCGATAGAACTTCCTTTGATGGGATATATTGCCGCAGGTAAACCTTTGGAGCCGCATAGCGATCCAAATGCAACTTTTCATGTTTCTGCTTCGATGATAACGGGTAAAAGAACTGCCTATGTATTGCAGGTGAAGGGTAATTCGATGATCGAAGACGGTATCTTTGAGGGAGACTTCGTTGTTATCGAAAAAACAAACACTGCTACAAGCGGAGATATAGTTGTCGCTTTAGTTGATAACAATTTGGCGACTCTTAAAAGATTCTATAACGAAAACGGAAGGATTGTGCTAAAGCCTGCTAACTCAGAAATGGATCCAATTTACCCTAACTCTCTAACTATTCAAGGAAAAGCAGTTGGAATCGTCCGCAAATTCTCTTAATTTTATGATAAGATAAAAAGATCATGCGTCTATCTCAGAATTTATCTCCTTTCCTTCGGATTATTCTTATTCCAAGCAAAATAATGCGAAAGCTTTATGATTGGACCATCCACTGGTCTAAAACTAAATATGCTTCGTATTCATTATTCCTACTGGCTTTTGCTGAAAGCTCTTTTTTCCCGATTCCTCCTGACGTTTTACTTCTGGCGATGACTGTTGCACATCGTTTTAAATGGTGGTTTTTTGCCTTAATTTCAACGCTAGGATCGGTTTTGGGAGGGATTGCGGGTTACTTTATAGGACTTTTCTTCTTTCAGGCAATAGGCCAGCCCATCGTTGATTTTTACCATCTTCAAACTGCCTTTGATCAAGTTGGTGTTTTATATAAAGAAAATGCCTTTTTAGCTGTCTTTACAGCTGCTTTTACACCAATACCCTACAAAGTTTTTACTATAGGTGGAGGATTCTTCCAAATTCCTCTTGAACAATTAATAATCGCATCTTTATTTGGAAGAGCAGCTAGATTTTTTGCAGTTGCAGGAGCAATTCGTATATTTGGAAGAAGAATATCTAATGCCATCGAAAAATATTTCGACATCGCATCATTAATCTTTATGGCTTTTTTAATTGGCGGCTTTTTGATTATTAAGTTTTTAAGTTAACATTTATGGCAGGAAAGTTATACATTGTAGCTACTCCAATAGGTAATCTTGAGGATATTACACTAAGAGCGATTGATGTTTTACAAACCGTTGAAGTAATTGCCTGCGAAGATACGAGAAAGACGGGATTTCTTCTCTCAAGAATATTACCAATAAATATCAATACTATAAATACTGTCAATAATTCAATGAAAGCTCGATTAATTTCTTATTACGAACAAAACGAAAGCCAGAAAATGCCTGAAATAATTAATGCCTTGAAAAATGGATTAAATGTTGCCTTAGTATCTGATGCCGGTACGCCTACGATTTCAGATCCAGGGTTTAAATTGGTTAGAGAGTGCATAAAAGAAGGAATTAAAGTCGAGTCGATTCCCGGTCCGTCCGCTGCAATATCAGCTCTTGTTTCTTCAGGCCTTCCAACTGATAAATTTTTCTTTGTCGGATATCTGCCGAAAAAAGAAGGAAAAAGAAAAAAATTACTTACTGATCTTAGTTCAATAGTTCAAACTATTAAACTTACGTTAATTATATTTGAATCTCCATACAGATTGATTAAAACTTTAAATAACCTTATGGAAATTTTTGGAGATATAAATATTGTTATAGCTCGAGAATTAACAAAAGTTCATGAAGAAATATACCGCGAAAAAATTTCAGAATCACTAAAACACTTTTCAAAAACAACCCCAAAAGGCGAATTTGTAATCTTACTTAATACTAATATTTAGGTGTCTGGCTATTGCACCTGGGAGGTGTCGCCTCAAAGGTGTCGCCTCATTGTTTAATTTCTTTTGAAGCTACATCGCCTTGTTCATTTATGGAATAAACGTAAATTTCTCCTGTTGCGATTTCGAGCTTTTCTATATCTTCGTCGGAAATATTTTCTAGATATTTAACAAGTGCTCGCAGTGAATTCCCGTG